>NZ_CP092282.1:3212066-3533480 GCF_024972775.1 Dehalobacter sp. DCM | reverse complement strand
GCAAATCCATGGCGGCCGGTGCAGGGAAATATATGAATTTTGTAGCTATGGTCTTACGCCGAAAATAAGTGAAAGTCCCCAATTAATGACACCATCAATTATAAACGGCGATCTCTTTCTAGAGGGACGCCGTTTTTGATAAATGCTTCTTTCGATAATCCAACGAACGGTTCCGATAACCGATAAAATAAGATAACTAATACGGTCTGGACAAATGCGCTGTCGGTTTGGAAGGTAAATTTAATTCTGAAATGTGCCTGATAATTTGGACTGAAAATTTCATGGGTGAGAGGATAATAGACGATGGTGTAGAATAGGTAACAATTGACAGTTTTATAGATTTTGATAATGGGAGAGAGTGCACTATGGATGATTTAGACTTAAAAGAAACAAGAGATGATAATAACATGGAAACAGGCAACGAAACAGGTGATGCAGTAAAAATGTCACTTGGGGAAAAGTGTATCAAGGTCATAACGTCACCGCGCAAAGCCTTTACGGCAATTGCACAGGATCCGCGTTTTTTATGGCTGGCACTGATTCTCATCGTTATTACTGTTCTATCCGTTTTAGCCATTATTCCGGAGACAAAGGCCATGACGGAAAAAGTACTTCTTCAAAGCGGTTCGACACCGGATCAAATTGCTATGAGTATGAATATTATCATGATCGGTGCGGTTGTTGGCGGAGCGCTTGCCTTGCCGGTAACCTGGCTAATCCAAGCTGCCATTTTGGCCCTTTATAATCATCTCAGTCTGGGAGAAGCCCGATTTAAACAATTATTTGCTGTTGCTGTTTTTTCCGGGATCCCCGGGACTATACTGGGAATTATTACCACGGTACTGATCAAAACGCTCGGTTATGAATCAGCGATGAAGGTGACGACAAGCCTGGCCATATTTATGGGAACGGCAGATACGACAAATTTTCTTTACAGAGTGCTTCAGAGAATAGAACTGTTTAGTATTTGGGGCATAATCCTGTTTATTCTCGGCGGAGCCATTGCGATGAAAAAGAAACCCCGCGGCCTGGCGATCTATATTGGCGTTATCTGGATTGTGTTTGTCGTTATCAGTACCTTAGTAGGCGGCAGAGCGGCTGTATAACAGAATGGAGAAGGGAAGATACACTGCGTGGGAACACCGATAGGAATAGAAGAAACATATATGATACCAGAGAAAAGCCGGAAGAAACGCCGTCCCAAGAAGAAAATCGTTATCTTGGCAGCGGTCATACTGGTCATTATCCTGGTTGCTGTCAACATTTATCGGGTGAATAATATAGATGTTGTCAAGGTTTCCGCGACCGCAGCAACCGAAGAACATTTAGTGGAAACCGTACCGGCCTCAGGCACTGTGTTTACTTCTAACCGGGAAACGGTTCTCAGTGAAGTCAGTGGCACTGTCAGCGATGTTAAAGTGAAAATGGGTGATAAAGTAAAAGCCGGACAGGTTCTCATGATTCTTGACATCCCAGATGCGGATCAGAGACTGGCGGCAGCGCGGGCCAGCCTAGCTTCGGCCGAGGCAGCACTTTACCAAGCTGGTTCCGGTAATCAGTCGACTGAAGTGGCAGCAGCTCAGTCTGCCCTTGTTCAAGCTGAAAGCACCTATAACCAGAATAAAAAAAACCTGACATTAATGAAGGAGCTTTTTCAGATAGATGGAGCCAGCCAGGCAGAACTGGATAAAGCCCAATCTGATTACGATCTCAGCCAGCTCACGTATTCCAAAGCACAGGAAGATCTAAAACGGGCGCAGGCTGCCGCCCCGGCTAAGCTGAAATCGCTTCAAGCCAATGTTGATTCAGCGAGACTTCAATTAGAAGCAATTGAAAACCAAGTCGGCAGAAACGGCCTGATTTGCCCCCGGGACGGGCAAGTATTGTCCATTGCTGTCAATACGGGTGATCAAATTACTGTGGCAACCCAGCTCCTAACGATTGGCAATTTGTCGACGCTTCATATACAGGCCAGTGTTACCGAGAGCGAGGCGAAGAAAATAAAAGTGGGGCAAGCGGTAACATTCAGCGGAAATGCTTATCCTGGGGAAAAATATCAGGGCAAGGTCGTCCAGGTGGGGTTGGAGCTTATCAATAAAGTCACCAATAACCAAATGGATACCTGCCTTCCGGTCATCATCAGTATCGATAGTGGTTCGATGTTGTTCCCGGGATCCAATGTTGATCTGGAAATCACTACCGCCGACAGGACGGCACTGGTCGTTCCGGTCGAAGCATTAATCGATGCCGATGGGGGCGACAGTGTCTATATCATCAAGGATAGCGTTGCGCATCTCACAGCGGTGGAAACCGGTATCAGCAATGGCCTCACCATGGAGATCAAATCTGGGGTGAGCAAGGGCGAACAGGTTATACTCAGTCCTTCCGATCAGCTTAAGGATGGAAGCAGGGTCCGAGTAAAATGATAGAAATTAATAATTTGCATAAAGTCTACAAAACCGGAAGTGTTTCGTTTACAGCCCTTAAAGAAGTCGACTTGCATATTGCGGACGGCGAATTTGTAGCCGTCATGGGACCGTCCGGATCAGGAAAATCCACCCTGATGAATATCCTCGGCTTATTGGATCGTCCGACGGGAGGAAACTTTCATTTAGATCATGTGGATACCCGGAGACTGGATGAGTATCAATTGGCGATGGTACGCAATTGCAAAATAGGTTTTGTTTTTCAGAATTTTAATCTAATGCCTAGATTAAGTGCTTTGCGCAATGTGGAACTGCCGCTTTTATACGCCGGTGTCAGCAGCAAAGAAAGACAAAAACGTGCTGCTGAAGCGCTGGAACAGGTGGGCTTGATAAGTCATGCCAATCACCGACCCAATGAAATGTCCGGCGGTCAGAAACAACGGGTAGCAATTGCGCGGGCGATCATTAATAAACCAAGTATTGTCCTAGCCGATGAACCGACAGGTAACCTGGATAGCGCTTCCAGCTACGAAATCATGGCGTTATTTCAAGAACTGCACGCTAAGGGCAGTACAATCGTACTGGTTACGCATGAGCCGGACATTGCCCAGCTGGCCCGGCGGATCGTCCATTTCCGCGATGGCCGTCTGGTCAGTGATGAAATGGTCGATGCTCCGCTGAATGCACAGGATTTGTTGGAGCAGTGGCTGCAGCAAGGAGGGTTGGTATGAAGTTTACCGAAATGCTGCTTGTAGCCCTGGAGGGGATCTGGGTGAACAAATTACGTTCGACCCTGACAATGCTGGGGATGATCATCGGTGTCATGGTCGTTATTATTATCGTCACGTTGGGGCAAAGCATGAATAAAGCAATTACGCAGCAAGTCGAAGGAGCGGGAGCGAACTCTTTTACGTTAATGGCAACAGCCAACGACAACGGACAGCGGGGCAAACTCACCTTGGATGACTGCACGCTTCTAGCGCGTTCTATCGATAGCATCGACTTCGTCGTGCCCATCAAATACCAGACCTATTCGGCGGCTTTGCAAACACCGCGTAAAAAAATAAACGCCACCTTGATCGGAACGGGCTCTGATCTAACTAAAATACAAACAACATTATTCAATGAAGGTCGTTTTTTCAATGAAACCGAAAACCAGATCGGTCGACGAGTGGCTGTTATCGACCAGGACATGGCGGATGAGTTATTCGGCTCCGGCAGTCAAGCTGTCGGCAAAACCGTGAAAATCAACCGGGTATCGTTTGAAATCTGTGGGGTGACGAAACCTGCAGGTTCCTTAATGGGTATGCAGCAATCTGTTGCTTACATCCCGCTTAAGACACTGATGAATATGGATGGGACTGAGGAAATTCAGCAGGTTATCGTGAGAGTCAAAAGTAAGGAACAGTTACAATCGGCCACCAGCCAAAGTGTTAATCTCTTGGAAATGCGTCATTCAATGAAAAAAGTATACATGGCCCAAACCAATGAACAGACAATGGAAATGTATAGTTCCATCCTGACTGTGATTACCTCGGTTTTCGGCGCTCTGGCAGGAATCGCGTTACTGGTAGGCGGTATCGGCATCATGAATATCATGCTCGTTTCCATAACGGAACGCACTCGGGAAATCGGTCTGCGCATGGCAGTCGGAGCCCGGCGTCAGGATATATTGCTGCAGTTTCTGGTGGAATCCGCGACAATATCCGTGATCGGCGGGATCATCGGCATGATCTTGGGGATTGGCATCGGCGCAATCATTTCTCTTGTCTTTAATATGCCGGTTATTATTTCTGTGAAAACCATTCTGTTTGCATTTTGTTTTTCAGCAGTCATCGGTATGGTTTTTGGTCTGTATCCGGCAAACCGGGCAGCAAAACTTGACCCGATCGATGCGTTAAGATATGAATAAATAACTTCTTGTTATTCTCAATTCCAAATAATAGAAATATTAGTGGTTGGATTTTTTCATTTTGCTAATGACTATCAGCCGCAGCAGAAATCAGCGGAATGACTTGTTTCTTTCTGGATACCACACCGGGTAAGTGGACCCTGTTTTCCCCGAGATCCACATTAAACGCCATGGCGATTAATTCCTTCTTTTCACCGGCAAAAAATACTTCTGACGCTTGATTAATAATATCCGTGACAAAAAGCATCAACAGGTGATAGCCGTTGTCCATACAGAGCTGTTTCATGAAGGTGACAAGGGATTCTTCCATTTCCGCTATTTTTTCACGATCCATAGTAAATATTTGACCAATCCCCACTTTATATTTGCCAAAATTAAATTCTTTAAAGTCCTGGTAAAAAATCTCTTTGACCGTTTTTCCTTGCAGTGAGGACCCTTCCTTAAACATCCGATAGGCAAATTCATCAATATTGGCGATTCGGGCAATTTCCGCGAGTTTCTCTGCGGTGATCCGGTCAATATAGGTGCTTGTTGGTGATTTAAATTTGAGGGTGTCGGATAAAATTGCCGAACAAAGGATACCAGCGATGGTTTTTGAAGGTCGGAATCCCATTTCGAAATACATATTGGCAACAATGGTAGACGTACTGCCAACCGGTTCATTGCGCACGAAAACAGGGCTGTTAGTTTGGATATCCCCTAAACGGTGATGATCAATAATTTCTAGAATCTCTGCTTCCTCAATGCCGTCAACGGCCTGTGACTTTTCATTATGGTCGACCAGGATCACCTTTTTCTTGCGTTGGGATATCAGGTGATACCGGGATATAAACCCCTTAATGCGGTGATTGTCATCGACAACAGGATAACTCCGATATCGAGTTTTCAACATCTTATCCTGGATATCGTCGATAAAATCATCCATGTCAAATAGGATAATATTCTGATCCGTCATGATGGCGCCGATAGGAATACTTTGATTGACCAGACGGGCGGAGGTGAACGTATCGGTGGGCGTGGTCATAACGATACTCTTTAAACCGGAGGCTTTTTCCAATACGGCCTGTGTCGGGGTATCTCCGCAAGTAATAATCAAACAATTCGCTCCGGAATCCAGCGCCTTGAGTTGAAGCACCTCCTGGTTGCCCGTAATCACAATATCGCCGCTTTCGATATATGACTGCAAAGCGGAGGCATCCAGTGCCGCGACGACCACTTTGCCGGTAGTTTTAAAGTCCTCTTGCGATCCGCACAGAAGCTTGGCATTTAATGTTTCGGCAATATTCCGTAATGTCGTGGATGTGGAAGCGATGATGTTATTATCCATGGCGTCCATGTACTTATTGGTGATGTCGGATAAGGTGACTATCCCCAGAAGCTTCTCGTGTTCATCCACCACCGGTATGGTTTTGACGTTGTTTCGTTTCATCAGATTCCATGCCGTTTTGATTGAAATATCGGAAGACACCGGAAAGGCCTGATCCATATTGATATCACAGACCTGAGTTTTTACCGTACCGATGAGTTCCGGTATTTTTGCACCAAAATAACGAATAATGAATTCCGTCTCGCGATTGATGTCACCCAGTATGGCCGGAATGGCATCAATGCCCATTTTCTTTTTTAGCTCGGCATAAGCGATCGCCGAACAAACAGAATCCGAATCCGGATTTTTATGACCGATAACAAATACGGATGTACTCATTACATACTACTCCTCACACTTATTTTTTCGCTATCCTAAACTGACCGAAAGCCGACGGTATCACCTGTCCGGGCTTTCAAAAAACGGCGATTCCTTTTTAGAGGACACCGTTTTTTATGAACACGTTAATCCGATGGCGGACAATAATTTTTATGATAAAATACAGGATAATGATAAACCCGATAATTTCCGGAATGTATAGCGTCGGATCACTTATTAGCCGGAGCAAGCCGCTTTTGATCCAGGCGCTGTTCGGCGGTGCATAAAAATCCAAACCGTAAAACGGCCAATAAAATGTCTGCGGAATCAGCCACATGGCGTCAAAGACGTCGTGCATTAAACAGCTTCCGGCAAGTACCAGCCAGCCATTTTTCCGACACAGATAATAACGAACGATTCCAATCCCCAATAAGAGCACGATAAACAGTAGGGTGTGGGCAAATACTCTGCCGGTCTGGAAGGTTTCAGCAAAGAGAATTCGGCCGATGGGTTTATCGATCACATCGGGTAAAATGGATCCAATGAAGACGACGCGGTAATCCATGGTGATTTTCCCCAATGATTTCTCGGCTGCCTTAGCCGCCAAACCGGTTAGTCCCAAATGTCCAAAGAAAATCATAGCGTATGCCCCCAGGTTAAATATGGGTAATTAACAATGTTAGCGAATCAAGAAGAATAGTCAAATTAAGAATAGTCAATTAAGAATATGGTGGATCAGTCCTTATTGTCAATACTATGCGTTTATATTCCGTTCATATTGGAAATATTCGAAAAAACGACCGGCTGACAAAGGGGTATTTTACCCCGGTCAGCCGGTCATGTGTTGAATCAGATAAAACAAAACAGCGTAATAATAAAAAAATCACTAAAGGGATAAAAAACTCTAAATATAGATGCTGCCTGGTATAATGCAACATCTTTTTTTGTTATTACCAAACTTTGCTAGACTTTTTTCCTATAATTTCAGAAGGAAGTAAAACAGGATTTGCTATATAATTCTTCTCAGTATTCTTTTTTAATATACTATTTACTTACTTACTATTTTAGGAGGAAGAAAGAATGAGTTTTCGAAGAAATTGGCTAAAGTTCCTGCTCGCGATGGCACTGGTGTTCACATTCACTATCCCTGCGATGCCGCTGTCAGCATACGCTGCCCAGACAGTTGAAAATCAACGGCTCGCAGGGAATAACCGGACGTTGACTGCGATTGAAATTTCAAAAGAGGGATGGAATGCAGGCTCAAATGCCGTTATCCTAGTTCGTGATAACAATTTTCCGGATGCATTAGCTGGGGCTGTCCTGGCAGCAGCCTATGATGCACCGATTCTTTTAACGAACAGTAAAACATTATCTCCTGATACAGCGCTGGAGATCGAACGACTCCAAGCGCAAACGATCTATATTCTTGGCGGTATTAGCGCGGTATCCACTGCAATTGAGGAGAATCTAGATATTGACTATACGGTTGAGCGGATCACTGGCGGCAACCGTTATGAAACCTCCGCAAATATTGCCAAATATTTGCATGAAAATCAGAAACTACTGACGAAGAAGGCTGTTATCGCCTATGCGCAGAATTTCCCCGATGCCTTAGCGATTTCATCTTGGGCAGCGCAAAACGGCGTACCGATTCTGTTATCAGAAACCAATTCCCTGCCGGCAGCGACAAGTGACGCTTTATCGACACTGCAAGTAACCGACACGATTATTACCGGCGGGACTGGCGTCATCAGCGCGCAAGTGGAGTCCAAGCTTCCGAACCCAATCCGTTATGGCGGAAATAATCGTTATGAAACAGCGGTCAGCATTATCAATGGCCTTGGTCAAGCGACGGATACCCTCTTTGTTGCCACCGGGCTCAACTTCCCCGATGCCTTGGCAGGTTCCGCGTTAGCGGCTAAGCAGGGTAAAGCCATTTTGCTCGTCGGCAACGGCATTGACCCTTCCGTACAAACCTTTTTATTAGGTAAGGTAGGACAAATTAATAAAATTTATTCTGTCGGCGGCACCACTGTTGTGAAGCCATTGGCTCTGAATCAGATCTATTCGTGTATCGTTTTGGAGCAACCCGACGAAGCGTTTGCCAACGCAATGAATGCGATCAAAGCGCTGGATAAGGATACTGTAAACCGCTATTTCAGTTACGATGAATTCATCAATTCGGATGAAGCAACAAGTGCCACAATCACAGATGAAAATATTGCTTTGTTTTATGCCTATCTCGATGACAACATTGTATCGACAACGATTAACGGGGATACAGCAACCGTAACAGCAGAAATTACCAATACGGATTTCGCAGCCGTCTTGGATGCCTACCTCGATGCGGTCGCTGAATTGGCGTTGGAACAGTCATTATTGCCTGAAGAAGAACAATTGACTGATGAGGAAATTTTACAGGTGGTAGAGCAGCTCCTATTTGACGCCATTGCCAATGAGGAGCAAATGGTAACAACAACAATCGATGTGACTCTGGTGAAGAATAATAATAGCTGGACCATTACCATGGATGACGCATTAGTGGATGCGATCATGGGCGGACTCATCAGCGCATTTGAAGATCTGCTGGGAGAACTAGAATCAGAATTAGAATAAGTTAAATCATATGGTATGTATCAATCATCCGAATCGGAACATCTCCTGTACGAAATCATTGACAATCTATTGGATTTATTGTAAAGTAAACTCAAATTCTATATGATGATTAAGGTGCCCCGCGCATGGGGAGAATAGGGAATCCAAACATTGTCAAATCTGGACAATGAACGGAGCGGACCCACCACTGTAATCGGCGAGCGATCGGATAGCCACTGGTATAAGCCGGGAAGGCCTTCGAAACAAGCAATGACCCGTAGCCAGGAGACCTGCCTTTAAATTGTCATCGGGGATGAAGGTAAAGTCCTGCGATCAAATTTTCTGATTTGATCACTGGACTTTTTTTTGTATATCAGTGCAACTGGGGCGTGAAGGCTATGATCGCCTTCACGTGCCAAAGACTTGACGCCAGCCAAGTTTTACTTAATTTGAGAAAAAGGTAAATCAAAGGAGGGGAGAATGTCATGTTAAAAGGGAAAAAAGTGATTATTATCGGTGACCGGGATGGCATTCCGGCTCAATCATTGGAAGAATGTGTTATGAGCGCGGGCGGTGAAGTGATCTATGCGATGACGCATTGTTACGTTTGAACATCGGCTGGGGCAATGGATCAAGAAAATCAGGCACAAATCCGGAAACTTGCTCAGAAGTTCGGCCGTGAGGAACTCATCGCTGTACTGGGGAGTTCGGATCCTGAAATGGCGGTGATCGCTGCTGAAACGGTAGCGGGCTGTGACCCTGCATTTTTTGATCCGTTTGCAGAAGCCCAGTTTGGGCTGAAGTCTTATCATATTGCAGAACTCAAAGCATTTGTTGATCAGCAGATTTATTTACGGCATATGGAAATGAGCGAAATGATCCTTGACATTCCAGCGATTGTTCAAGAGGTTTCCAATGTACGGAAACAATTCTTTCCTTAGGAAGTGACTGTATGAGCTTTCCGGTCATCAAAGGAGCAAGTTATGCCTTATTTCATACACCCGGACTTCTTTTGCAGCAGGCAAGCGCAGAAGGTAATGTTTCCACGCATTTGCTCGCGGATGAACTGCGCAGTTTTGGAGAGGCTGTATGTTATCCGCCGAATCAGGCTTTTATTGGGAATCTTTTTCCCAAGGATTTATTGAATATCCCCCGTCCCTGGTATCATCATGCTTTGCCCGATGCGAAGCGTTTCGGGCGCTTCGGCGAAATTTTCCCAGAAGATGAATTTTTGGGATTGCTAGCTGCGGTTGACGTCAATGGCCTTGTGTGCTTGGAAACGGGTTTTAAACAGGCCGTCTTCCCAAAACTTCGTGCACATCCTGCTGTATCGATGCTCAAAGGGATATCCTCTGCCCAAAATGATTCACTTTCTAATGAAGAGATTGCAGAATCGATTCAAACAAGGGAAGCCTTGCCATTGACCTTTGACGGAAGTACCATCGGGTGTATCCAGAAGGCAAGCATTTCGGATCCTGCCCTAGCCGCCTCACGGATCGCAGAGAACCTCATTGCCAAGGCTTCAGCAACGGCAGCGCTGCAGCTCCTCTTCAACAATACTGGCCTTCATCCTCTGGACGTAGACTATATTTTTGAAGCATCTGAGGAGGCCTGTGGAGATATCCGGCAAAAGGGAGGCGGTGGTTTCGCCAAGTCCATTGCCGAAGCCTGCACCTGTTCAAATGCCAGCGGCGCCGATACGCGTGCATTCTGTGCAGCCCCAATGCATGCCTTGCTGCAAGCTGCAGCATTCGTACAGTCAGGGATCTTTGCAAACGTGATTGTCGTAGGCGGCGGCTGCTGTGCGAAGCTTGGCCTCAATGCAGGAATCCACCTTAAACACGGGATGCCTGTCCTGGAGGATATGTTAGGAGCCTTTGCCATTCATATCAGTAAGGATGACGGTTTCAATCCGATTTTGCGTACGGATCTAATTGGCAGAATGAATGTAGGCTGTGGCGATTCACCGCAACAGGTTTTTCGTTCCCTTATCGCGGAGCCTTTAACAAAAGGCGGCTATAAAATATCAGAGATTGATCGTTATGCCGCAGAGCTTGTGAATCCAGAAATCCTTGAGCCTACAGGGTGTGGTGATATTGCTGAAAAGAACTATAAAATGATCGCTTCCTTGGGTGTGCTAAATAAAGAGATCGATCGTAGCGAGATTCAGGAACAGATCCGCCGCTTTGGAGTGCCTGGCTTTGCGCCAAGTCAGGGGCACATTCCTTCAGGAGTGCCGTACATTGGGCCTGCGCGGGAACTAATACTGAGGGACAACGTGAAGCAGGTGATGATCATAGGGAAAGGGAGCCTTTTTTTGGGAAAACTCACGCGCCTTTACGACGCTCTTTCCTTGCTCATCCAGAGAAACCCAAAATATTCCGGTGTTTGAAAAGCCAGGAAGAATCATATTAGGACAATTAAAGACAGATTGAATACTTCAGAATAATATAAATAACTTCGTATATTTGCAGGTGCCCCTTTTGGGGAGAATAGGGAACCGGGTGTGATTCCCGGACGGACCCGCCACTGTAAAGAGGAGCGTATACAGATACCACTCCGGTTATGATGGGGGAAGGTGTAATACGCAATGATCCAAGCCAGGAGACCTGCCTGCAAATTTCTATGCCAGCTTCGCGAACGGGCTGGTTTAGGTGATGGATGATGGAAAAATCCGCACTCTGTTTGAGATGCGGGTTTTTTATTTATCATTTATTTTGAAAGGGGGGATCAACATGCATGCGAGTACTATTTTTATTGGAACAATCTTGTTTTTTTGTTTTGCTGCGATAGGCATATCCATCTTCGGCAAGGGCTTCTTTAAAAAGTTTGACTAGCAACGCATCATTTAGAACGAGTGAATGAAAGGGGAATTCATGATGGAAATCGGCAAATACATTGCCTTATTTATCTTTTTTATCGTATTGCCCTGCTGGGCGGTTTACTATGGACGAAGCGGTATGAAAAGTCTGGAAGGATACGTTTTTGGCGGCCGGATGTTAGGGCCTGTCACCTCGGCTTTCACGGCTGCAACTGCAGCTACCAGTGCAGGCTTGTTTGTCGGCGGAGCGGGTATGGCTTACAAGTATGGCTGGGGCGGCGCTACTTGGCAGCTTGGAGCAGCTTTGGGCGTATTTATCAGTTGGTTTCTGATTGCGCCAAAGATTCGTGAGGTGTCCCATAAAATCCAAGCCATTACGACACCGGAATTGTTTGTGAAAAGGTATGGATCCAAACACTTTTATCCAATCGTCGCATTTTGGATTGTTCTTTTCAGCATTCCTATGCTTGTCGTCCAATTACGATCGGTAGCATTAACCCTGGAGAGCTATCTGGGGATACCGTACCTTTGGGCGCTGATCATATTTAGTGTGGTACTGGTTGTTTTTTCTTCGTTGGGTGGCCGTAAGGCGATTGCCTATCTGGATGTCGTCCAGGGCATGATCATGATTACTGCTGTTACAGCGGCTATTATTGTTGGTTGGAGAGCGGTTGGTGGTATCTCCGGACTGGATACTTTATTGGCGCAGAAAAACTACAGTTTAACGACCTTTTTTGGAGAAATGCCGCGTTCGCTCTGGTTTAATTTAGCGTTTGTCTATATGTTCGGCTTATTCAGCAGTCCGCATATTATTCCGGCTTTTTATGGGATGAAAGACGGCAAAACCGCACGATTAGCTTTTCCTATGGGGGTCGTCATCTCCCTGTATTGGACGTTTGCCGCAGTCTTGATTGGTTTGATTCCACGGGCGCTGGGCATCGCCGTCGAAACATCGGATAAAGCCTTCGCTGTATTTTTGGCGCAAGTAGCGCCTGGATTTGTCGGATTGCTGATGATTTTCTGTTTACTCGCGGCTGTTTTTACGACCTTGGATGCTTTGTTGATGGCAGCCGGATCCAGCATCGTGCACGATGTTCTCTGCCGGATTAAAGGAGTCAGTTTGACAGAAAGACAAGAGCTGCGCTTTGCGCGGATTGCAACGGCCGTGATCGGAATCATCGCATTTATTCTGAGCGAAATACAGATCCCTCTGATTACCATTGTCAATGCCTTTGGTTTTGGTGCTTTTGTCATTGTGATTGGCGTGCCGATGATCCTGGCATTGTTCTGGGATAAGGCCAGTCGGGAGGCCGCCTTTTTCTGCACGATTGCAGGGCCCATCCTCTATATCCTGTGGCATTATTTTTTGGTAGATATCACCGGCCTTGGTGAACTTCCCGGTACCCTGATCGTAGTACTCACGGTGTCCATCATCCTGAGTTTGCTCAAACCGGCAAATCAGCAAAGCTATTTCCGGCAATATCAGGAAACCTATTTTCAAAAAATAAAGGCTTAAAATAGGAGGAGACGGTTCGTGCGAATACTTTACTATATGAATCAATTCTTTGCCGGGATCGGCGGCGAAGAAAAAGCGGACACCTCTCTGCTTTTTATGGAGGAGCCAATTGGACCGGCAATCGGTTTTGGCTCTCTTCTGGATCAATCATTGATGGTGACGCTCGTCGCAGTTTGCGGGGATAACTATTTTCACAGCCATCAAGAGGAAGTATTGCAGCAAGTGGTTGCCAAGGCGAAAGAGCATCGTATTGAGATGGTCATCGCCGGCCCTGCATTCAACGCAGGCCGATATGGTCAGGCATGTGGGGCAATAGGCGAGGCAGTGGCTCGGGAGCTACGGATACCTGCGATCACTGGAATGTACGTGGAAAACCCGATGGTGGAACTGTACCGCCGCTCGGTTTACATTGTCCCTACTACCGGGAAAGCAGCCGGGATGAGAGATGCACTCAAAAAAATGGCGGCATTGGTTCAAAAAATGACGTCCGATACACCTTTGGGATCTGCCCGTGAAGAAGGGTATATCCCTCGCGGCTTCAGAAAACTGGTCTATCGCCAGGAAGATGCAGCGAAGCGATTGGTGGATATGTTGGAGGCAAAACTGAAGGGCCAACCCTTTCTCACCGAACTCCCGATCCAGGAGATGGACAGCGCAGAACCGGCACCCCCGGTTGCTGACCTCAAAACAGCCAAAATCGCGCTTGTAACGACGGGAGGACTCGTGCCACGGGGGAACCCTGACGGGATTCGTTCTTTCGGGGCGGAAACGTGGGGCGTCTATGATATTTCCGGAAAACAGCTTTTGAACGGCTCGGACTACGAGACCATCCACGGAGGGTATACACCAACTTACGTGAACGCAGACCCCAATGTTCTTGTGCCGGTGGAGTTGATGCGGGAAATGGAAGCAGAAGGGGTATACGGGCAGTTGCACAGTAAGTTTTATTCAACTTCCGGTGTGGGTGCGGCGGTCAACGTCAGCCAAAAAGCCGGCCAGGAAATGGCTTGGCAGTTGCAGCAGGAAGGCGTGGACGGGGTGATCCTGACTGCGACCTGAGGGACCTGTACGCGTTGCGGTGCAACGCTCGCCAAAGAATTAGAGAAAAATGGGATTCCGACATGCGTGATTACCGCCATGTACACCCTGGCCGTCAATGTGGGAGCCAATCGGGTGGTGGCAGGTACAAAGATTCCGCATCCTTGCGGCGATCCGGCGTTACCGGCTCAAGGCGGTAAGGAGATCAGCCGCAAGTTGTTAGCCGCTGCGCTGGAAACGCTGGAGCAAAAACTGGGAACATCACCAATTGTCATAAACGATCTCTAGGGGGTAAATTATGAGATTAGAAATGGGTACTTTTCGAGTTGAACAAGTCAAATTCAGCAGTCAGACCTGCTTACACAACGGGATATTAGAAATCAATCGTGAAGCTTTGATTGACTGCCTTCAGGAAGATAAAACCTTTTCTGAAGCCGATGTTGATATCGTGTTCCCAGGAGAAAAGGCCCGCATTGTGCACGTGATCGATGCGGTTGAGCCGCGGTTCAAGGCCGGGAATGTAGCGCCTTATGCAGGAACGGCCTCCCCGGTGGGGCAACTGGGTGAGGGGACGACTTACCGGATGGAAGGAGTCGCTGTGCTCACTTCCTGTGAATTTCCGCTTACCAGACATGGCGGGTTAAACATCGTCAGAGACAGTGTTCTGGATATGGTGGGACCAGGCGGACCTATTACCCCTTTTAGTTCGATGATGAATGTGGTATGTATTCTGAAATTACAACCGGGGTTGGATGAGGTACAATATGAACAATCGGTCAGATTAGCCGGAATCCGGGCAGCCCGGTATCTGGGCGAAGTTCTGCGCGGCGGGGTGCCGGACAGCATCACGTCCTATACATTGGAAGGCGCGAAGGAAGGTCTTCCCAAAGTGGCTTACCTCTACCAGGTCCACTCAGTGGGACTTAACCTAAGCAGTTTTTTTTACAACATGCGCTTTGATCAGTTGCTTCCTGTCATCGTTCACCCAAATGAAATCCTGGATGGCGCTGTGGTCGACGGTAACTGGAGCCACCCCAATGTGAAAACGCCGACTTGGTTTCATACCAATAATCCATTAATCAGGGAACTGTACCAGAGACACGGGAAGTCCCTTAACTTTGTCGGAGTGGTATTATTCAGAGGCCGTTTCGAGGAAATGGAAGGCAAAAAACGCTGTGCCAATCTCGTTGCCGCTTCAGCACAGTTGTTAAACGCCGATGGCGTCGTGGCTACCTGGGAAGGAGATGGTAATGCATTTATCGAGACCATGCTGAGCCTAAAGAGATGTGAAGAAAAAGGTATCAAGACCGCATTGATGACTTTTGAGCACGGCGGGGCAGAAGGAGTTGACGACCCATTGTTTTACAGTGAGCCGGAAGTAAATGCCATCGTCAGCTTAGGAAGTTGGGATCCTCCGATCACTTTGCCTGCAATGGAGAGGGTAGTAGGCGGTGAATATCTGAGGATTCGTCCCGAACAGGGAGGAATTTATTTACCCGCCAGAGATGAGATTGCGCTCGTGGATCGTCTGGAATATTTCACAGCTGCAAATGAGTTTGGCTTCTCCAGACTAAGTTGTGACGAGTATTAACCCTTTTCCCCAGTAATTTCAGAAGGAATCGAGAAATGACTGGGCGGACTCATCAGCGCATTTGAAGATCTGCTGTAATAAAGAAAGCAGGATATCCACCCGCCCAACACAAAAATCAACCGTTCAAATAACCGAACGGTTGATTTTTATTATTTAAGTCAGCAATGGATTATCCACACATTTTGCTTTAGGCTTTTATGGCATAACGATAGTGATAATTCACATCGTTCCAGTTCACCAGATTCCACCAGGCATTGATCCATTCTTTGCGCCTGTTTTGGTACTTCAGATAATAGGCGTGCTCCCAAACATCAAGCACTAATAAAGGAAATGATCCCCAGAGACAGAGGTCCTGGTGTTTTTCTACCTGAAGGATCTCGAGCTTCCGCAGGAAAGGATTCCATACGAGCACGGCCCATCCGGAACCTTCAACAGATCCCGCTGCTGCACTCATCTGATTCTTAAAAACAGCAAAAGATCCAAAATCAAGCGGTATATGTTGGGCGATAGGACCAAAAGCCTCTCCCCCGCCATGGGGCGACATATTAGTCCAAAAAAGGTTATGTAAAATGAATCCTGAGCCATGGAAAGCGAGTTCCCGCTCCCAATGTTTGAGCAGATCAAAATTACCGCTTGCCCGAGCTTCTTTCAGTTTTTCCTCTGCCTTGTTTAAACCATCTACATAACTTTTATGGTGGAAATCATGGTGGATTCTGACCGTCTCGGCATCATACCAAGGTTCCAGGGCATTCACAGGATACGGCAGATCCGGTAGATAATAAGTCATGTTTTCGCTCCTCCCCATTGCATCATTTCTTATCGGACTGAATTCGTCTTCGTTATTAATATATTAACTTACAATCGGATTCAGGCTCTTTGCTTAAAATAAGTATTTTGCATAAACAATTATGGCGGCCTTCTGGCCGCCATATAATTTAGAAAAAGGAATATTAAGGAATTAATCGAATAATAGTATATATTCTTTGAGGGGAGGGTTCAGAAATGTCAGATTATCCGGGAGGGAATAAGTGGGGAGGCTCAGAACATGAGATGCGCGCAGAAGATTTTCTGTGCAAGGAACATCAGGATTGTCTTGCTAAGATTCGCAAAAGAGTTGAGAAAATGTGGAATGCTCCCAACGAAAAGCCTTTGCCTTTTTATACCACCCATGGGCCTGAACACTGCAGGGCGGTTGAGAGTTTGATTATGAAGTTGATACCGCGTTTTGCTGAACTAAAGGAAGAGGAACGTTTCTATTTATTGGCTTCGGCCTGGCTGCATGATATTGGGATGCTGCGTTCCGTGGCCAACGAATTCAATACGGATAAAGATCAAATCGAACTAACCGATTCAGAAATCCGAGACCGGCACCATCTGACTTCGGAGAAATACATTTACGAGTATTATGACCGGTGCGGGCTTGAGCATAAATTAAATAACACCAACCATACGGAAGATAAGGAGATTATCGGCAAGATCTGTCGTTATCACCGCAAACGCGAGGATATCAATGAGTGTGCCCGTACACTGCCGATCCGTTATGAGGCGTATCATGTCCAGCTACTGGCGGCCTTTCTGCGGCTGGCCGATGCCTTACATATCGATTCGTCACGGGCGCCCGATTATGGGTACGCAATATGTCTGGCCTATGATATCCCTTCGGAATTAAAAATGCATTGGATCAAAAGCAAATTGGTGCTGGGTGTCATTATCGATGAAGAAAAACACAGAATCACTGTCAGCTTCCGAATCCCAACGCTGGAACAGCTCAAAGAAAGGAATGTCGATGATCCGACCTGGGTTTTAGAAAAGATCGAGTTTATTATCAAGGATGTCATGAACGATCTTCACACCGAATTAGCCAGTGTGATGCATATCCTGGCCAAAGGCGGTCTCGCGTATTATCTGGATATTCAGGCGGAAAGGGTGACGGACTACATCGAACGGCAGCTGCTTAATGATCTGCTCAGCATGGTTATCAATTATAATATTTTGCGCAATCCAAGCGCTTCGAATCTGATTGAAATGGTGCTCATGTCCATCGCAAATATGTCCGGCTATTACCTCAAAGAGCACACCAAAGCCACCCAAGTATCCAAAATTCCCAAGGAAGAGATCAAGAGTGAACTAAAAAAATTCGTTGCCCAAATCCGCCAGAACTTGTTGGAAAAAAGGCCCTGTCATATTGGCTTAAAACACTTGATCGATCGCTGTGAATTGCTATGTGATCAAAATTTGCCAGCCAACTTATCAACCTTCATCACCGAAATTAATACGCTTTACCAGCTGCATTTCCAAAGAAAAAGCGAAATACGGGAATCCGCCAGACTGTTTTTTTGGGATTTTGTTCTCCCGAAAGAAAGGGACGTCTCCCAATTCAAATACAATATTCTGTTGTTTGGTTACAGCAATCTGGTGGTACAGGCACTATGCGGTTTTAGGGACTGTCTGATTACGCAGCAGTTCAGTAAGGATACCCAGCGTAAACGGTACAATATCTATAGTACCGAATTGAAAAAAGAAATCTCAGAACAATTCAGGATTTTTGTCTGTGATGGGCAACCCAAGACGCAATTGAACCTGAACAACGGGGTTTTATTTCATGACGGTTTTTCTTTGGCCTATGAGTTGATAAAAATGGACTTTACCGATGTCATTTTAATTCCGGACATCATTGCCGGTAACGTAATGGAACACTATGAAATTGACTTTATTATGATGGGTGCCAACGGGTTTACCAAAGATCAATTCAAGCATTCTGCAGGGCATCATTCCATTATCAAGCTGAAAGAACACGTCAATAACAAAGTATCTCCGGAAGTGGTCCTGGTAGTTACGAGCGATAAGTTTGAAAAAAGCGGGTGCAGCCATCAGGAAAATGATGATCCGAAGCAGATAAAGGACGAATCTCATCCGGACATGCGGATCTACGGCGACCATCCGGATACGTTCCGAGATCGGCAACCGGCCGAAACCAGCGGTTATCGTTTCTTACGCCCGGAAAATATCTCTACCCGGGATCATATTTGGTTTCAAACGTTCGACGAGATGCGAAAGGTTAATGACAGTTTGTTATTTTACAACCCAAGGGAAGATTCAATTGGTATAGGCAGTGTTGATTATGTGATCAGTGATCTCGGCTGTTATTGCAGTGAAGAAAAAACCGTCCAAACCCGGTTTGAAAGTATTAACACATTTACTAGAAGACTGATGAGTATGGACGAATAAGTATTGTCACTAAGGAATTCATGCTACAATAATAAGCATAATTTTGATTTTTGGGGAATGACTATGAGAAAAAATATTGGAATGCTGCCGCTTGCAATCGGCAGTCTGCCGCATGCCGATACAGAAAGTGCAATTACTCTTATTCGGGAGACAATGCCTCAGACCCCGCATTGGCCCCAACTGCCTCACCGCAATGCTCAGGATACGATGGTGAAGCAGTATGCGTTTCCGCTGATTAATTCGGGGTTGGTGACGGACATAGAAGGAAAACTGTTCTTTGATCCTTTGGAAGATCATTGGCAGAACGCTGTGGCGAATTTTTATCAACGCGTTAACGCAATTAAAGCGGGCAATCCGGATGCTTTGGATTTTTTTGCAATTCCGGAAGATGCCGCACAGGGATTCTATGACTTTATCCGCAAGGGCCAAAGAGGAGAGCTGGGAGAGCCGCTTTATACTAAAGGGCAAATTACCGGGCCGATCACGTTGGCCACGCAAATTACAGACTCGGCTCATCAATCGGCCTACTACTCCGCTGAATTACGGGATATCATCGTCAAATCCCTTGCATTGCAAGCCTACTGGCAGACTAAGACCTTAAGCCCATTCGGAAGACAAGTCATTCTCTTTATAGATGAACCCGGTTTATATGCGTTTTCCGGCAAACGAGCGAACTCGGTGCACAAACAACAAATCACGGCAGAACTGAATGTGTTGATCGACGCGATTCATCAAGCGGATGGTCTTGCCGGAATCCACGTCTGTGCCAGTACCGATTGGAGTATGATTTTTGCATCCCAAACCGATATCGTCAACTTTGATGGCTACGATTATTTTGCCGCCATAACCTGTTACCCGGAGCAAGTGGCGGCGTTTCTGGAAAGAGGCGGGACGCTGGCCTGGGGATTGATCCCGACCAACGAGATCGCCTTGGCCCTGACCTCCGAGGAAGTACTGGCGTGTTTTTACAGGGGAGTGGATGAGCTGGCCGGGAAGGGCGTACCGAAAGAGCGATTGCTTCAGCAAGCCTTGATTACACCCACGTGCGGTCTGGGGAATTGTTCCGTTATAGTTGCCGAAAGAGTTTACCGCCTGACAGGGGAAGCCGCTTCGAAGATCTGGAAGAAATAGTCAATAGGATAGCATCACCAAGTACATAAATTGAAAAGATGCATGAATCCAGCCTACGAACCCGTGAGACCCGTGAGACAATTCGGAAAATGTTTGACTCGCTGTTGATATTTGTCGAATGATATGCTAAACTTCAGAAGAATAGAATATTTTGGATTACAAAGAGCCATATGAGTCCACAGATACGGTGTGGAAGTTTCTACGTGGTAACCATGAATTACCTACGCTATGGTGTTCCTTTTTCAGCAATGTTGTTTTTTGGTTTTAAAACGCAACGTTGGTTGTCTAAATGGATGAGAACACCGGTTCTGATCCTTTTTTGTTGTCTATTTATAGTATTGTCTGGTTTACAATTCAATAGCGTACCTAAAATTCGTCAAATTGCAGGACGGGAAGCCTACACTCCTAACTGTGATTTGTCTTTTTTATTTTATGGCACGAAACGGAGAATCACGCGATGGCAAAACCTGCTCTGTTGGAAATGAAAGGGATTACGAAAAAATTTGAAAATACCCTGGCCAACGATCACATTGATCTGAGCTTGTATCCGGGGGAGATCCATGCGCTGCTGGGAGAGAACGGTTCCGGAAAAAGTACGTTGATGAACATCTTGCTGGGGATTTACAAACCCAATACGGGTGAGATCCTTTACCAAGGTGAAAGAGTCCATATGAAGAGTCCAAAAACAGCTGCGGACTTACATATTGGGATGGTACATCAACACTTTGCGCTGATTCCGACGTTAACCGTGGCGGAAAATATCTTTCTGAGTATGTCGCGATGCGCTTTCTTCTTAAATCAGAAAAAAATGGAGGATCAAATTCGGGCGTATTCTGAGAAATTTGCTCTTCCGGTGGACCCCGGTGCCAAAGTCTGGCAGCTCTCGGTGGGTGAGCAGCAACGGGTGGAGATCATGAAACTGTTGTGTCGGAACAGCGCGGTTTTGGTTTTGGACGAGCCTACCGCGGTCTTGACGCCCCAAGAGGCCGGTGAGATGTTTAAAACGTTGCGCAAGATGGCCAACGATGGAAAATCCGTGATCTTTATCTCCCACAAAATGAATGAGGTCATGGCGCATGCCGATCGCATTACGGTTCTCAAGAACGGCAAAGTGGAGGATGAAATGCTCGCAGCGGAAGCGACCATTCCGCGTCTGACCAAAGCCGTGGTCGGAGCACGGGGCATGGAGCAAATCAAGCTAAAGCCCCAAAAGGAACAAGGAAACCTGCTTTTGGAGGCGAAACAGCTTCGGGTTTTCAATGATAAGGGACTGGTTGCGCTGCACGATATCTCTTTCCAGCTGCATACCGGTGAAATCTTGGCAATTGCCGGTGTCGCCGGCAGTGGGCAGCGTGAATTGGCTGAAGCGCTTGCTGGGCTAAGAAAGGTCACTTCAGGCAGCATTGTCATGAGCGGAGCAGACATAACCAAAACCAGTGCCAAAGATAGAATCTCCCGGGGGATCGCGTTTATCCCGGAGGATCGTTTGAAAATGGGCTTGATTCCAGGCATGAATATGAAACAAAATACGATCTTAAAGGAATTCAGTGCGCCGGCCTACAGCACAGGCGGTATTCTTCGGAATCAGGCCATTGCGGCTTTGACCGAGCGCCATGTGCAAGCCCATGCGATTAAGCATGGTGGGCTGGATTTGCCCGTCAGTCTTATGTCAGGCGGCAATCAGCAGAAGCTGCTGATCGCCAGGGAAATTAACGGCGACCCGACGCTGATCATTGCAGCGTATCCGGTGCGCGGACTGGACATCGGGGCAACGGAAGCCATCCACCGTATTTTGCTGGCGCAGCGGGACAGAGGCGCTTGTGTGCTGCTGATTTCCGAAGAATTGGACGAAATCTTTGCGATGTCGGATCGGGTTGCGGTGCTGTGTGACGGCACGCTGATGGGAATTCGCCATACAGCAGAAACCAATTATGATGAAATCGGACGCCTGATGTCCGGTGCGTCACTTTAAGGGTGAAGACGATGAAGATAGGAAATATTCAATTCGAAAAAAAGCAAACCGTTTCACTACGCAAACGCATACTTAATCCCATCGTGTGTGTCGTCCTGGCGTTGGTTTTCAGCTCGCTCTTGATCATCGCCAATGGATTTGATCCGATTGCCGTCTATGCCAAAATGATCTCCTACTCTTTTCTGAATGCCAGAGGACTCTATAACAGTATCAATGCAGCGCTGCCGTTGATGTTTTGCGGCTTAAGTGTGGCGATGGCGTTTAAAATGAATTTGAATAACATCGGTGCGGAAGGGCAGTATGCCATCGGCGCGATTTTTGGCGGTGGATTTGCGATTTTCGGACCGGCCTTGCCGACGCCGCTCAATCTGCTCGTCATGTTTTTGCTGTGCGCACTGGGCGGCGGTCTTTGGGCGATGATTGCCGCGGTGCTGAAGGCGTATTGGAAGGTGAATGAAACCATCGTCACCCTGATGCTCAATTATATCGCCTTGCTATTTCTGGATTATCTCTGCTACGGTCCCTGGATGGCACCCCGGCAAACCACCGCGATGACCACGACCATTCCGAAGTCCATGTATCTTCCAAGTCTGGGTGGAACAAGCTCCGGCGTTTTGCTCGCCATCGGGATTGCTATTCTTTTGCTGCTATTTTTGAAACATACCACCGGTGGCTATCAGATCGGCGTGATCAGGAACAGCACCCGGTCCGCGGAGTATGCCGGTATACCAGTGAAACGCTATATTTTAATCGTCTTCGCCTTAAGTGGGGCATTGGCGGGACTGGCCGGCTTTGTGGAAGTGACCGGCATCGTGCATCGCGTACAGGCACAGCTGCCCGGCGGCAGCGGCTATACGGGTATTGTCGTCGCCTATCTCAGCCAGTTTAACCCGTTGGTGGTCATCCTCGTCTCGATCTTATTCGGCGGTCTGCAAAACAGCTGTGCGGCTGTCCAGCTCATGGGTGTACCGTCGCAAATCGCCACCATGCTTCAAGGAACGATTATGATCTTTGTTATTGCCGGTGAATTTTTGAATCACTATAAAATAACATATTATTCGGCGGGCAATAGGGAGGTGTCGAAACGATGAGTGTGCTTATCACTTCCATTTGTGCCGCAGCCATTGTTTACGCCGTATCGATTTTATATGCGGCCATCGGCGAGATTTTTTCCCAGCGTGCCGGAATCATGAACCTCGGGATTGAAGGCATCATGCTCATGGGAGCGGTCTCCGGCTTCTTAACGGTGGTCCATACCAACAATCTGGCACTTGCCCTGCTGGCGGTCATCGGGGTTGGTGGGGTGTTGGGTCTGGTGTTTGCCTTTCTGACTGTGACCCTTCAGGCGGATCAGACGGTGTGCGGCATGGCCTTTTTGATCTTTGGCAGCGGTTTGAGCGGTTTCATTGGCAAGAACGTCACAGGAATTGCTTCGGCAGTCAAATTTGAAAAAATCGCGATTCCGCTGCTGAGTAAGATCCCGGTAGTCGGCGAGATCTTTTTTCATCAGGATCTTCTCGTTTATTTCATGTACATTATCGTGCCTTTGAGCCTATTTTACATCCAGAAAACACGGCCGGGACTGATCTTGCGGGCGCTCGGAGAAAACCCGGCTTCTTTGGACACGGCAGGTACCAATGTATTTCGGCTGCGGTATCTCTATGTGATGTTTGGCTGTGCGATGACCGCCATCAGCGGCGCCTGTATCACCCTGTCCTACACGAATTTCTGGAATGAAGGCATGACGGGAGGGAAGGGCTGGATTGCCTTTTCTTTGGTCGCCTTCTCTCGCTGGAACCCGGGATTTGCTGCCCTTGGTGCCCTGCTTTTCGGTGGCATCAGCATCCTCGGCATGAACCTGCAGGTGTACCTACCGGGAATCCCAACCCAGTTTTACAGTATGCTTCCGTATGCGGCAACCGTCGTTGCCTTAATCATAACCACGGGCAGTTTTCGCAAGATACATACGGCAGAACCAGCAGCATTGTGTCAAAAATACGTTCGTGAAGAACGTTAAAAACAAGGAGGAAAGAAAAGAAATGAAAGTCAGTATGAAGAAAAAATGGATCAGTATGTTACTCATCGTGGCCATGGCCGTCACACTCCTGGCCGGATGCTCCGGCAGCGCAACGGAGAAAGCCTCGGGAACCAAGCTTGACTATTCCAGCATCAAAATCGGTGAAATCACCTCGCTGGTCGTCAATGACGGCGGCTGGTGCCAGGCCACGCATGAAAGCCTGCTCGCGGCCATGACTGAGCTCGGAATTCCTGAAGAGAATTTAAAAGTGATTGAAAATGTCGCGGAAGATCAGACCTCTGTAAGTAACGCGTATAACGCTCTGGCCAGTGAAGGGGTCAATCTGATCATCGGTGCCAGCGCCGGCTATGCCACCTTCCTTTCCGAACTGGCTGCGCAAAACCCGGATATCATCGTCGCCCAGCAAGGGGATCAGGTTTCGAATCTGATCGGCTATCAGATCCGCAATTATGAAGGCATGTTCCTGGCTGGATATGCCAGTGCCCTCATGTCCAAAAACAATACCCTGGGCTTTGCAGCCAGCATGTCGGAAGCTTCAGTACGTGCAGCGATTAACGGGTATGCGCTGGGGGCAAAATACGCCAATCCCAAAGCCAAGGTTCAAGTGGTTTGGGCTAACAGCTGGTACGATGTCGATATTGAAACTCAAAGTGCCAAGACCCTGATCAATCAAGGCATCAAGTACATGGGCATGGAAGCATCCTCGCCGGCAATTCCGCAGACGTGCGAAGCCAATGGGGCATACTGTATCGGGTACAACGTCGATATGCAGGCCTTGGCACCTAAGGCCGTGCTATTCTCCTATGTCTGGAACTTCGCACCGATCTTTAAGGATATTATGGCTTCTGTGGTTGACGGAACCGCCAGCAGCGACACCTATTATTACGAAGGTGGCGACTGTGCCAAGATTACTGCTTTCAATGACGCGATTGTCCCCAAAGATGTCCAAGACAAAGTCCTGCAAGCCAAGGCCGATATCGAGAGCGGTAAAATTACCGTCTTTGGCGGTGAGTTGAAGGACAACGAAGGAAATGGTTTGGTCCCGGCGGGTCAGACCCTCAGTGATGATAAGATTAACACCCAGGAATTCCTGGTGGAGAATGTCATCGGCACTTGGAAATAATAGCCCCCAGCGCAACAAGGAGATGACAGATTCATGGAGAAAACAGTCGAGAACTTAAAAACGCTGATTCGCGCCGGAAGAGCGTTGATCCCGGCGGAAAAAGCGATTCTGCACGGGACACTGGTCAATGTGATGACCAGCGAGATCTATCCGGCGGATGTGGCTATTTATCAGGATACAATCGTTGCTGTAGGCGATGTGCAGGCCTATCTCGGGCCGGAGACAGAAATTATTGACGCCTCCGGAGAATACCTTGTCCCGGGACTCATCGACGGACATATTCACAGCGAATGCAGCAAGCTGAGTATCACGAGCTTTGCCAAAGCGGTGGTGCCGTGTGGGACCACCAGCATGGTATCCGGGCTGGATGAGTATATTTCTGTGTCCGGACTGGAAGGCCTGCGGGAGGTATTGGCCGAGGCGGAAAGGAGTCCCCTGAAAGTATTTTGGGGCGCTCCTTATAAAACCCCCTATACCTTTCCGACCTCCACCATCGCCTGCAACTTTAATCCGGAAATCCACCGGGTAGTTCAACCATGGCAGGAATGCTATGGTGTATGGGAAACCGTGCGGGAAGCCATTCAGGAAGAGGACGAGAATGCCCTGGGGGCCATCGCCGAGGCCGCCAAGAACCGCCTGCCGATCTTCGGCTGTGCACCCATGGCGCGGGGCAACGATCTAAACGGTTATCTGTGTGCAGGGGTCCGGCTGGATCACGAGAGCTATGACCACGAAGAAGTAGTTGAAAAGATGCGCAAAGGGATGCATATGCTGATTCGGGAATCCTCCGTCACCCATTTTCTGGCTGAGAACATTCGGGCTGTGACGGAAGTAAACCCCGCGCTGGCCAGACGCGTCAGTTTCTGTACCGATGACGTCACCCCCTCCGATGTGTTGGAGAAGGGACATGTGGATCACTTGGTTCGCCTCGCCATCGCCGCCGGTGTTGAGCCGATGACCGCGATTCAAATGGCGACCATCAACAGTGCTGAGGCCTACCGCATTGACGACAAGGTCGGCTCCATTTCTCCAGGAAGAATCGCCGATATTCTGCTGATTGACAGCCCGGAACAGTTCCGGGTACAGGCTGTGATCACCAACGGCAAGCTGGTGGCGAAGGACGGCGCATTGACCTTCAACTTGGAAGCGCCCCCGCGCAGTGCCGTCTTAAGCAGTCAATTAAAGTGCGAAAAAACCACCAAAGAAGATTTTCAATACAAGGTACCGATCGTGAAAGGAACCGCACGTGTTCTGGCGATGAACGTGGAAGGACCTTTTGTCCGCAAACGGCGGGATGTGACCCTTCGAGTGGAAAACGGTGTGGTGCTTCCGGACAGTGAACAGGATGTCGCCATGGTTTCCGTACTTGAACGTTTCGGCGTGAACGGCAACCGATCCCTGGCTTTCTGCTCGGGCTGGAATCTGAAGCGCGGCGCGATGGCTTCCTCAGCAGCACCCGACGACAATAACCTGATTGTCATGGGGGTCAGTGCCGAAGACATGGCGATCGCCGTCAATTATCTCATCGCAAACGGCGGCGGTCAGGTTCTGGTCGCTGACGGCGACGTGTTGAGCTTTCTGCCGCTGCCGGTTGGCGGGATTGCCAGCGACGCGGAGCCTGCAGCGGTCGCAGCCAAGGAAAAAGAGCTGTCTGCTGCAGCCAAGCAGTTGGGCTGCAACTTACCGGAGCCGCTCATGTATATGTTCTTTTTGCCGATTACGGCGATTCCCGATTATGCGATCACCGATGTCGGCCCGGTGGATTGTGTGAAACTCACCACCTTTGATCCGATTCTGGGGTTAAAAGAAGGATAAAGGGGACGTTTGTCTTTTCTAAGTTAGCATGGTACGCTTTTGGATAGATAGAGGAGACGTTTTTATGGAAAAAGAAGCGTTAAAAAAACGAATTGAGGTCGCGGCAGGCAGACTACCTGCGGATTTGGTGATCAAAAACTGCAAGGTGGTGGATGTCTATAATGCTGCCATCATCGAAGGCCAAGCCATCGCGATTGTGGATGGCTGCATTGCAGGAATTGGCGATTATACAGGCCGGCAGGAAATTGATGCCCATGGACAGTATGCTCTTCCCGGCTTCATCGACGGTCACATTCACATTGAATCGTCCTATGTGACGCCGGAGGAAATCGGACGGCTTCTGGTTCCCCACGGGGCGACCACGATTATCGCGGATCCGCATGAGATCGTCAATGTGTGCGGCTTGGACGGTCTGCGTTTCATGCTTGACGCCGCCAAGAAGACCAAGCTAGATATCCGTTTCATGCTCCCGTCTTGTGTTCCGGCAACGCCTTTTGAGCATGCCGGTGCGGTGATTGATGCCGCCGCCATGGAGAATCCGATTACTGAGGAGCAGATCCTGGGTTTGGCGGAGTTCATGAATTATCCGGGGGTTATCTCGGCAACGGATGATGTACTGGATAAATTGCTGGTGGCGATCCGGGCGGGAAAACGCATTGACGGGCATAGCCCCGGCATCGGCGGCAAGGACCTGAATGCCTATGTGGGGAGCGGGATCCATACGGATCACGAATGCTCCACCACGGAAGAAATGCTGGATCGTCTTTCCCGGGGCATGTACATTTTGATGCGGGAAGGCTCGGCCTGTCACAACCTGCGTACGCTGCTCAAGGCCGTGACCCCGGCCAACAGCCGCCGCTGTATCTTGTGTTCGGATGACCGTCAGCCCGAGACCATTTTGAAGCTGGGGCATCTGGATAACCACCTGCGAATCTGCGTGGAAGAAGGCCTTGATCCGATCCTGGCCGTCCAGATGGCCACCCTCAATGCGGCGGAATGCTTTGGTCTGAACGACAGGGGTGCCATTGCGCCCGGCCTGCGCGGCGACATTGTGTTGGTGGATAATCTAAAGGATTTCCATGTACAGCGGGTTTGGATCCAAGGCGAGGAGATTGCCAGAGCCGGTACCTATTTACCGGCCGTTGAACGATGTGACAGTACGGCGGTCCGGGGCAGCTTCCATGTCAAGGATTTTTCCATGGCAAAGTTACAATTGCCGCTTCAATCCAGTCACGTCCATGTGATCGATATTCTCCCCGGCGGGGTCGTGACAGGGAAGGGCACAGCGGACGTCCAACGCAACGAACGGGGCGAATTTATCTACCAACCGGAGCAGGATATTGTGAAGGTGGCCGTCGTTGAGCGCCATCAGAATACCGGCAACGTGGCGGTTGCCCTGCTGCGTGGTTATGGGATTCAACATGGCGCCGTGGCGGTGTCCATCGCCCATGATTCGCACAATATCATTGTGGTGGGCATTACGGATGAGGAAATGGCCTTTGCCGTCGAGCAGCTGATTGCCCAGGGTGGCGGCATTGTTCTGGTTAAAGACAAGGCCGTGATTGACGCGATGCCCATGGTGATTGGCGGGATCATGAGTGATCAGACCGGGGAATGGGTCAGCGAGAAGCTGAAACAGATTCACGAGAAGGCCTATGCAGAGCTGGGCATCCGCCGTGACGTAGAGCCGGTCATGACCCTGTGTTTTATGTCCCTGGCGGTTATCCCCGAGCTGAAGCTGACGGATCAGGGACTTTTCGATGTGACCCAATTTGCCTTCATCCCGCTGGAAGCGGATGTGGTGATTTAATCAAGCACTGCAGGATGGCATATAGCGGGTAACGTCTACAAAGCAAACCGGGATTACAGGAATAACTCTGTGTCCCGGTTTTTGTAAATTCTAATAATGGTCTGGTCTAGAATAAGAGGCTCTTGGGGATAATTGACTCGTTAGGGGCGATTACGTACCGAGGGAAGAGAATTATTTTTCAATTAAAATAAATCAAAATGTAGCAGATCACGTGTTAGGGAACGTTAAAAAAATAATGTAAGAATTTCAATATTTTAAAAAAACTAGCAGGAGTTTTGACAATCATGTCAAATTAATCAAGTAAAATTATGTTAGTGGAAGGAGAATTTTACAATGGATTACGAAAAAATTGCTTCGCAGGTTCATCAATTCGTTACAGACCCTCAACAATTTTTATCCTCAAAAAAAGAGACTTCCTTAACTGACAAAGAAATGGGCTTTCTGAAAAACACAAAGACACAAAGTGTAGCCTCCGGAAATGTTATGGCTGTAGATTCGACTGTACTAGAGACTTGGGGTTAAGACACTAACTAAATTCTAGCTCAAGGCTTGCAAAGGAAAGAATGATGCAGCATGTGGAATTTCGTAAATAAGCGGCAGACATATTACATTGTCAGTGCCGCTTTTCTGCTTATCTCGATTGTATACATTTTTTTGTGGAAAAATCAGCCCTACATTGGTCTTTGGGTGGAAAATGTTAACGGACAATGGAATGTGACGAACAGTGATCCCAACGGTGAAGCCTATCGTTCGGGAATAAAGACTGGCGACATAATAATCCGTATTAACCATGACGCAGTGGATAATTACTCTAATATTCGTAAGTGGAATGAGGCTGAAGGTGCATCTTCCATTGAATTTCGTAAAGCCGGACAATCCAAGATTCAGACAATTGACATACTACCCAAAAATACTGTTTTAACTTTATTTACCCAATTTCCGCTGATTATGCTGGGTTATCTATTCGGAATAATTGGGTTTATTACACGGTTTAAACGTCCGTTTCTTGTTCAGGCCCGTGCATTATTCAGGCTAAATCTATGCATTGGCCTGGCTATAGTATTAATGCCTGCGTCAACTTGCCTCATCCTGTTTGCCAGGGAAGCGGAATATATCGTTATTTCATTAGTGCCGTTGCTTTTAATCGATTTTTTCTCTGTTATGCCTAAAGAGATCAAAAGCACCATCATTCGCTGCATTAAGATCTTTTTCGTATTTTCTTTTGTAACAATTACCCTCCTAACGGGGCTTCAATCATTAGGTATAATCTACATTGTTTCAGTTCTAAGGAAATTTATTTTATCCGCAATTTCTTTGGCAATTATTTTCGTTATTTTTACTCTGATAAGTCGTATTCATTCTAAAGATATGCAGATAAGAAATCAAACCATTGTCCTTCTCGGGGGTACGGTACTTGGCTTATTTCCTTTTGTCTTAATGAAGGTTATTCCTACAGTATTCGATACCACACTTCCTGTTTATAGAGATATGAGTTATTTATTTTTTGCTTTTATTCCTTTCTCATGGCATTACATTATTATCAATAAATTTTTGCCTGATAGTAAAGTACTATTCAGAAAAATGCTTTCACTTTCTGTAACAGCGTTTATTTCCAGTTTGGTCTTATTTTTTACAGCGATATTTTTCAACTTGTTAAAATCAATAGACTTAAATGCCTATCTTCAAGTATTGAGCTTAACCATTTTGATAATCGTTTGTTCGCTATGTGTATTCTTTTTAACGGATCAAATCATGGCTAAATACATTACAAAAAAACCCAATCAGAGTTTAACGGAAAAAGTGAATCAACTCACGTCCAATCTGGCGTTGTTTGATGAGTCTATTCCTTATAAGCACATGATGCATATATATAAAATCGACGGAATTTTTCTGATTGCACAGAATCACAAGAATGAATACTTGAAAAGAACCTTTGGTGATTTTTCTGAAGACGCAGCAATCCACGATAATCTGCTATCCTATTTCGAAACGAACAAACCAATGCCAGGGGGAGCTTTAGGAGATCAGGAGGCAGTCCGAATCCTAGAGGATATTCCGGCCACGCTCTATATTCCCCATGGCTTCGATAATTTTATCTGCGGGATATTTATAACATGTCAGGATTCCGATCGAATGTTGGAACAACCTGAATTGCTGGCCGTCACCACGCTGGCTAAAGAATTGGCTCAGATCTACCTTATCTTCTATACCATGAACCAGCTTTCCCATGACATCAAAGAAATTGATCGAAAATCCCAGCTTGAACTTAAGAGAAGCCAAGGTTTCGTAATTGGTTCGAGTTCTGTTTATAAGAATATTGAGAAAGAAAGAAAACTAATCGCTGAAGAAATTCATGGCGGACCTTTGCAGCTGGGGTTGGATTTAAGCCGCTGGCTAAAAGTTCTCGCTCAACAAGGCAATGCCCCAAAGGATCATATGGCAGCTAAAGTCATCACCCATCTGGAAGAATTAATTGATGAGTTGAATGATGAACTGCGTCAAACCTGTAATAATCTTCGCCCGGCCACGTTAAGTCAATTGGGTTTGATGTCAACTCTCGAATTACTGTTTAAAGACATTATGTTTAAGGAGTCACTGCTGATATCGTTCAATTACGAAAGCTTTGACAGAGATGATCGCTTCCCGGAAGATGCGGAAATTGCAGCCTACCGGTTTATTCAGGAGGCGATTACCAACGTCCTGAAACATGCCGGAGTGAATACCTTGCAGATTCACCTTGTCAAGACCGGCTCTCAGCTGACGATAACCGTTGAGGATTGCGGAAGAGGTTTTGATACGGACCAACTGGAGCTGTGGTCCATCAGTGGTGTCCATTTAGGGCTGATGGGGATAAAAGAACGGATCGAAAGCATGGGCGGCGTTTTGCAGATTAATTCACTCATTGGTAAGGGCACAGTTCTTAAAGCGGTGCTCCCTGTTGATTAATATAAAATGTTAAAAAATTGTAAATTTTAAAGATAATAGAAGGAGAATTAAGATTAATGTCAAATATAGAAATAAATTACAGAGGTATGTTAAGGAAAGATGATGAAGCTTGCGTCATATACTATCTAAGCGGCAGACATACTATATTGTTAGTGCCGCTTTTCTGATTATCTCGTTCGTAACTGTTTTCTTATGGAAAAACCAGACCTATATCGGTGTAACCATCCATAATCTTAACGGGCAATGGACGGCTACTTATTGTGACCCCAACGGAGAGGCTTACCATTCGGGAATAAGAACCGGGGACATCATCATTCGGATTAACCATGAGCCAGTAGAGAAATACCCCAATATTATTAAGTGGAATGAAGCGGAAGGCGCCTCTGCTATTGAATATCGGCAAGCCGGACAATCCGAGATACGGATTCTGGATATACACCCCAAAAACACCTTGATGAATGTATTAACACAATTTCCGTATATGATGCTTGCCGCTATTTTTGGGATTATTGGGTTTATAGCCTGCTTGAAGCGGCCGTTTATGATTCAAGCCCGTGCTTTGTTCTGGCTTAACCTCTGCATTGGCCTGGCTATCATTAACATTCCTGCTTCAGCCGGCATTATTCTATTTGCCAAAGAAGCGGAGTTTATCTTGGTATCACTGTCGTCATACCTATTAGTCAATTTTTTCTCGATGATACCTGCTAAAAACAAAAGCACATGGGTCCGGTATATAAAAATACTATTCTTAATATCTTTCGTAACCCTGTCTTTTCTCGCTCTGCTTCAATCATTCGGTATTATCCACATGATTTTGATCCTGCGAAAATTTTGTTTAATTTCTGTTTCTATGGCATTTGTTTTCGCGATTGCCACCCAGGTTCGATTTGTCTGTTTCCAAGACAGTCAAATCAGAAATCAAGCCATTATCTTTCTCGGCGGCACATTGCTTGCTTTTCTTCCCTTTTTCTTTTTGAAGGTTATTCCAACGGTGTTTAATATCATACTTTCCATTAATTTTAGTCTTTTTTACTTATTCCTTGCCCTTGCTCCTGTTACCTGGTATTACGTGATTTTTACTAAGGTTTTACCGGACTATCATATCCTGTTCAGCAAAGCCGGCGCATTTTTGATAATGGCGTTAATTTCCGGCGGCGTGTTATTTTTAGCGGCAATCTATTTGGATTTGCTAAAAACATCTGACTTAAATGCCTTTTTGCAAATAGTAAGCTTAGCCATTTGGGTAATCATCTGGTCGTCATTTATTTATATAACCATCGATCGTCTATTAGCCAAATTTATAAAGAAAAAAGCCGATCCGAACTTTACCGATAAATTAAGTCAGATTACGGCTAACCTGGCATTATTTGACGAGGTCTTTCCCTATGGAAAAGTGATAAAGGACCTTAATGCCGATAGTATTTTTCTGATTGCTTGTGACCAAAGGGTTGAATATATAAAAAAGACCTTTGGACATTTTCCGGAAGACGTGACAACCCAGGATAAACTCATGTCTTATTTTGAAACGAAACCCGTATGCGGGGGAAATAAGGGAGATCAGGGAGATCAGGAGATTGTTATGCTTCCGGAAGATATTCCGGCCACGTTCTATATTCCCCATACCGTTGATAACTTTGTCTGCGGGATATTTATTACATATAAGGATCCCAATATGATCCCGGTACAAAGGGAGTTGATGGCCATTGCCATTGCGGCTAAAGAAATAGCCCGGATTTATCTAATCGCCTATACCATTAACAAGCTTTCTCAAGATATCGAAGAAATTGAACGGAAATCAGAGCTTGGAATGCGGCATCAAAGATTTTTAATTGGTTCGAGTTCCGCTTTTAAGAATTTAGAGAAGGATCGAAAAATGATCGCCGAAGAAATACATGCCGGACCTTTACAGCTGGGATTGGATCTAAGCCGCTGGTTGAAAGTTCTCGCTGATCAACCCTCTGTCACAAAAGATAAAATGACAGCTAAAGTCATTACCCATTTAGAGGAAGTCATTGCTGAATTGAATGTGGAATTGCATCAAACCTGTAATCAATTACGTCCGTCAACGTTAAACCAATTAGGTTTATTGTCTGCTGTCGAATTACTGTGTAAAGATATTATCTTTAAGGAATCACTATTGACATCATTAAATTTTGAAGGCTTCGACAGAGACAGTCGGTTCTCGGAAGAGGTGGAAATCGCTGCTTATCGGTTTATTCAGGAAGGGATCACCAATGTATTGAAACATGCCGGGGTAAACCGCTTGCAAATTAATCTTTTCCACACAAAATCGCAGTTGACGATCAGTATTGAGGATGCGGGCAAAGGATTCGAAACGAAACAATTGGAACTTTGGGCCTTGAATGGCGTTCACTTAGGCCTGATTGGGATTAAAGAACGGATCGAAAGTATGGGTGGTACTTTTCAGATCAATTCTGTCATCGGCAAAGGGACTGTTCTCAATGCCGCGATTCCAATCGAATAGCCGAAACGACAGGACATTAACAGTCTAAATTGGATACAAGCAAATTTTACTTAATTGAAAGAGGGGGAGTCCATGGTTATGGAGCGCACATTAAACGAAATGAAATTCTTAACGCTATTTATATCACTCCGATGTACCAATGAATGTGAGCATTGTGTCTATGCGTGTGGCCCTGATCGGGGTGAAGATATGTCCTTAGAAATATTTGAAAAATCGATTCATATTGCAAAGGATAACAATATAAAGAAAATAAATTTCTTTGGAGGAGAACCATTTTTCAATTTTCAAATTTTCAATATGCTTGATTATACTCTTAAAAATAATTTTGATCTGGTTCTGGCGACAAATGGCTATTTCCTAAATAATGATAGTCTCTTTGATACTTTTCATGAAGTTACTCACAGGTATAAAGAAAGGATCATGCTTTGCATCGGGTACGACAAATACCATAAGAAATATTTTGATTCAACGTTTATCGCTAATAAACTGAAGAATTATGGATATCATGTAAAACTTGAAGATTATTGCGAGGACGAACTCATCATTTCAGATTTAAATAAAGACAGATTAAATGTGAATGCCATAAATTCTTCGAGTATCTGTTGCTGCAGTAATGGAAAACATCATTCAGTAGGAATATTGCCCAATGGGGCGTGGAGCATATGCCCGCCTTCGCTGTTGGAATTCGGAAATATAGAAAATATTGATCTTCAGGATTTACTAGTTTTCAAACAGAAGTTGCCCTTTCAATATGAAAAAGGTTGTTCCCTTTGCTTAAAAGATTTTGATAGCTATCACAAGAATTTTATGGATAGCATGAAAATAGGATAATTGGTTTCTGGAAATAGTTCCTATACCACATAAATAATTGGTACATTCTTCAGTTTCTGTTCGAGCTGTTCTCTTAAGAATTGCTCTGCTTCTGTTCGGGCTTCAGGGCGGTAGCAGTATTTTCCTTTGCCGCGTCCGGTCATCAGGGATTTGTCATATAACTCCACGGCGTTAGGGAAAGCTTCCACATTGATGGCGCGATGCACATAACTGTAAGTCATAAAAATCATTTCAATAAACAATTGCTTTTTGGTAGTCTCGGAAAGCGAGTTGGCTAATTCATCAATCAACTGAGCATAGAGCGTCTGCCAGTTGTCTACCAGGACGATGGGAGCAATGAGCATCCCTATTTTATATCCGGCATCACCCATCCGATTAAGGGCTTCGATCCGTGCGTGTAATGAGGAGGTCCCGAACTCGACCTTTTGAATGATCTCCTGCGGGTTCATGCTCATGCGCATAATAATGCGGCCTCTGTGATTTAACGGAAGCAATGAATCGATATGATCGAACTTCGTGGGGAAGGTCAAAAAGCTTCTTTCACTCAGACTGAAACGCTCGATGGTCCATTCTAAATTTCCGGTAATGGTATTTTCCAGAACTAAATCACTGTTACTGCCAATTTCAAAGACAAGGTCTTTCTCCGAATTGCGTGCCGTTTTAAGCAGCTTTTCCATCATTTGCTCCCGGTTTACAAAAAGCCGAAGATAGGAGCATTTATTATAATTGCAGACCAAATAACAGTAAAGGCACATGGCACTGCAGCCAGACGAGGTATACGGAACCAGATAATCGGAGACCTTCTGATTGGGTGTATACGTTAAGGATTTTCTGACGCCGATGATCAGATGCCGTTTCATTCGAGCAAATTCGCGGTTTTCGTTTTGACGCAGCGCTTCAATGTTATTGTGGCTCTCAATGGGAATCCACGGTAAATGTTCAAATTTTGTCTTTAACTTTTGGCCCAGTTTATAATCAAGGGCTGCCGGTTCATAGAAGATTTTGTCCGGAACCATCGTCCCACCTCGCTTTCATGCCGTTGCCGTTTTGACCTCGAATTAGGTCCGTGTGCCACAGCTCCCACGACAAGCGGAGCACATATTAATTAGCCCATCTGTGACGGTCATGGATGACCTAATGTCGCGGGCACCATGGAGGGTGCAGGAGCGACAAGGTCATGGATGACCTAAATTGGCATTCGTTGAAATAGGAGGTTTCAAAGGAACTCCTTTGGTTTATTATGCAAAAAGAAGTATCGAATTATAGTTTGTAAATTTTCTCAGATAAGATAGTGAACTGTGGACAAACGGATAAATCGTCGGCTCGATTACTTAAAAATGATCCAATTTCAGTACATGATAATCCAACAAACGACGAAGAATAATCTCAATGTACCAGTTAACTTATTACCAAATAGCATTGGGAGGAAATAAGATGAACAAAACTATTACGATGAAAAGAGTCTTAACCATAGTACTAGTATGGCTGTTTTTTCCGGCAACAGTCTTAGGTCAGACAACGACCTACGTTGTCCAGCCGGGCGACTCCATGTGGAAGATTGCTGTGAAGTATCAAGTCGGGCTCAGTGAAATTATCAATGCGAATCCGCAAGTGGAAAATCCCAGATTGATTTATCCCAACCAAAAGCTGAACATACCCGGCGTCGGACAAGATATTCGGGCAGCAGAAAAAGAAGTGATCCGTTTATGCAATATCGAAAGGCAAAAGAACGGACTGAAACCCTTAGTCGAGAACTGGGAGCTGTCAAGGGTCGCCAGGATCAAGAGTCAGGATATGGCTCAGAAAAATTACTTTAGCCATACGTCACCAACCTACGGTTCGCCATTTACGATGTTAACGAATTTTGGCATCACTTATCGGTCGGCCGGGGAGAACATTGCCAAGGGGCAGCGATCGGCGCAAGAAGTTGTGAAGTCTTGGATGGCATCGGCGGGACACCGGCAGAATATTCTTAACCCGAACTTCACTGAAATTGGCGTGGGACTGGAACAAGCAGAATACCATTGGACCCAACTGTTTATCCAAAAATAAGAAAAATTTCCATTTAGAAAATTAATTACCAAAATGACTATCTTTATGGAATAAACGTGTAATAAAAAATGCAGAATATCTGCCGCGAAGCCCATGGTTAAATATGGCATAAAATATGCATGTCATTTAACCGGTGAAGAATGACAAAAAGAAATAGAGGTGTGGCTGCATGGATTTATTGGATATTAAGACAAAAACGGATGAAGAGATTCTCGATGCCTATGCCATTGTCGGATCCAGATTAAAAGAATTGATGCACGAAGATATGATGGTTGCTGTGACCAACACGACGCGTCCGATTCATTTCTTTCCGGGATATGAAATTGGCCATTATACACCGGATGAAGGAAGCGATGTCAGCACGTTAAGTCCGGAATTTACCCAATGCATGCAAACGGGACGATCCAGTGTTGTTATTACGAAACAATTAAACGGACTGCCGTTTATGTCGATGACCAGTCCCATATCAAACGGCAGCGGTAAAGCGATTGGCTGTTTTTCCATCGGCCGAAGTTATGAAAAAATGGCAAAGATCGAAGAATCGTCGCAAGATTTAGCTGCAACTCTCCAGGAAGTCAACGCCGGACTTCAGGAAGTGGCTTCGGGCTCTGCAGGGCTCTCGAATACGATCCATAGTGTCGTTGAATCGGCGAATGAATCTGCAGTAAAGATCAATGAGATTAATCGGGTGATTGGGGCAATAACGGACATATCCTCACATTCCAACCTCTTGGGATTAAACGCGGCGATTGAAGCTGCACGGGCAGGGGAACAAGGACGCGGCTTCGCGGTCGTTGCGGAAGAAATGCGTAAGCTGGCCGCCCAGAGCAAAGATTCCGCTGTTATGGTCACGGACATACTGACCGAAATGAAAAGTTCCATTGAAAAGATAATCAACGATATTAATCAAATAGGGAGCATCGCCGAAAACCAAGCTGCCGCGACGCAAGAAATAACGGCATCAATTGAAGGAATCAGCGACAACTCTTTAAAACTGGTCGAGCTGACGAAATATAAGGTGGATAATTAATCGCTACTAAAACGAATCATGCGTCTGACGCTATCTTATAGTATAAACATTAGCAACAAGTTTTTTTGCTGTCTCTGTCTTAACGAATTTCCTGACAAAATGGTCTATCTCTCTAATAGGATCGTAAGTGTGGTGATGCGCAATCAACCAGCATACGCGATCAACCAAAGTGGAACCATAACCCAGATTCTCTAAAAGAAAACGCGCTTCCGGAGGCCCCTCGATTTGTTGATAGCTTCCGGCAGCGCTGTTGTATTTTATCTCACTGTTTTTGATACCAATATATTTAGTTTGTCAAAGAATGCGGAATACGGAGAACCTTAATCTAATAGTGCCGTCGTCTCTTTTAGCGTTTCGATAATATTGATTTGCTGCGGGCAGACATTTTCACAGTTGCTGCAGGCAATACACTTGGAGGGGTTACTGCTGCCAAACATCATCGCGATCCGGTACGACATTTTGGCACCGTTTAGATCATCAAAGACCATGTGCTGATTTCGGGCTTCGAAAACCTGGGGAATGTTAATGTGCTGCGGACATTCTTCGAGACAATAGCCGCAGGAGGTGCAGGGGATAGAGGGAATAGCAGCTATAGCTGCTTGGGCTTGGCTGATTACGGCCTTTTCTTCCGTGCTTAAAGGCTTAAAATCGTCCATATAGGAAAGATTATCTTTCATTTGCTCCAGTGTCGACATGCCGCTTAAGACAGTAATGATATTATCCAGCGATGCACCAAAGCGAATAGCCCAGGAAGCAAATGAGGCTTTCGGATTCGCTTCCTGGAGTATCTTTCGAACGCTCTGGGCAGGGTTGGCCAAAGCGCCGCCCTTGATGGGCTCCATGATAATAATGGGTTTGTTATGCTTCAGAGCCACTTCATAACATAAACGCGACTGGACAGATTCGCTCTCCCAGTCAGCATAGTTGATCTGAAGCTGCACAAATTCAGCTTCGGGATGTTCTGTAAGTATCCGATCCAGTACATCGGCTTTGTCATGGAAGGAAAAGCCGGCATGCAGTACCAGTCCCTTTGCTTTCAGCTCTTGGACATAGTCCCAGATACCAAAGTCGTTAAACGTGTTATTTCGGCTGGCACTGACATTATGCAGCAGGTAGTAATCGAAATAGCCCGCACCTGTCCGTTCCAGTGAGGTATAGATCATGTCTTTCGCTTTGTGGGCAGTATCCGCTTCCCATGCCGGCAGCTTGGTGGCCAGCTGAAAACTCTCCCGTGGGTAGCGTTCCACCAGAGCGGTTTTAACGGCCTCTTCGGATTTCCCTTTGATGTAGCCATAAGCCGTATCAAAGTAAGTAAATCCTTTGGCCATGAAAAGATCAACCATTTCTTTCGTTTGCTCAATATCAACGTCTTTTTCGCTCATCGGAAGCCGCATCAGACCGAAACCCAATTTCTTTATATCTTTCCCTAAATAGTCCATGTTTTTATCTCCTGTCATCTATCACTATGTATTCAACTTAACAGTATAAGAATAAAGTGAATTTGACCGCTTTGTCAAACTGGCGGGTATGAATTCATGGTAAAAGCCCTTATCGGTTAACCCATCGACGTTATCTCACAAGAAATAATGAACCATATCGCTCCGAATAATGTTAAGGGTTCTAAATGAAGATGCCAAAGCGCCTAGGCTTTTACAGTATGTGCTTTGGCTATTTGGCTTCTCACCGTTCTGTTAGAATCGATTGCCATTTTGCATCTCCTTTTTACAAAATACGCTGGAAGAACGAAGAAATCAAACTGCAAGTGGATTACAAAATCTGCATTTTGTTTTCATCGCATGCATACCGAATACAAACTCTGCGTTTCGTTTACAAATAGTGAGTTGTCAGTTACAAAGACAGCATTTCGATTTACAAAATGGCATCTCGCCTTTCAATTAAGTGTTTGAGCTAAGTTTAAAAAAAGATTTCAATAATAATATAACGATAAATAAAAATAATTTATTGTAAATCGATAAAGAATAGAGTAAAATCACTTTAATAATTTATTTTGTGAGGTGCTCATATGAAACGAGAAACACTTTTTTTAAAGATAGCTGTCATTCTTATTGGCATGCCCGTTCTTGCTTTGTGTGTATTGGGGTTACCTATGGTAGTGCGCGGGAACGAAGGATATTTTCCGACGTATTGGTTATATCCTGTAATAATCGGTATGTATTTATCTGCAATACCGTTTTATTTTGCTTTGTATCGTGCATTTAAACTTTTATGCGATATCGATATGAACAAAGCTTTCTCGGAATCATCGGTAAAATCTTTAAAATATATTAAATACTGCGCTAGTATGATTGGTATCTTGTATGCGGCGATTACGCCTTTCATGTATTTGATGGCGGAGCTGGACGACGCTCCGGGTCTCATATTGATCGGATTGGTCATTACGTTTGGTTCTGTTGTGGTCGCCGTCTTTGCGGCTGTTCTTCAAAAATTATTAAGAAATGCCATCGATATAAAATCTGAAAACGATTTAACGATCTGAGGTGAAACGGATATGGCAATTATCATTAATCTTGATGTGATGCTGGCAAAAAGAAAAATGAGTGTCACAGAGCTTTCCGAGAGAGTTGGAATAACGATGGCGAACCTATCTATATTAAAAAATGGAAAGGCGAAAGCCATTCGCTTATCCACGTTGGAGTCCATTTGTAAGGCTTTAGACTGTCAACCCGGAGATATTATCGAATATATGCGTGACGATGAGTAGACCGACTACTTAACCAGCGTTGATGAGGGATTCGGATATAACTTATCAATTAGGAGGTTCAAGGATGGGTTATTCTATGTATTTGATATCAGCAATTATTTTATTTGCAATTATAGATGGAAGGCGGCCTTAGGGTCGCCTTTTTGATATGGAATCAGTAACAACAATACAAAACAGATGTGGATTTAGGCAAGTTTTAAGTGGCGGTAACTACCATTCGGGTTCTGATTTAACCTGTTCATACCAAAAACATACGGAAATCATTTATGCGTGAGTATAATAAGTTAACAGGTTAGCAAGTAGGAAAGACAGAACGTAAACAAGTTAGCGAGGGGGAGTTAGTAATGAACATTTTAGAAAAATTCGAAACAAAAAAAGCGGTCGTATCTTTTGAGGTTTTTCCTCCGAAGCAAATTGCTTCTATTGATATGATCCATGAGACGATTGACGGGCTTGCTCCTCTTAGACCTGATTATATCAGTGTTACTTACGGTGCGGGCGGAAGCTCCAGTAACAATACAATAGAAATCGCATCGAAGATTCGCAATAAGTACCGCATCAATGCGCTGGCCCATCTGACTTGTGTGGGATCGTCGAAAGCCCAGATTGATACGATCCTGATGGATTTAAAAAATAAAGGCATTAACCACATTATGGTGCTGAGAGGAGATTTGCCCCAAAATGCTGATCCGGTAAATGTTTTTCAAGATTTTAAACACGCATCGGATTTAGCGGCTTATATCACAGATAAATCCGATTTCTGTCTTGGAGGGGCATGTTACCCTGAAACCCATCCGGAGTGCCCGGATATAAATCAAGACGTTGACAATCTAAAAAGAAAGATAGAAGCAGGCGTGCAATTTTTGATAACACAACTTTTCCTTGATAATGAAAAATTCTATCGCTTCCGGGATAAGCTTGAACAAAACCGGATAGCTGTCCCAATTCAAGCCGGTATCATGCCGGTGACGAATGTTCAGCTTATTGAGAGAATGGTAAAGCTCTCCAATACGCGAATCCCTAAAAAGCTTGCCCGAACCTTAGAAAAATTTGAACACAATCAGGAAGCAATCAAAGATGCCGGCATTGCCTATGCATCCGAACAAATTATTGAACTTTTGGCGAATGATGTTAACGGGATTCATCTGTATACAATGAATAAGCCTCAGACGGCGAAAGACATTATGAAGAATGTAGGAACTATGGTTTATGCGCTAAATGAAGCCGATAATCAGATATCGGCATAGCGCCATCAAGATGGTAAGTGAAATGTGATGATAATATGAAAAGTTTTGGGAGGGGGACGATGGTATGGCATATGAAGGCGTTATTTCAATGACTTTGGAAGCAACAGAGAGAACGGATACTGACAGGATGCGCAACGCAATAAATCGTGTTTATGATCGTGATCCGGTAGACGACACTGGCTATGACGGCTATGACTCAGAATGTCTGGCGTGCGATAAACGGGGAAATTGCTTTCATTCTGAATGCTGGTCATAAACCACAATAGGTATGGTCTCAATCTCAATTAACTTCAAATAAGTTATATAGTATATAATGAATCCGTGAGTATAGCTTAAGCTGACTTGCGGATTTTTTTGCAACTTTTTTAACGGCTTATTTGTCTAAAGAATGAAAAGGGGGGAAGATGATGCTTGGGCAGCATTGGCAGCAGGTAGAGGAATGGATGGGCCTTTACGGTGACCGGATTATGCGCGTCGTCTTCCTTGTTGTTAACGATATCCATTTAGCAGAAGAAATCACGCAAGATGTATTTATCAAAGCTTATGAAAATGCGGACAATTTCCGCAGTGCGTCTGCGCCGTATACCTGGCTGTACCGCATTGCGCTGAATCTCAGCCGCAACAATATTCGGCGTCGCCGCCGCTTCCGCCTTGTGCCATGGGAAGACGACGTCTACCCACTCCATGTGTTGGAAGAACCTTTGGTGGATCATATTATCCGCAGGGACACAGGAAGGCAGATCAGGCGCTGTCTCCGGCAGCTTCCCATCCGTTACCTGGAAGTGGTTGTACTTTATTACTACGAGGATTTAAAGATAGGCGATATCGCTCATGTTCTGGAAATGCCGGAAGGCACAGTCAAGAGTCATCTGGCCAGGGGCCGAAAAGCCTTGGAAAAAGTGATGCGAAAGGAGGGAATGGCAGATGCAGGAGCAGGATCAATTAAAGAATTGGCTGAAAGATAATCTGGAGGAAGAGCTGCGCGCTGTCCATTTTTCAACGGAAGCAAGAGCCAAGGTCAAGAAGACAGTTATCACAGGCAAGGGGATAAAAAGCATCAACGAAGTGAACGCGATAGATGGTAGGGTAAAGCCGAACGCCGCGGAGATAGTTGGCCTGAGTGACAGAGATATATCTTGGTGGGAACACCGCATTGCTCTGCCTCGGGGCATATTCGCTGCCTGTGTGATCATTTTACTGCTCATTACCGGTGTGTATACCACAACCTTTTTCTACGTTGCACCCCAGGAGATTGCACAGTTTCAGGCTGACAGACCGCAGGTCATTGTTCCCAGCGATAACACACCCTTCGGAGCCCTGCAGATGGCTGTTCTGCATATGCCGGATAATGGGGGTAACCAAAAATGAATAGAACGAAGAGTTTGAAGATAAAAACCAAAACCGCTGTCATGATCCTGGTTGTCCTGATGATTCTATTGGGGGTCTTATATACTTTCACGCCGCCACTAATGGCTGCTGCCGTCAGTCACTATCAGAAAGGAAATAAACCGGAAGCAGCGATGATCGTTAAGGAACGACTGATGCAGTATTTTCCACAAAGTAATCAAGCCCGGGATGTCGCTTTTGATCTGGCTGTCACAGTTCTTTCCTCAGAGAACAGAGTGTTTGTCGGCCCGACCTTTAGCGGTGGCGGGGGCGGTGCGTTAACTATCAGTACTGAACAGGCCATCGCTTATCTGAAACGGGTCTCACAAGCTCAGGGAAATACGCAGTGGAAATATAGCGGGTTTCATATGGTTGGCCAGTTGTGCCAGACACTGGGGGATTTTAAGCAAACAGACTACTGGCTCAATCTTGCCTTGCAGGGATACAGGGAATATTACCCCGAGCAAACATGGAAAATTGCCGAGATAACGGGAAGCCTTATTGGATTGCATCTGGAGCAGGGGGACTATGGCAAGGCGGAGGCTCTGATTAATAACGGAATACAAGAATTCGCAAAAATATACGAACTGTCAAAGTATTACGACTGGCAAGGGGATCTATATTATGCTCAAAGCGACTATGAAAAGGCCAAAGCAGCTTATACCAAAGCCATGGAACTCGAAGAGATAAACTGGCGCGAGTCAATGGCTGCGCAAAATAATAGCTCAAATAATGTAGATACAAAGAACATGAATGATGCGGAACAAATCAATGCAAGTTTAGAGCTGCAACCAGTTTACAAGCATGCCAAAATACAACTTGCCCAGATCGAGTCCTTAGCGGAGGGTTCAAGCCGGCAAGGAGGAGTTGCAGGCGCAATTTATGTTGGAACGTCGCCGATGGCCAATGTTCAGGTTTACCTTATCAATGATAAGGAATACGACGGGCGAGGCAACCATCTCGAAGACATCGCGTCACAGACCCCGGTCGTAACCGATGATAAGGGTCAGTTCAGCTTCTCTAAAGTCAGCCCCGGCAGGTATTTCGTCGTTCTTGGTTTTATACCGAAGGATCTGGAAGGACTGGGCCGCTTTAAAGGATTGGGCTATTTTGCGGTGGAAGACGGGAAAACGATGCAACTGCACTATACCCTGCAGCCGCGGGTCAAGATTACCGCTCCCAACGGCCGGTCATCCTTCCGGGAAGGTGATGAAATCGATATTACTTGGGAGGCCGTGCCAGGAGCTGTTTCCTATACGATCAATTTGACGCTCAAAGCAGATGGGGGATATGTTTCCAGAGCGTACAAGACAGGGATAAAGGACACGTCCTATTCATTTGCTCCTGCCGGGCTGCAATTAAGAGACATGAATTTTGTCTTTTACGCCAATCCACAAGAGGGAGTAAGTTCGTCGGCGATCCTGGGCAGTTTTTATCCGGGAGCCCAAGTCTATTTCCAGGTGGAGGCGTTGGATAAAGCGGGAAATGCCATCTCGGACAGCGAGGGGTATCTCGTGCAGTTGGATGAAAACTATCCCTCAGTGGAAATAGCGGCAATCAATCATTTCTCTGCCGGCGATAAGCTCTTATTGGAAGATAAGCACGAAGAAGCCTTGAAATCATATCAGGACACACTGGCGCAAAACCCCACGGATGTCTATACCTTGCTTTCCTTGGCCCGACTATACAATTATCAGTGGGGAGAGAAGACGGGGGATATGCAGCAGGCCTTGGTCTATTATCAACGACTTTTGGACTTGACCGATGAAACCTTTATCCTGGAGGAAGCGGCATCCGCTGCGCGTATGGCCGGTGACAATCATATGGCGCTGGAGATTTATAGACGCTTTGAGGAGAGAATGGATCCTCATAGTTTCTGGTTTCATTCTATGGGTGAACTGTATTTTCTGACCGGTCATCCGGAAAAGGCGATTGGTTATTATTTGAAATACCTGGATAGTCAGGACATGTTGGCTGATTTGGGGCCAATCATGGCCATGCTGTATGTTAGCGATAATCAGGCGGCATTGGATTTGCTTCGGAGCAAATCCTACTCCCAACAGCCGCGTTATTCGGATGGCGGTGAGGAGAGAGTAAGAACGGCAGATATCGACTTGATCGTTACCCTTCTCCAGAGCTATGCCAATGGCGCTCCCAGCACACTCACCCGATCGGAATTTAAGAACGCTCTGTGTGAAATCATGCAAATCACCGGCAGCGACCGATCCGGGCAGATAAAGATATTCCAGGAAAAAATCAGGACAAAAGAGGATAATGATATCCTTGTCCGGATTCTCCTGGAATTAGTTCGAGATCGGTATTAATGGGGTACGGCAGTGTGCAGCTATCAATGGATTTTAAACAAAGCCAGGCCAATTATCAAGAAGGATGCGTGTGATAACGGGATCGAACATAACGCCTGAATTCCGTTCGATTTCGCTTTTGCATTGGGTTAACGACATGGCTTCGCGGTAATTCCTGTCGCTTAACATGGCGTCGATGGAATCCGCGAGGGCAATGATTCTGGAGCCGATAGGGATATCCTTGCCGGCAAGGCCCAGCGGATATCCTTTGCCGTCCCAGCGCTCATGATGGTGCCTGACAATCAGCGCTATTTTATCCAAACCGGCAACCTTACTCAGGATTTGATAGCCGGTTTCCGAATGTTTTTTCATCAAATGCCATTCAAGGTCGGTTAACGTGGATGACTTTAACAGCACATGATCCGGAACTCCAATTTTTCCTATGTCATGGACATGCGCCGCGATATGGATCATCTCGGATGTATTTTTCGGTAGGTGTAACATTTCGCAAATCCACTCTGTGGTATCGCTTACCCTTTCAGAATGGCTGGCAGTATAGGAGTCACGTGCATCTAACGTAGCCATGATTGTCTCAATCAAGTCCTGATAACCCAGTAAGGCATTCTGCATCATGTCATATGCTCCTAATAGTTTATGGAATAGCTTCCTTATACTACTATTTTTGACATTACCAATCAAAATTCCTGCAAAGGAATTATTATTCGCTATAAATATTATCCTGGTTACCGAATAGGCAAAGAGTCCTGCTGCGATGGGAGATAGCTTTTTCAGAAAAACGGTGCTGATGTCTGGTTTTCACATGAATTGGCATATTAAAGCCCCGTATTACCAATATTCTAGGTGATACGGGGTTTAACATTACGCAGGATGACTATCAGAATACATCTTTAATAACTTTAAATACAACCCCAACGATCTCAACATGGTCGGGTTCCAGTGCGCGGTATTTGCTGTTGGCAGGTTCAAGTGTCACTTTTCTATTATCGATATTGTAGAATCGTTTGCATGTGACCTCTTCCCCGTCGATCCTTGCGATAACAGTTTGGCCGTTTTGAGCGGTTTCCTGTTTTTTAACCAACACAATGTCACCGTTATTAATGCCGAGATCAATCATGGAATCGCCCTTTATCTTCAGAGCAAAAACTGTTTCGTCTTCGCGAACAAAAGAACCCGGGACAGGCAGATAATCTTCAATATCCTCAAAGGGTATCGTTGGCGTCCCAGCCGGAACCCGACCGACGATCGGAACCATGACTAAGGAATGGTTTTTGTTGCTGTAAGGCTTAGGTATGTTCTCGTGATTCGTTTGGTCTTCGTTAAAAAGATAATCCATTGAAACATCAAAGTAACTACATACTCTCTGGAGGAATTTTAAATCAGGCTCGCGTAAGCCTAGTTCATATAACGAAATAGCGGAACGGGAGACATCCAGAGCATGGGCTAACTCGTTTTGAGTAATTTTTTTCGTCTGCCGTAAGTATTTTAATATTTTTCCAAAGTCCACGTTATTTATACCTCCCATGAAAACAGTATACTCTACGTTAAGTAGCATTTCAATAGAAATATTGCAAATAAAACGACAAAATATTCCATAAAAATGATTGACAGCTTCATAATGAAGCAATAATATAATAATTAACTTCATAATGAAGCGGCTGGAATATTCAATATTGGCAGAGAGAGGTGATACCTTGAGTGACAGACAGAGTACAGATGTGGAGGATATTCTAGAGGCTTATTATCGCAAATTAGATGAAATACAGGTCAAGGAAATTGTGATTAAGACTATTGAGAAAAATGTGGGTGAGCTCAGAAGAATGCTATTGGATGTCAATGAACTGGTGCCTTCGAAGGATGTGATATCCGTATATGGAGGAATTTTAGGTGGAGCCGGTTATGTTTGTGAAGCGTCTGCTCAATCTTATCCCGCACTTAAGCCACCCAAAGATAGGATAGAGAAGGAGCTGGTGAAATTACGACAACGAAGGATCAAGCTTAAGATGCAGATCGTCTATCTTGAGTCGGCTATAGAAGGTATAAGCTTTGCCATGAGTTTATTAGATCCGATAGACCGGACCATCTGTGAAGGATGTTATGGCCTTAAGGGAAAAAGTAATATGCAAATTAGCCAGGAGTTGAATATGGATGAGAAAACGATTAGGAACAGACGGAAGAAAATAATGCTGAAGCTTACAATGTATTTGCATCTTAATTCCCAGTCATAGATTTCCGAATTTTTCCCGGTGTTTTGCCGAATTAATCCGTGAAAATAAGATATGCTTGTTATGGTGGGATTATTTACCAACAAATAGAACAATGGCTTTCAGGGAGGAGTGGAAAAATGGATAACACAACAATGAAAGGAATGGAAGCGACGTTGCGAAGCTATTATCGAAAACTGGAAGAACTGCAAGTCAAGCGGAGAGCGTTGGAAGCGGTTGAGATGCATGTTGAAGACATTAGAAAAACACTATGTGATGTTAATCAGCTGATACCTTCAAATGGAATGGTTGCAAAATATGGTGTGGCTGCAGGTGGATCGAGCGGGCATATGAGTGATCCGACAGTGCAAGCTTACAATGATTTTTCACGTTCAATAGAAAAATCACAAATGGAACTGGTTGGGTTACTGGAGAAGAAAATCAAGCTCAAAATGGAAATCATGCATTTGGAAGCTTCCATGGAGGGTATTTGTTTTGCACTGGATTCACTCGATCCCCTGGAACAGGCAATTTGCGAACAGTATTATGGGTTAAAAAGAAAAAGTAATCTGCAGATTGGGCTAGCACTTGGTATGGACGAAAAGACGATTCGATATCGTAAGAAGAATATTAATCAAAAACTAACCGATTACTTAAGATTCAAGACATCGCGTAAAGTAGTTTAGTATATAGTATAAATGAAAGTGGCGGTCTCAATATCTAAACTAAACTAAGATAAACTTCGAAAGGAGGATAGGACAGGATGTTGCCTTTAAAATCAGCACGTGTGACCTATCCCTATGGCGTAAAAAACAAGCGGTATCGGAAAGGGTTCCACACAGGTATCGATCTTGCCTCGACGGAAACTCCGATCTACGCTTCCGTACCCGGTACAGTCATCGAAGCAAGGTATGCATTGGGGAAAGGAGCTGATCCTGCAGGTTGGGGAAATTATGTTATTATACGGACCTGTAATGGCCTCTATGATCTCATCCATGCCCACCTTGCAGCTGTCAACGTAGTTTATGGTCAGACGATTAAAGAAGGTACAGTTCTCGGCATTATGGGCAGTACGGGAAACAGCAGCGGTCCCCATTTGCATTTTGAGGTTCGCAGGGTGCCCTGGGGTAGTAGGGATGAGATCAATCCGGCTATCTTTCTTGGCATAGAGAACAAGAAAGGTGCAATAGAAAGGCTAAGTGAGGAAAAAAAGGGAATAAGCCCGACGTTGATTCTTTGTAACCCCGGTCCTGATGAACGCGCAGCCGCTTACTTGGCCGATTACCTAAAGGCTTCCGTATCCTGCCTCGCCGACGCGTCGGCAGAATCAATCTATTGTGCTGAGAGAATCTATGTTATTGGCAGTACGGCAAAAGTATCACCGCAAGCGATTAACATCGTCGGTACGGATCGCTACGATACTTGCCAAAAAGTACTCGCCATCTGTCAACGTCATTAGGTGCTATAAGGAGGAGAAAATGGATACTATTACGTTACCTCAGGCTTTTTTAACACTTCAGGATATTTCATCTATGGGTGGTATGGTTATCGCAGTTTATGTTATTGTCTCGTTCTTAAAAGACGGCCTTAAGAAATTAGGAAGAAAAATTTCTAAGAATGGAACGGGTGACTGGATCGTTCGGCCTTTCTCTGTACTTGTCGCTTTGACTATTATTATTTGGACAATCGTCATCAAGGGGGTAGTCAACGCAGAAAATATTGGGCTGGCTGTTATCAATGCTTTTCTGGTTGCCTTGGTTGCCGGAGCGGCGCATGATTACGTCGTTGCGCCGGCGAAAGAAAAGGCGCTGATACAAACCATGCTCAGAGAGAGCACAGATGACTCAACACCCATGAATCAGGATAAAACAATGAAGAGCTGAAAGTCCGAACTTTTTCCGATAATTTTCCGAATAGTCGCCGATTTTTAAGAGAAATTTAGGATATGCTTAGTACAGTGGTCATTGACTGAAAACAAATTTATTGACTAACGAATCGTCCTTCCTCAACAGGGGCGTTTTTTTTGTTCTTTATAGGTTTCCGATGGTGTGCCGGTGACGGCGGGTTTAATGCAATCCAGAAGGCAGGGAGGGGCCGGGGTGCACAATAAAAATGCTTGGATCAGTGAGAAGAACGACTGCAGAAAAGTTGGCAGAATCAGGGCGCCGACTGAAGAGCGACAATGAATTTGAAAGGAGGTAAGGAACACGAATATACAAGCCATTATCGACGCGGTCAGCAATATGATTCTGACAAGGTATCCAGGCTATTCCATCTATATGGAAGAAATGCAGGAAGGTTTTAACAGACCTTCTTTTTCTGTGATCTTTATTCAAGAAACGCAGACCGACAAAAACCAACGGTTTTATGCCAGAAATATCATTTTATATGTCATATTCAATGCGACTCTAAATGCCAACGGCAACCCCGACAAAGCATTGCAGTATCAAGTCTACGAGAATATCCGGGACTTGTTCAGCTGCGGCACCATCACTGTTGGGGAAAGAAAAGTAAAAATCCGGCAAATCACTGGCGGCCCGAAGGGCAAGGAAATTTATCTGGGCTTTAATTTAGATACCACCGGTAGCAGGCCGGACACTTCCGGGCAGGGAACACTTGCAGGAAGTCTCAGTATGCAATTGGATCTATAGAACAAATAGGGTTATGCACGATGCAAATTATTATTGAGGAGGAAACCAACCATGCCATTGCCAAAAATCAATATCCTATTCCAAGAGGCCGCCAGTACGGCGATCAAAAGAGGGGAACGCGGAATTGTTGCTCTAATTCTGAAAGACAGCGTTCATAATGGCGCCCATGTTTATGAAACACTGAGTGACATTCCATCCGATCTCAGTACGGCGAATAAAAAACAAATCGAGCTGGCCTTCATGGGCGGCGAGAATCCGCCGTTACAACTGCTGGTCTATATCCTTCCGACAGCTGCTTCAAGTTATACCAGTGCCCAGACTTACCTGGAGGGATCCGTCTGGAACTATCTGGCCGTCCCAGGTATCAGTTCCGCTGATGCCACAACCATCGCGACCTGGGTTAAAGGGTTAAGAGACACTCTCAATCTGAGTGTCAAAGCGGTATTACCCAACACCGCTGCGGATCATGAAGGTGTCATTAACTTTGCAACCGACAATATTGTAGCTGGTGGAACGACATATACTACAGCCAATTACAGCTCCCGGATCGCCGGAATTCTCGCGGGGAATCCCCTGTCCATCAGTTCTACTTTCCAAGTCTTGTCCGAAGTTGATGATGTTCCTCATTCAACGACTAGCGAGTTCAACACCGCCATCGATGCCGGAAAATTGGTTCTGATGAATGACGGGGAAAAAGTCAAAATCGCAAGGGCTGTCAACAGTTTGACCACGCTGACGTCAAACAAAGGCGCCGCCTTTAAGAAGATAAAACTTGTCGACATCATGGATATGATCTACGCCGATATCAAGAAGACCACCAATGATGCCTATATCGGAAAACTTCCGAACACCTATGATAATAAATGTCTGCTCATTACGGCGATTCGAGCGTACTATGAATCGCTGGAAAACCAGCAGTTATTGGATCGCGGGAAAAATTCCGTCGACATCGACATAACAGCCCAGAAAACGTACCTGCAATCTATTGGGGTGAATACGAGCGCGATGACAGACCAGCAAATCAAAGAGGCCAACACCGGGGACAAGATATTCCTGTCCGGACCGATTAAGATCGTGGATGCAATTGAGGACTTTGAACTGAAGATCAGTATCTAATTGAATTATCAGTTATCAAAGTAAAATTCATGTACCGCAGTTTAAATCTTCGTTATGACCTGAAATCAAGTAAATAAGGTTCTAGTAAGAACAGGAGGAAAAAGAAATGGCGTTAAGTCCTGAAAGAATTATGAATGGAACCCACGGCGAGGTGTGGCTCGATGATGAAAAGGTCGCTGAATGCAGCGGCCTTCAAGCTAAGATCAACCTTTCAAAAAGTGATGTCCAAATCTGCGGCCGCATGGCAAAGGGGTATAAAGTAACCGGCTGGGAAGGTAGAGGTAGCTTGAAGCTGCACAAGGTCTCCAGCAGGATGATCAATAAAGTCGCGATGGATATTAAAGCCGGCAGAGGAACCGTCTGCACCATCGTATCCAAATTAGCTGACCCCGATGCCTACGGCTCAGAACGCGTTGCGCTCAAGAACGTGATGTTCGACGAAGTGGCCCTGGCCGATTGGGAAGCTGGAAAAAATAGCGAGGAAACAGTACCGTTTACCTTTAGTGATTTTGATCTGCTGGATGTGATCAGCGAGAGTCTGATTCAGGGATAAGCAAGTGAAAGCGTCGCTCCAAGTTAACTAGTACATCATTCTTTAAATACCATAACATAAACACGTAGTAATCTGGGCAGGGTCTGCATGCCACATTCCGCTTTCGGCAGATAGCGCCCTCCATGGCGCTAACAGCCGCGCTACGCAATCCGTGCTCCGCTTGTCGCCGGAACTGTGGCACGCAGACCTGATTTGAGGTGAGAAGAAAATTCAAGAATGATGTACTAGTAATAAGAAAAAAGAAAGGAAAAAGCAATGAACACATTGGAATTGTTATTAAAAGCAGATACTGATCAATTCAAGCTACCGACTCGTAAGGTGGAAATTCCAAGATTATCAGAATTGTTTGGTGGTCAGGCCGTATTCACTTGCCAAGCCTTATCACCCTCCAAATATAATGAAATCCAGGAAGCAGCCGCCAACTTCATGAACGGTCAGATCCAGGGAATCGACATGGGGGAAGTCCAGATGGATACTGTTCTGGCGGGCGTGATCGACCCGAATCTAAAAGACAAGGAACTCATGGCCCATTTCAAGGTACCTACCCCTGCGGAGCTCATCAAAAAAATGCTGCTGCCCGGTGAGATCGTGATGCTTTTCAATGTGATCTCAGAAATCAGCGGTTTCGGAGACGATGTGGTTAAAGAAATAAAAAACTAATCAGCACGGACGGCTGGGCGGAGATGCTCTACTATTATTGGGTAACCAAAGGGATCCGACCGTCCGTGTTCGCATCGTTACCCTATGGGGAGAAAGTTGTGATCAGAGCGTTTTATGAGAGTGAGATAATGAAATCAACGTATCTTGATGAAAGGGGGAAAAAGACTTGTCATCAGTATCAAATATACTGAGAGAGAATCCTGAGTTTATAGATTCTTCTTCTAGGATAGCTGCGCAAGCAGTAAATGATTTATTCATTAATCCTCAAAAACGCAGACCTTTTATTGATTTCGCCTATTTTGACGTGCTAAACAAGATAGTTTTTGGGAAGGTTGGCGAAAAAGGGGGAAGTTTTCTAGAAAAAAAATTCCTTGGAAATAACAATTATGAGTATCTTAAAAAGTATGGTAAATCTATTGGAATAAAAATAAGAAAGGGAACTTTACCTCTTGGCAAAACTAACTTCAGACTACCTCAAATAATACCTCCAAAAATATCATTAGTTGGAAGATTAGCTGGACCATTAGGAATCATATTTGGAGAGTATGGTAGTTTTGCTTTAAAACGGTTAATCAACAAAGATTATAATGACAAAGCAAAAATGGCAAAAGAATTAAAAAGTGTAAGAGGTTCTACTATCGGAGCACTTGTAGGATTAGGTATTGGGTCATTATTTGGACCAGTAGGTGGATATATTGGCAGTTTAGTTGGAGGGGAGATTGGAAAGTTAGCAGCGGAAAACATTGACTTTGGAAAAATGAAGAAAGCTTTGTATTTAAGTATGGAAAACATCGGCAAAGGAAACACCTTACGGGCTAATTATCAGCAGTTATCTGCAAGAACCTCAATCGCGAAAGTCAAGAATGCCTTGTATTCGAGTATGGAAAACATCGGCAAAGGAAACATCTTGCGAGCTAATTATCAGCAGTTATCTGCAAGATCCACAATCGCGAAAATCAAGAATGCCTTAGAATCAAGTATGAATAATATTGGTGAAGGTTATTATACTTGCTCCAAATATAGTGGCTATTCACATAGTATTGGCATCCCCCGTGTCCCATACGACAACTACCCGGCACTCCTTCACGAGGGTGAATCCGTCCTGACTAAGAGAGAAACCAACAATCTGCGTTCGGGTTATGGTTCAATCAGTATCGCCAAGCTTTCCGACACCATCATTGTCCGGGAAGTAGCGGATATCGATCGGATTGCGGGCGCTCTGGTCAGTAAAATCAAGCTGACAGCCCTTAACATGGCTTAGAAGATCGGAGGTGATAGACTCATGGAATTCTGGCTCATGAACGACAATAATACAGAGAAGCTGCAGCTCCCGGTCCCGCCGTCTTCCTTTCAAATTACCCGGGGAAATATCAACACGAAGGTCAATATCCAGGATGCCGGTGAAATCAATCTCATTGGCAAAGAGAAGCTGGCCTCGATTACCTTAAGCTCTTTTTTTCCGAAAGAAGAGTATTATTTTTGCCAATATACCGGATTCCCATCGCCGTATGATTGTGTCCACCGGATTGAAAGCTGGCGGAAATCCGGGAAGGCGATCCGATTGATTATTACTTCCACGGATATCAACATCGCTGCTTCGATTGAAAGTTTTCAGTACGGGGAAAAAGAGGAAGGGACCGGCGACGTCTATTTTACGCTGGAACTGAAAGAATATCGGCTGATAACCATTGAGACCGTTGCTTCGGCAGCTTCGACGACGGTCACGACGAAAAATGCAAGATCGACCGGAAGAGAAATCCCTTCATCCTATACCGTGAAATCCGGCGATACCTTATGGGCTATTGCCAAACGGTATTATGGCGATGGCTCCAAGTATCCTACCCTGGCCAGCAAAAATGGGATTAAGAATCCCAATCTGATCTATGTCGGGCAGGTATTGAAGCTATGAAAGTATATTTAATCGTAACAGACAAAAAAACGGACATCACCCAGCTTGTACAACGAATTGGTTGGAGTGGGGATGAAAAACAGGCTGCCAGAAAACTCGATGTTGAGGTGCTCTCTTCAACCGATCCGAATATACCAAAAGTGAATTTTAGCCCGGGGAATATGCTTAGTCTGTCAGAAGACAATGGAAAAGAGCTGTTCTCAGGGGTTATTTTTTATCAGGAACGATCCCGGTCAAGTAATACGCTGCACGTGACGGCTTATGACGGTCTGATTTATTTACTTAAATCCAAAGGGACATATAATTTTAAAAAGACGACCGCTGAAGCGATCGCAGCTAAAATAGCCGGTGATTTTGGCGTTTCTGTCGGAGAATTGAAGAAAACCGGTATTGTCCAAAATCTGCTTGTCAATGCGCAAAGTCCTTATGAAAGTATTACGGAAGCCTACGCGGCAGCCGGCAAGCAAACCGGGAAGAAATATACCGTTCGTATGCAAAACGGGAGGTTATACGTTCTGGAAAAAGGGACAGTCACCGCGTCGCTCGTTCTCGGTTCCCATCTGAATATGATCGGGGCAACGTATTCGGAAAGCATTGAAAATATGATTAACCGGGTCAGGATCTATAACGATAACGGGGATAGCCTTGGCAAAGTGGAAAATACGGACTGGCTCAGAAGGTACGGTGTGCTTCAGGCGGTTTACCAGAAGGAACAATACAAAGATCCAAAGAATGTGGCTAAAAATATGCTGAATGGGTTGGAACGGAACGGGAATATTTCCGTTCTGGGAAACAGTGACTGTATCAGTGGGACTTCCGTAAGAATCCAGGAACCGGTTACCGGCATGAATGGGTTGTTTGAAATCGGTACGGATTGCCATACCTGGCATGAAGGCCATTATACCATGGACCTGGGACTGAAATTTACCGATGTGGAGACAAAAAAGGGGTGATATTCCAATGGATACCAAGAATCCTTATTCGGATCTGGTCAAAATCATGCAGACCCAGGGGAAAAAGTATAACCCACCATATATCCGTATCGGTCAGGTCACCAATCCATTGCCCAAAATCCGGATAAAGCTGGAGGATCTTCAGCTCGACCAGGATAATTTGGTGATGGCTGACGCGCTTCTCGATCATGGACTGCGGGCAAGCATGGCAGTGACAACGGGGAGTGGCGAAACATGCGGAGCTGCCGTAGGTGAACACGGATCACATTACCATAGTATTAATGAAGTCGGTTTTGCCGAAGGAGAGCTTTGCATCAAGAGCTGCCTAAAAAAAGGAGACCGGGTTGCTCTACTTCCTTTAGAAAACCAGCAACGATATATCGTTCTCTGCAAGGTGGTGAGTCTTTAATGGGTGAGGCGGTTTTCCCATTTATTTTAGATACGTATACGACAGACAGTTCCACAGTGCTTGAAGAATCTGCGATTTCTAAGGAATATGCATGGGATTTTGACCGTGACTGCTTTCTTATGGTGGATGGTAAATTGAGCACAGTCTCGGGGCAAGAAGCTATTAAGATCTGGGCGATGAAAGCCTTAAGGACACCGCGATACAGATATTTAGCTTACTCTTGGGCCTATGGCCACGAGCTCGAAAACCTGGTTGGCCAGAGTTTAAGCCAGGAAGCGGCGCTGAGTGAAGCCAAGCGGTATATCACCGAGGCGTTAAAGGTTAACCCATGTATTATTGAAGTGAAAAGTCTGAGTGTCGATCTTGCAGATGCGACACTAAAAATCGCGTGTACCTTAGTTACACAGTATGGGGAGGTGGCAGTGGTTGTTTGAAGAACAAACCTATGATGAAATACTGCAACGCTTAAAGAGCAAGGTGCCTTCCGGAATCGATCATTCGGAAGGCAGTTTTATTCATGATGTTTTATCCCCGGCAGCCCTGGAAATGGCTCAACTCTATACCAATTTAAGTTTGGCAATGACCCTTGCCTTCGCGCAAACGACCAATGGGCACTATCTTGATTACCGGGCAGGGGAACATGGGCTGACCAGAAAAGCAGCAACAAAGGCTGCGGGTGTCGTCAATGTATCCGGTACGCCGGGCGTGATTATCGCCCAAGGACAAATCTTCCTGACTGATGGGGGAATCGAATTCAAATCCACGGAAGAAACCACCATTCCCGCAGCAGGAACAGCAGAAGTCCTTATCCAGGCATTAGAAGAAGGGGTTACCGGTAATGTACCGGCTGAGGCAGTAACTACACTTCAGGTCGCACTTCAGGGCGTTACGGGAATCACAAACGAAAGCCCGATAACCGGCGGCACAGATGAAGAAACAGATGAGGACTTTCTGACTCGGCTATTGGTTAAGGTCCGTAGTCCGGCAACCAGTGGTAATGTCGCCCATTACGTGCAATGGGCGACGGAGGTCACCGGCGTTGGCGATGCGAAGGTATTTCCGTTATGGGATGGTGCCGGGACGGTCAAAGTGGTTATCGTTGATTCGGAGAAAACGCCCGCCGAAGCAGAGACTATTTCAGCCGCGGCAGCCTATATCGAATCCGTCAGACCGGTTGGTGCGGCGGTAACGGTGGAATCGGCTGTCGGGGTGAATATCACCATCGCTGCCACGGTCACTCTGGCACCAAATTATACACTGGAACAAGTGACAGCCTCTTTTGAGGACCTATTGGATGTGCATCTCAGAGATATTGCCTTCAAACAGAGTTATGTGAGTTTCGCCAAGATTGCCAGTACGTTATTGGAGACTCCCGGAATCCTGGATCACACCGGACTATTGGTTAATGGGGGGATTTCCAATATCTTGATCGGGACTGCCTTTGATCATTGCGAAGTGGCTGTAAGAGGGACGGTGACGCTGGCATGAGCGATCGGACAGTCATCGTAAAACAGTATCTTCCTGAGTGGCTAACGGAGAAGGAGCCGATCACGTCGCTGTTGGAATCTTTGGGGCAGGATACCGGTCAAGCGGAGGATTCCATCAAAGATGTTCTCGCCCAATGCTTCGTTGATACGGCTACCTGGGGGATGAAACACTGGGAAGAATATCTGGGAATCCTAGTGGATGAGAGCAAAGAGCTGAGTTCCAGGCGGGGTGTCGTCAAGTCAAAGCTCCGTGGGGCAGGGACGACCACGCCCGCCTTAATTGAAGCCACTGCTGAGAGCTATGAAAACGGGAATGTGGATGTCGTAGAATTCCCGAGACAAAACAAAGTTCAGATCAAATTTACCGACGTATATGGGATTCCCCCGTATATGTCGGATTTCGACACAGCCATTAACTACGTTATCCCAGCTCATCTTACGATCGAGTATCTTTATCGGTATCTGACGTGGGGAGAATTGGATGCAGCCGGAATCACCTGGGCTGACCTGGATGCCGCACAGTTAACTTGGGCGGAATTTGAAGCCTGGAATCCGAGTCAGTAGACAAAACTTGCAACGCCTAAGAATTTTAATCCAGGCGTAGAAGCGGCCCAACTCAAAAAGTACGCAGAGGCCAAAATAAAATCAAGTAGACGGCTGGAAAACTCCAGTTTTTTACTCTAAACGAAAGGGGAATATTCAATGGCTCAAACCTTGCCAAGTGGGATAATTTTACCGGACAGTAATGACAACGTCACCAGAGCCGCAAATATGGCGAACCTGCAAAAAATCAACGAATTGATACTTAAAGCAGGTGTCTACCTGGGGGAAGTAGCTGGGACAAATATCTATACGTCAGACTTTCCGCTGGATAATTACGTAGATGGTATGCTGGTAGTCATAAAAATTGGTACCGGACATACAAATACCGGGGCGTCTACCCTAAATATTAACGGGAAAGGTGCTTTAGCTTTGAAAAACGGCAAAGGATTAGACTTCGCAGCTGGGAAGCTGGAGGCCGGGAAGCAGTATCCTTTCCGCTTGAACGGTACGTCTTTTCTCTTACAGGGTGAAGGGGGGGAGTATGGAACTGCCACAGCAGATAAGGTACTGTACCCGTACACCGTAGGGACAGAAAACGGCTTAGTTCAAGGTACAATTCCTAATAACGGTGAACTGTACTATATGCCTGCAAGTGTAGAGCAATATGCTCCTGCCGGGTATATAACCGGAGGCGTTGTTGCGGGTGATGCAGACCTTGTCGCAGGCAATATTAAAGCAGGCGTAAGTATTTTCGGGGTTAACGGTACGTTACCTGAACCACAAGGCGTTTTAACTAACTTTGCGATAGACACTGGAGAGACAATTGCTGCCGGTGATTTTGTTCGGTTCTCAAAATCTATATCAACAGGAAGTGCTAATACACTGGCGACGAGTGCTAGTGCTTACTATTCATGCGTAAAGCTTACAGCTACTACAGCTTTAGTTGTTTATGACAACAAAGCTGTAGTTATTACGATTTCGTCAGGTACGGTTATATCCGCAGGAACTCCGTTGACGTACACCACTAACGCAACGCTTAACAGTGTAGCGCTGTTATCCAGTACCAAAGCTTTAGTGTGTTACGCAGACAGTAACAACGGCGCATACGGTACGGCTGTGGTATTAACTATCTCAGGGACAACTGTTACAGCAGGAACGCCTTCTGTGTTTAACAGTACGCTGACGCCTCAAAGTATATGTGCAATAGCCTTGTCGGACACCAAAGCCTTAGTAATGTATTGCCAGGATAATTCCACTAAATACGGAGCTGTAAAGGTTGTAACAATCTCAGGAACCTCGTTGTCGTTTGGGACAGCAGCAGTTTTCCAAAGTTCAGATACGTCGTATATAACATCTGCATTGATAAACACGTCTAGCGTACTGGTGTGCTATTCAGTAGGCGCTACTGGTTACGCGGTTGTGTTTACAGTATCAGGGACAACAGTGACAGTAAACACGTCGGTGTCAGGTATAGGCTATTACAACTTACAAATATCGCTGCTTAATTCAACGCGGGCCTTTGTCGTGTGCAAAGACTATTCTACGTCGGGTATACGCGGGTGTTTTCTGACTATAAGCGGCACCACTATTACGAAAGGTGCAGATGCTCTCGGTACATCAGGGTCTCTCGATAGCGTAACTTACAACCTTGTAACGTTAGCGCGAAATACTGTGCTGCTAGTCAGTATTCAATCAGGAGTACGAATGGCTAATTACGTCATAGACGTAGACTATGACAAACAAACATTTGTCGTCAACTCCGGTTACTCTATATCTACGCCTACTATATACGGAGCAGTTGGCGCTACCTTTGATTCATGCACAAGTATAGCTATGTACACATACACAAGTTTATTTGGTGCAAGAGTATTAAAAACAAACTACGCTAAAAAGACGCTGGCAGGCGGAGCCATCGGCGGAATAGCCAAAACTGCCGGGGTGGCTGGTCAGTATATAGATGTTTATATGTCTTAATCGAAGGAGGTAAGTGTAAATATGTACGTTATTCTTAACGGTGATGTAGTTGTTGCCACAGGTTCCAATGTCTATCCTGTGGAGAATGGGATATTTTGCGATAACATCATTTACGGAGAACCTGGGCTGACTATTGCCGAGACAGACGCTCCGTACGTTGTACCACAGAAGCATTTACTAATCGACGGTGTGGTTAGCGATAATCCAAACTATGTTGAATACGTCTCTCCTGAACAGCAGATTGCTCAAATGCAGGAAGAAACCGACCTGCTCACCATGGAAATCGCTGCTCTCAAAGGCGCGTCGGTATGAAACAGTTAACCAAAGAACGAAAGGCCGAAATAGAATCGAAAAAAGAAGAAATATGGAATAGAATTCTGACCCGGCTTGAAAAGAAGGGTAGAGTCAAAGACAAGTCAGCGACGCTTAAAAAGCTCATGAAGTGATTAAGCGTGGTTAGACCATATTAAGCACAAAGAGTACAGACCAGCGCTTGTACTCTTTTGTATGACAGAATTAAGGAAGCTAGAGTAGTATGAGCAACGGCTGCGAAAACCCGACGACTAAGGGTAACTGCCAGAAAATCATAAAATTTGAGGAACGTGTGCAGCAGATGGTAGGAACCGTAGCAGAGCTGCAAGGGAACCATAAGCAGACAGATAAGGCCGTAGCCGCGCTGCAAAGCGAGCATGCAGAAACGCGGGTATACATGAAGCAGGTATTAGAGCGTTTAGACAAACTAGAGGACAAAATACTGGATAAAATTGTAAACGCTTTATCAAAATAAGCACAAGCAACTAAGCACTGTACAGCCTCTTTGCGGGCTACTTCCGGGTCCTCGCCATAATCTAGGTCGAAGTAAAGGGGCGCTATAAATTGCTTCCCTTTTACCTTCGTCTTAGTAGCAAAGCGATGTACGGTAGCGAAACAGTTTTCTCAGATTTTTACACAGTTAATCTCGCAGCTATAGGAAGGAGTAGACGCACATATCTTAGAGCTTCTAGCTCTGAAAGGCGGTACCGTGTAATGAAGGACTTACAAGCGGACCGTAAGCAGTAATAGAGGCCAAGAAAAGCGAAATATTTGGCCGGATACTTACTCGCCTGTAACTAAGGGTAAAATCCAAAATGGAGGTTAAGAAAAATGCCCTTCTTCACCCAAAAATTATTCTTAAAGAAACCTACTGAAACAGAACAGGTGGACTTTAAGGACTATAACGACAACTTAGATACCATTGACAGCGCGATTCAAGAACATGTAACTGAAAAAATGGCGCATGCGGAGTTCTTAAGTCTCTATAAGCTTAATAAAGATGCCTTTAGCGTTTTTACAGAGATCCAGTGGAAACGAAAGAACGGCACTTTAGCCAAGAGGTCAGTCTTGAGCGGGGGCACTCCACCTAATTATTTGAATAAGACAGAGACTTACTATGGAGACGATGGTATTACCGTTAAGGCGACAAAGACGTATGTATTAACCTATGATCAAGATAATGAACTGATCAGTGAGGTACTGCAATAAAAAGATAGGAGCCAAAGACGCTATTTTTATTGCCAGAAGGGAGGAACACCGATGGCAGAAAACGCTAATCCTGTAACATCTGTTTCAAAAGACTTCTGCGATGAACGACATAAGGCACTTGCAGAATATGTGGGGAATGATAAGACACGATTAGAGAAACATGACTGCGAAATAAAAGATGTTCAGGAGGCTATCGTCAGATTAACCGCCCTTTTGGAGAAACATACGGAGACCGACGAGGACCATGAAATGAGGATCCGAAGTATCGAAGCTATGCCGGCGAAGAGATGGGATAGTGCGATCACCCAGATTATCACGCTGTTAATCGCTGCCGGATTTGGTGCCGCCATCGCCAATCTTGTCTGATCGAAACGGTATCTATCATTATTATTTCCCAATTACTGTGCCGTACTGAGCAGTTTATTCTGAACAGTATTTACGATTTGACTGCTGCACCGTGGTTGTTGCGCAGGGCTGACAATGGGCTCATCCTTTATAGGGTGAGCCCTTGTTTTGTTTGTCAACTCGCTGTCTGTGGCTATCCTATATGTAAAAAGATGGAGCGTGTTCATTTTTGTGGTATAATGATCCATGATTATTGATTAGCCTATCGAAGGCTCAGTTAAGAATCATTTAATGCCAAAGAATATGATTATGAAAAAGTTAGGAAAGATTAAAGCATGACTGACGATTTAATAAAAGAAGACGGAAACACTGAGAACCAAATAAACGGATCTGTGGCAGAAAACCCGATGCCGGAAAGCACTGATAGCGACTGGAAGAAGAAAATCATTCTCTTTCTGGCCAGCCAGACGCTGTCACTTTTTGGGTCGTCGCTGGTTCAATATGCCATCAGCTGGTATATCACCCTGACGACTCAGTCGGGTGTCATGTTGACGATTGCCATTATCTGCGGCTTCCTGCCGACTTTTTTCCTTTCACCCTTTGCCGGGGTCTGGGCGGACCGCTATAACCGGAAAATGCTGATCATCCTGGCCGATGCGGCCATAGCCTTGATGACGCTGATGATCGCCATCATCTTTCTTCTTGGGTATAAGGAAATATGGCTGCTCTTGGCCGTCTCTGCCGTCAGGGCCATGGGCACGGCAGTTCAAGCGCCAGCCGTCAGTGCATTAATTCCGCAAATGGTGCCTGAGGATAAACTCACGCAGGTGAATGCCACCAACTCCAGTATCCAGTCCCTGATCATGCTCGTATCGCCGATGCTTAGCGGCGTATTACTTACATTTGCCCCAATGGAGTCCATTTTTTTCATCGATGTTGCCACGGCCGCGGTGGCCATTACGGCACTGCTTTTCTTTTTACACGTCCCAATTCACGCCAAAGCGCAGCAAAACCAGAAAACAGGCTATTTCAATGACCTAAAAGAGGGTTATCAGTATATCAAGAATCACGATTTCCTTCTGACTATCTTCATCTTTTGCGCCGCCTATTTTTTCCTGGTAGCCCCCGCCGCTTTCTTAACGCCGCTACAAGTTGCCCGGAGTTTCGGCAGTGACGTTTGGCGGCTCACAGCCATTGAGGTGGCCTTTTCAGGGGGGATGATGGTGGGTGGTATTGTGATCGCCGCCTGGGGGGGCTTTAAGAATAAGATTCATACGATTGCACTGGCGTCCTTTATATCCGGGTTAGGTACTCTGGCTCTTGGTATGGTACCGATATTTTGGGTTTATTTGGCTATTATGGCGGTGATCGGAATCGTCATGCCGGCCTTTAATACGCCGTTTATTGTTTTACTGCAGCAAAAAGTAGAAGGGGATTTCCTGGGACGGGTATTTGGTGTCCTGACGATGATATCCAGCGTCATGATGCCCATGGGGATGCTTGTGTTCGGACCCGTTGCGGATATGGTCAGAATCGAATGGCTGTTGATTGGTACCGGCGCGTTGATGATGGTCGTGAGTATCCTGATGCGGTTCAACAAAGTGCTGATCGAAGCCGGGAAGCCAACCTAAGAGCGGACAAGATGGAATAATCGTTTTTTAGGCTACCCTATATCCAGGATTTAGAGTATTATAGATGTAAAACTTATTTCAGGAGGATCAATTTGCATGAGAGATGAGACAAAATGCATCCATTCAGGATATAGTCCGAAAAATACGGAGCCAAAGCAAGTTCCGATTGTTCAAAGTACGACGTATGTGTTTGATTCCACGGAAGATGTGGGCGACGTATTTGACGATCCGACCAAAGCATTGATTTATTCGCGCTTTGCGAATCCAACGGTTATGGCTGTGGAAAAGAAGATTGCTGAGCTTGAAGGCGGCGTCGGCGCACTATGTACAGCTTCCGGCCAAGCCGCTTCGCTCATATCCATACTCAACCTATGCAAAGCCGGGGACAGCTTTATCAGTACGACTCAGATCTACGGCGGTACCTTCAATTTATTCGCCGTATCCCTGAAGAACCTTGGCATCGAATGTATCTTTGTTGATTGTGATGCTGACGAGGAAACCATAAACCGTGCGTTTAAACCCAATACAAAAGCAGTTTTTGGCGAGACAATCGCCAACCCGGCATTAAGTGTATTCGATATCGAGAAATTTGCCACAATTGCGCACGCTCATGGTGTGCCCTTAATTGTCGATAACACCTTTGCCACACCGATCTTATGCAAACCGATTGCCTTTGGTGCCGATATCGTTGTTCACTCCACGTCAAAATATATGGATGGACATGCTGTCCAGGTCGGCGGCGTTATCGTTGACAGCGGTCGTTTTGATTGGGCAAACGGCAAATTCCCGGATTTTACTGAGCCTGACGAATCCTACCATGGCATTTCCTATGTCAACGATTACAGTGAGGCACCCTATATTATCAAAGCGAGGATGCAGTTAATGCGTGATTATGGCGCATATCCTTCAGCGAATTCTGCTTTCCTCCTTAATTTAGGATTGGAAACCCTGGCTGTCAGAATGGAGAGATATTGTAGCAACGCCATTCAGGTTGCCAAGTATTTTGAAGCCTCGGATAAGATTGAAAAAGTATCCTATCCTGGATTGGAAAGAGATAAATACTATCCGCTGACGCAAAAATATCTCAAGGGTGCCAGCGGGGTCATTTCCATTATCATTAAAGGCGGAAAAGAAAATGCGGTGAAATTCATGGATAGTTTAAAATTAGCCACGATCGAAGTTCATGTCGCCGATATCCGTACCTGTGTTTTACATCCGGCCAGCGCGACCCATCGCCAATTAACGGAAGAACAATTAGTCGCCGCGGGCATCAATCCCGGTATGATCCGTTTTTCAGTGGGACTGGAGAGTATCGAAGATATTATTGAAGATATTGAACAAAGCTTATCCGCGATATAGTTTATTCAAAAAATCTAAACCTGCCGGCGTCTTAAAGATTTTCTTGGCAACCTGTTGGATCGCTGTTAGTGAAAGTTGATCCTCAAAAGCATTCACTAGAAAATCGGCTTCAACCAGTATCTGATAATCCATTTCCGTAATATGATCATAGGTATGATGATGTGCGATCAGCCAGCACACCCGGTCGATTACGGACGGACTATAACCTAAATTTCCTAAAAGCATCTGCGCTTCCGGAGGCCCTTCGACTTGTTGGTAGCTTCCTGAGGCGCTGTTGTATTTTTTTTCGCTGTTTTTTATCCCGATATCATGGGTGACAGCGGCTATTTCAAGAATTTCCTGAGTGGCAGCATCCAGCCCTTCCATCGCACCGATGGCCTTGGCAAATCCATATACCTTTATAAAATGGTTAATACGCCGGACATCGCCTTCATAGTAGGCGATCATCGCATTAATTATCTTTCCTATATCCATTTTACACACCTCCTGATTTATCCAATAGGTCATTTTCAATCCGTTCACGCGCATAGAAGTATGGTTTGACAAGCGGAATATGAATCTTATTATACGTGAGTATCCCTTGTAAGAGAAGCATAAAGGCAAAAGGGGGACGCAGGGGACAAAAGGGACGTAGACCTTTGTCTCCTTGCAAAGGGAGACAAAGGTCTACGTCCCTTTTGTCCCCTGTCCCCCGTCACACTTGTCCACACGAGAAATGCAACGTTAATATATTGCTTATTTTATTTGCAATAATAATCTATTGCATTTTGTTGTGAGTGCCGTATAATAAAGCGTGAGGTGGTTATTATGCCCCACACGGCCATGATTATCGATATCGTCAATTCAAAGAAAATGAGTCCGAACGCAAGGGAAGAGATACAGGTTTTTATTAAACAAAGCTTAGCGGTTTTAAATCGACTTTTCCGACCTTCCTTGGTTTTTCCTGTTATCTTTAGTGCCGGCGATGAAGTGCAGGGACTATTTTCTGCGCCACACGCGGCTTTCATGTACTTCCGTCTGATAAGTATGATCCTGTCACCGCTCCCATTGCGCTGCGGTATCGGGGTCGGCGATTGGGATGTGAAAATCGTTGACGGAACATCAGCCGAGCAGGACGGGTCTGCCTACCATTTAGCCAGAAACGCAATTTCCCTTTCACACAAACAGGCAGGATCCTCTGTTTTATTCAACTCCGATACGGAAAACGATGCCTATATCAATACGCTGCTGAACGTATCGTGGTTACTCATCCAAGAACAAAGGGCGTATCAGAATCAGGTTTATGTCTTGACCGAATTGATGCAGCCATTCTATGACAAAAGGAGTATGGATGATGCTCATTTTGTGGAGGTATCTGATCTTGTAAGTGGAAAATATACCTTAAACTATTATATAAATCGCGATACCCTGCCAGGAAATGTCTGGCGTGATCTGAAGAAAAAGGATCTGTCCTGCGATCCGGTTTTTATTTTATCCGAATCCATCCTGGATACGAAAATGACCTTTGGTTCCACTCTAAAAAAAGGATTATCGAAAAAAATATCAAATATTACCAATACGACCCGACAAAATATGGATATGGTGATAAAGAATTCGAAATTACTTACAATCCGGCATATTGATCTTACAGCCATCGTTTGGATCCACAGGCATTTTCGGGGGTGATTGATTGGGATTTGTACTGCTGCTCGTCGCTCATTTTATCGGTGATTTTATCCTGCAAACCGCTGCGATAGCCCAAAAAAAGACGCAAAGTATCCGCTTTTTTGCCATTCATTGCTTGATTTATGCGGGGATTATGCTGATAGCGCTATTCAATTTCGCTTCCCTCAATTTAACTGCTGTTGGGGCCTATGTGATGATCGTCGGTACCCATGCTGTCGTTGATCTGCTCCGGATCAAGATTCTAAAAAGATCAGAAAAAGGCTTGAACCACAAAAAAACGGACCTGATCGTTTTTATTGCCGACCAAGTCGTTCATCTCGTTATTATTTTTGCCGCGGCGTGTCTGATTACAGAAAGCTGGATGATCTGGAATGACAAGGTCTACCACGGTCTGGTGTACCTCCTGCTTTATCTGATCTGTTTATCACCGACGGCGATTTTGATCAAGAAAGTATTCGTTTTTTTCTCCTTTCAGACAGATACCCATTCTGACAGCGCCGATAAGTGCATAACAGATAAGAACGATGACGATAAGCGCAAAGACGAATTGATCAGTAATGGCTATCTGATCGGTGTGCTTGAGCGGATTATTCTCCTCACGCTGGGGTTGAATGGGCAGATGGCAGCCTTCGGCTTCGTGCTCGCGGCAAAAAGCCTGGCCCGATTCAAACAATTGGAGGATAAAGATTTTGCTGAGAAGTATCTTGTCGGCACGCTCTTGAGTTCTGCTGTTTCATTATTTTGCATTATGCTCGGCAATGCGGTCCTATTTTAATATCTTTCTTCCATCACGTTCAGGAATTCTGGAGTGGCTTGAACAATCGGGTTATTTGAGCCAATTGTCCTCTTCCAATTCTCGTACGCTGCATGATCATCCCACTTGGAAACCAGAAGATAATCCTGCGTGTTTTCCTTTTGATTCAGTGATACGTATTTAAATCCTGAAACGTTTCCCATGCTCTGCAGGCTGTTGTGAATTTCGGGCAAGACGGTATTTAGATCCGGAGATTGAAAAGTATGAAAGACATTGATCATCACTGTATCCTCCTAAAATGAATAGATTTGTAAATAGTATGCCCAATACGAGCTATTTTACATCGTCTCAATTTTCTTTAGAGAATTTGATTACACTAGTTGATAATGGATCATATTAATCACTCAACTTTTTTTGATAATTGGAAGGAAACCCTCTCTTCTAATAGAAATGGTATACTATGGAATAATAGCTTACGGAAGCAATTATCCCTTATAAAAATGGAATAATCGCATTGAGTAAAACCAAAATCGTATCCACGGGGAGTCTGTTATGTCAAAGACGCAATCGTGCACTACTACTTCCATACACAAATGCTGCGCTACCCGTCCCATGTTTGATACGGAGTTAGAATCGTTAACCCTGACTAAAGAAAATATAGGGGATGACGCATTTTTTTCATATGTGAAGATCAGTGAATGTACATTGGATCATGTGGAGGCCGACCAGATCACTTTCAAGGAAGTCATCTTTCAGAAGGTCACTTTCGCGGAGGCCGCCTTAAGGCGTATTGACCTGATGAATGTACGTTTTCAAAATTGTGATTTATCCAATGCGGATCTGAGTCAGGCGATTCTCCATCGCGTTGAGTTTATTCACTGCAAGCTGATAGGGATTAATTTAACGGAAGCCACATTGCGGGACGTGACCTTTGACGCGTGCAACGGCCAATATGGATTTTTCAGTTTCACTAATTGCAAGCAGGTGTCCATCGGGCAAAGCCAATTCGTCTCCGCTGATTTTAAGAACGCTGTATTTTCGAAAGTTGATTTCCGCGATACCAATCTTCGGCAGGCGCAATTCAATTTTACCAAGTTAAAAGGCATAGACTTCACAACATGTGATATTGAAGGTATCGGAGTGAATATTGCCGATGTCAGCGGCGCAGTGGTGACAGGGCTGCAAGCGGTAGAACTGGCCGGTTTATTCGGACTGGTCGTCAAGGATAACGAATAATAATTAATAGAAAGAAGCGGATCAATTGCCTACACCAGAACAAAAATATAGCCAACTCAAAGAAAAATACCAATCCGAAATTGCCGAGCAGACTCGGCGCATTAACTGGATCAGCAACCTCAGACTGATTGTTTTTTTGCTGGCGGCAGTCTTGGGAATGGTCTTGCTGGTGAAGAAAAGCTATGGTTTATTTGGGGTTGGCCTCGGTTTATTCCTGATTGTGTTTGTCTATTTAATGACGGTTCATGAGTCCTACTTTAAAAAGAAGAAATATACCACGATGTTGCTGCAGATCAATAAAGAGGCCATTCAACGGATCCGCGGGGAATGGCATGCGTTTGCGGATGACGGCAAAGAGTTTTTGGATGATAACCATCCGTATTCACAGGATCTGGATCTGTTTGGCCAAGGCGGATTATTTCAGTTTATTAATACAGCGAAAACGTATCTGGGTAGAATACGGCTGAGGGAGATATTGATCTCGACGCCTAAAACGGTGGAGATTATTACGGAGAAGCAGGAAGCGGTGCGCGAGCTGGCCGCTAAGCTGGAATTCCGGCAGCAGTACCAAGCGGAAGCGATGCTGACAGCAAAGATGCATAATCCGGCAGCGCTGATTTCCTGGGCAAGGGAGATCGATGCGTTCTACAGGACACCGTGGATTATTTTTATTTGCCGATTTCTGCCCGTTTTAACGGTCGTTATCGGCGTTTTGACGTATCTCAAGGCCGAGCGGAATTACCTGCCCCTCATTGTGGCGCTTCTTGTTCAATTGGTCATTACCCGGATTAATGCAGGAAAAAGGGGAAAGGCCCTGGGTGTTGCCGCTCAGTATATGGAGAATATCCGGGTCTATTCCAAAATGATCGGTCTGCTGGAAAAACAAAACTATCATTCACCCTATTTGACCAACTTAATAAGCGGCTTGAAAGACAAAAAAGGACAAACAGCCTGCGCCCAGATTGATAAGCTGGCCGGTATTGTCGACAGAATCGGCAATAGAAACAATATGTTCTTCTTAGTTCTCAACGTTCTCTTCCTGCTGGATTATGAGTATATGTTCGCGCTGGAAAAATGGAAAGCTGAGTCCGGCAACGGCATCACGAATTGGTTGGAAACCATAGCCGAATGTGAAGCGTTAGCCAGTCTGGCGGTATTGCCCTATGATCACCCGGAATGGGCGATGCCGATTGTGTCCAGGGGAATGCCTTCCCCGGTTTTTGCTGCTGAAGCAATGGGGCATCCCTTGCTGACGAAATCTTCGGTTGCCAACGATTTGGAGTTTGCCCCCCCCAGAAGCATCCTGTTGATTACCGGTTCCAATATGTCCGGAAAAAGCACACTGCTTCGAACAGTCGGCATCAATCTGGTGCTGGCTTATGCCGGAACGGCTGTCTGCGCCAAAACGTTTCAATGCTCGTTGATGGAAATCTATACCTGTATGCGGGTCAATGATAATCTGGAAAAGAATATATCCGCATTCTATGCGGAGCTATTGCGGATTAAGGAGATCGTCCGGGCGGTGGAAGAGGGTAAAACCATATTCTTTTTACTGGATGAGATCTTTAAAGGGACCAACTCGATTGATCGCCATACCGGAGCGAAGGTGCTGATCAAGAAGTTCGCCCAGGCAAACATCCTGGGACTGATCTCGACCCATGATTTGGAGCTGGGCGAGCTGGAAAAGGAAAGCAGCCGGATCAAGAATTATCATTTTCAGGAGTACTATGTGAATGGGCAAATCAGTTTTGACTATAAGCTCCGAGACGGCGTTTCCAAAACGCGAAATGCTGCTTACTTAATGAAGATGGCAGGAATCGATGTCACTGAATAACTCGTATCAATTTTAAGTTCGTTTCCTCTAACCAAAGGCCGTTGCACATCGTTTTAAAACAATATCGTAAAAAACCTATTGGCATTAAAAATGGGATACGGTATAGTGATATTAGGCCTTCGCAAAAAGGGGAGTGGAATGAATGCAAGACGAGATACTCAGTTCCCTTTCAAAGGTTACCATCCTCGACGGATTATCTACACACGAATTATTCGAGTTGAAGAAAGACTTTCAATGGGAGACCTTTACTAAAGAGGCTATTATTATTGAAGAAGGTCAAAAAGCCCAGTTTTTATATTTACTTGTGGAAGGCCAGGTTGAAATAAATAGCCGGAACCAGGACTATAACACGCCGCAAACCTTTGGGCCCGGTCAGGTGTTTGGTGATTTGTCGCTGGTAACAGGCAGTGCTTCTTTTTATACCGCACATTGTCTTGAACCATGCCGATTTCTGCGAATGACCGCAGAAGACTTCGCGCGGATGCTGTTGCGTTGGCCCCGGATTTATCAGACGATCATCATTCAGCTAAGTGAATATCTTAACGAAGCAAACCAAATGCTTTCTGAAAAGAAGTATAAAGAAGTATTAAGCTCCGTTATCAAGTTGACCGAACATCAAGAAAGATATTACGGTATATGGGGCAGTGTTCGGACAACGTCCGAAGTGGAACAAACAATAGAGAAGCTTGTCAATCGGGTAGGGAATTTACTTATCCGGGGAGAAAGGGGAACCGGGCGACAAATGATTGCGTGGCATGCGCATCAGCGGCTTTTCGGTGAAACTGCCCCTTTTGTTGTTGTTGATGGCCGACGCTTTGAGCAGCAATGGGAAGGACTGTTATCGAAGACAGGGACATATAGCGCGGATTCATCAGGTATGCCGCATTACAGTCTATTTGATATCGCTTTAGGTGGAACCATATTTATTCATGATATTGATCAGATTTCTATTGCCGGGCAGCTTAAATTAGCAGAGTTGTTACAGTACCACAAGAACAAGAATTTTATTATTGGAAGCATTCAAACCACAACATCCGGTGAAGGACAAGTCGTTCCGGAATTACAATCATGCTTTATGCATACACATTATGTCAAACCGCTGCGCGAACGGAAACGCGATATACCGATTATAACCCAGGGAATCCTGGAGATGCTGGCACAAAGGAACAAACGCGTTCTCCCTTCCCTGACGCCGGAGGCAATGCAGCTGTTACTCTCGCACCACTATCGGCAAGGCAATGTCAATGAACTGATTCAAGTGATTGAGAGGGCTTTCTTTCTTGCATTGGAAGATGTTATTGGTCTGGAACAAATTTTTTTCGGACCGACATCAGAGAAAATCGGCCGAAAAATTAACTTGCTGCAATGGTCATTCTTTAATAAATTCTTTAAAGAAAGCTCCGGCATTCTGTGGCTTCGGAGAATATCAGCCGTCTTATTTATCGTGATTATTGTGGGGATGATCACCCCTCTGCCTATTTCGCCTGAGTTAAAAGTGCTGGCCCTGATCTGGGGACTATGGTGGCCGATTATCGCTGTTGTATCGCCTTTTCTGGGCAGAATATGGTGCACGGTATGTCCGTTTTCAACCATTATGGACTTTTTTCAAAACAGGTTTCATCCTAAACGTACGTTGCCTGCTGTCATTGTGAAATATGATTACTTAATTGTAAGTATCCTCTTTGTCCTTATTTTTTGGATCGAAGTTGTGAGCCATATGCGGTATAACCTGCTTTATACGGGAATATTACTCATCGTCATTCAGCTGGCCGCGATATGTGTCAGTATACTTTATCCGAGGCACAACTGGTGCCGACACTTCTGCCCCTTGGGTGGTTTTATCGGGGTTGCATCCATTGGGTCTTTTATGGAAGTGAGAGCAGACGCGACAGTCTGTCTGAATAAATGTACCACCTTGGAATGCTATGTCGGCAAAGGCGATATCAAGGGCTGTCCCATGTCCCAACACCTTCCTTATCTGGACAATAATCTCGATTGTAAGCTTTGCTTTAACTGCTTGCGTATTTGTCCCCATCATTCCGTTCAAGTGAATATTCGGATCCCCGCTCGTGAAGTATGGCATCTTACACGGATAAACCAAGGGTATGTGGTCTTTATCGGCGTAATCCTTTTCATTTTATTCCCGCTGAATTATTTTGAATCTCTCCGTGAAGTTTGGTCTGCAGATAAATGGCTTATGTGGTTCAGTGCAGCGTACATAACGTGCGCTCTGTTGGGGGGAGTATGCGGTTGGTGGATCGGAAGACCATTTAAAACCAAAGGGGCCTCAACCAGAATTAAACTGGTTTTTGCTGTCATACCATTGGTTATAGCAGGTCATATCATTTATCAGGCACGTTTCATTCCCGGAATTGACACAATTGTTCTTGGGCTGGGCAGTATAACGGCTAATGGATTTCAGTCAGTGTTTGTCCCGGTACTTCAAGTGTTTCAAGTCAGTGCGGCATTGATTGGATTACTTATTAGCGTACCTGCAATTTTGATCGTCTTATATAGAAGGAAGAAATAATAAGTAAAATCTAATAAGTAAAAGTACCATCATGAATATTGCCGCCGGTCTGGGGTAAATTTGTGCGGATACAAAGAAAGATTTATAATGAGTGGAGATGAGATCGACAATCATTATTAGGGTTTTATTCAATGCGATAAAAAAGAGGTCGGTTAAGATGCAGTTACAGTTGTATTATTTTGATGGATGTATCTATTGCCAAAAAGTGATTCGATTTATTGAGCAGAAAAATATCCCGATAACCTATAAAAATATTCATAAAGAACCGGACGCCTATCAGGAACTCATGCGGATTGGCGGCAAGAATCAGGTTCCATGTTTATTTATCGACGGCAAGCCCCTCTATGAATCCAACGAAATTATTAACTGGTTGAGGACGAATTAAAAATGCTATGGAATTTTGATGAAGTGAGACAGCTATTTGCTTATAACAATAAAAATCGATTGCTCAGAGAAGGGAATTTCGGACTGGAGCTGGAGTCGCAAAGGATAACCGCTTCAGGTCAACTTGCGCTGACGCCTCATCCGGCGCAATTTGGTGACAAAACAATCAATTCACGGATTACGACGGACTTTGCCGAAAGTCAGGTGGAGATGATCACGCCGCCATATCCCTCCGTGCGGGAAGCTTATGCCGCTTTACAGGCCATATGGAAGGAAGTGGATGAGGGGATCGGAGATGAACTGCTCTGGCCGCTAAGTATGCCGCCCAGACTTCCCGATGAAGACCGCATACCGATAGCCCGCTTTGCTGATACAGCATACGGGCGCGATAAAGAAACTTACCGACGCGGATTGGCGCTGCGGTATGGTAAGAAAATGCAGATGATTTCTGGTATACATTATAATTTTTCATTGAGTCATGAGTTGCTGGATTATTTGTATGGCGAATATGGCAATCCAAATACGCTTTCAGATAGTCATGCTTGTGAGGATAAAAACACCGTGGATCAGGAAAAAGATCGTGGGCGGCGTGAGTTTGTGGATCAGATTTATTTCGCGCTTGCCAGGAATTTTTTGCGCAGCCGCTGGCTTTTGATTTATCTGTTTGGCGCTTCACCTTATTGTGATTCGAGCTACCTTTCGGTGATCAAAAAGGAGCTCGAGGTCATCAAAAAGAATTGTCCCTGCTGCCGCGAGGGTATTCCGGATTTGTATCAATATACAACATCCTTGCGCGTCAGCCGGTTTGGCTATTCCAATACCTATCAAAACCGTTACAGTGTTTTTTTTAACAACCTGGGGGAATATACAGAAAAAGTACGGGAGATGCTTGAACAGGAAAATCCGGATTATACACGTCTTGGCTTTCGGGAAAACAACCTGCCGGTACAATTAAACGGCAATATTCTGCAGACAGAAAGCGAATTTTACTCTTCGATCCGTGTTAAACAGAATGTCCGCAAGGGTGAAACCCAATTGAAGGCACTGGTAGAAAGAGGCGTGGACTACATTGAAATCCGGATGCTGGATCTGGATCCCTTTGAGAAAGTAGGGATTAGCCTGAGCGGGCTTCACTTTCTTCAAGTATTCATGATGTACTGTCTATTTGAACATAGTGACTCTATAACAGCAGACGAGCTTAAACAAATCAATGCCAATCATCATTTGACGGCTCTTTACGGCAGGAAGAACGGGCTGATGCTCCACCGGTATGATGGTAAAATGATTTCACTGAGGGAATTCGGCGAAAAGATCTTTGGAAAGTTAGCAGCCATCGCCGGACTGATGGATAAAAATACGGGAAACAGCCTATACCGGCAAAGTGTCCGCAAGGAATACGCTAAGCTTACGGATATAACACGTTTACCGTCATCCCGGATCGCCCGGGAAATGATGGCGCATGAGGAGAGCTTGCTTATGTTTGGTCTTCGTCAGGCGGCTGCACATACGGAAAAGTATCCAGATAAGAATTTAGATGAAAATTCGGTAGCGGCATTCGCTCCGAGTTTTGAGAGAAATACTTACCCCTATCCGAGAAAAGTATCCTGTGGAGAAAAACGATGCTGACAATCAACGATCTGTCCAAAACCTACCAGCCCGCGAAGAAAGAGGCATTAAAACATATCAATCTCGATATCCAGAAAGGCGAATTTACTGCGCTGCTGGGTCAGAACGGAGCCGGAAAAACAACGCTGATCAATATTTTGGGCGGCAATGTGCTTAAAACCGGCGGTAAGGTCATCATCGACGGTTATGATTTGGATACCCAGGCGCTGGCGACCAAAAGGATCATCGGCATCGTCCCCCAGGAAACGGGATATGACTCGACGTTCCCCCTCTATGAAACACTGAAAAAACAGTCCGGCTATTTTGGCATCCGCAAGAACACGGACACCATTGACGAATTGTTGGAAGCGCTGTATTTGCAGGACAAACGCAACGCCAACATCCGGGAACTCTCCGGAGGGATGAAGAAACGCTTTCTGATCGCAAAAGCTCTGGTGCACCGGCCCAAAATACTCATTCTTGATGAGCCGACGGCCGGTGTTGATATCGAGATGCGGCATACGCTGTATGATTTTTTGATTCGATTGCATGCCTCCGGGACAACAATTATCCTGACCACCCATTATATTGAGGAAGCGGAAAAACTCTGCAACCGTATTGTGATCATTGACAGCGGCCAAATTGTTGCCGATGAACCCAAGGTGCAGCTGATGGAGAAATTCTCCCGCCGCGTGACGGTCAGCTTCCAATTTGAACATGCCGTAACGCCGGGGGATATGGCATGTTTAGCTGAATTTGATCCGCACATCATCGATAACAACCGGGTTCAGCTAACAGCCCTGAAAACGGATTTAGCCACGGTCATGGCGCGTATCTCGCAGCATCAGCTCGTATATAGTGATCTGACTATAGAGAAGCCTAAACTGGAGGATATTTATTTAAGTTTTATCCATCGTGAGGAGACTGGAAATGGGCACACTGTTTTATAATAAAGTGGGTTTTATTACCCTTCTGGGCAGAGAGATTCAGCGATTTATGAAGGTTCCGATCCAAACGATACTGGCGCCGCTTATCTCCAATATCCTGTATTTGGGTATTTTCGGCGGTATGCTCAGAACCCAGCAGGTGGGGATTGAGGGTGTCAATTATCTGCAGTTTCTGGTACCGGGCCTGGCTTCCATGGGGGCCATCTTTGCTGCCTTTCAGAATCCGTCGTTTTCGTTGGTATCTCAAAAGTTCCAGAATACGCTCCAGGACATGAACAGCTATCCGATCTCAAATGCAGAAATATCACTGGCGTTTATTCTCGGGGGGACGTTTCGCGGTATTTTAGTCGGTATTATGACTTATGTGTCTACGATCGTTTTCATCGGTATGCAGTTAGAACATCCGTGGCTATTTCTCATGGCGTTAGCTGCGACCTCATTTTTTTTCGCTTCTTTGGGACTCATTTGCGGATTGGTTCTGGATAATTTTGAAAAGATGAATTTTGTCTTGGCTATCGTGATTACGCCTCTGGCGTATTTAGGCGGCGTATTTTTTGAAATCGCGAAATTGCCTGGTATCTTATCGGCCATCCGTTTTATCAACCCGATCTATCCCCTGGTCAGCATCACGCGTGCCGCATACTTAGGCCTGTATGAAGGCAGTATCGTCGTTCATATTGCCTTAACCGCGGTTATGATGCTGGCGTCTTTCCTGGCCGCAATCATCCTTTTCAATAAAGGGGTCGGCATAAAAATCCGCTGACAGCAAATTAATATTCAGGAGGTAAAATCATGTCCACCGAACAATTATTTGAAAAATACCAGCAAAGGGTACTAGCCAACGCCGACACCTATATTGCTTCCTATAAGCAGGTTTTCGAGGAAGTCGCGCATTCCGTTGCCGAATATAAGGATAAACCGGTCGAATTTCTGTATCAGCCCATGTTTTTAACAGAGACCGATATCCGGCGTTTCACCCAATTGACCCACCAATTATACGGTATTCTGGAGAAAGTTATCTGCAAGTACCTCGAAGATGAAAACTTTCGGGTTCATTTTGGTTTTGATCCGCTCTTAGAAGCATTGATCCTTAAGGATCCAGGTTATGAACCGGATATTCCGATTGGCCGGTTTGATATATTCTACAATTTTGACAGCGGAAGATTTCAATTTTGTGAATTAAATACGGATGGCTCCTCCGGTATGATTGAACAGCAGGAATTAGCCCGAATCTTTAAAGCCTCGACGGCGATCAAGGAGATAGAAAAAACGCATACGCTTCAGGATTTTGAGCTATTCGATTCCTGGGTACAAATCGTCAAGAATAAATATGCCGAGTTCAGCAGAAGCAACGATCTGCCGCAGGTGGCACTCGTCGATTGGTTTTCGGGCAAGATCCCCAGTGAATTTATTGAATACCAGAAGGCATTTCAGCGGGCCGGTTGTCCGACGCGGGTCGTTGACGTACGATCATTGGATTATCGCGACGGCAAACTTTATCATGAGAATTTTCGCATCGATTGTGTTTATCGCCGCTTAGTCACCGCCGAAGCCATGGCTCATGCCGATGCCTGTAAGCCGTTTTTCGACGCTTATTTGAACGGCGATGTCTGTGTGGTTGGACCTTTCCGTTCACAAATCGCGCACAATAAAGTTATTTTTGCGCTTCTTCATGACGTTGAGAAAACCCCTTTCCTCTCAGAGGAAGACCGGGATTTTATTCGGGAACATATCCCCTATACACGGATTTTTGATAGCGGTGACCCGCAGATGGTAATGGCAGCGAGAGAAAATAAAGATCAGCTGGTGTTAAAACCAATGGATAAATATGCGTCCCACGGCGTTCGGATTGGCCGGGACTATACATCGGAACAGTGGGAGGGGATCATACGGGAAGAAGCCGGACAGGACTATCTATTGCAGGAATTCTGCATCGTCCCGAAACTCCCTATGGCCTTTTTCAACCGGGAAAACGTCCGGTTTATCGACAGCAACTATATCATTGGCTTATATCTCTATGACGGCAAGTTCCAGGGCATCTATACCCGAGCCGGAACGAAGAACATCATCGGCAGTATTGTAGAATGCTTCACCGTACCTAATTTTGTGGTTAGATAATTTCTAATGCTTATGAGGAATACAGCAATTATTCGGTGACGGAATTATGATGCGACATTTATTCAACTTATGTCGGAAAAAAGATAAAAAGTTAACATTATTTCTCGTTTTAAAGAAGGAATATGGAAATTGATGTCAAACAATTATTATATGTTATATTTTTGAAAGGAGCGTTTCACTATGAATTATCAAGAAATCGCATCCCAAGTCAACCAGTTTGTGAAAGATCCTCAAAAATTTATGTCTGAGAAAAGCAAAAGAGAGTTGATCGAAAAAGAAATCAGAATGATCAACAATACCCCGCAATTTAAGGTATCGGGAAATGGCACACTGGCAGGAAGTGTCGAATTAACCGCCTGGATGTGATTGATGGGCGATCTTCAGACTAATCGGCTGATCTCACAAACTATTATGGACATGATCACTGGAGCAGGAATCAATTCCGAGATGCAGCAGCTGCTCATCTCTTCCCTGAACGCAGAATACACGGATGAAAAGTCATTCCGGTGGGCAAATTTCACTCTGTTAGCCTGTGACTATGCCAAAGGGAATACAATGAGTGCATTGTCCGCAGCTATTGCAATGGAATTATTCGCAACGGCTGCGGATATCTTTGATGATATTCAGGATCAGGATAACGATGAGCTTCCTTGGCGTAAAATCTCCAATGCCCAGGCATTGAATCTAGGCCTTTGTTTTCTTATGCTCAGTGATAAAGCACTGTCTGCTGTTGAAGATCCCCAGTTGTATCGATTAAGTAAACACGTTCTGAATCAGACAGGTTTGGTTGCGTGTGACGGACAATTCAGGGAGACTTTATATGAAGAGAGCAGTCGTATTTCACTGCAGCAATATTTCGAATTAGTAGAGCAAAAATCAGGAGCCCTTATGTCCTGTGCTTTTCAGCTTGGGGCACTGTTTGCCGGCGTCTCTGATTCGGTGCTTAACGGCTTTGGCCAAGTCGGTATATATTATGGAATAATGAATCAAATACGGAATGATTTACGGGATTTCTTAAACTTCTCGAAGAAAAGAGATTTTTTTAACAATACAAAAACACTTCCGTTTACGTATCTGTTGAGCGTTCTACAAGAAGAAAAGGCCGTTCGCTTCAGTCATCTCGCGGCAAAAGCGCGTCAAGGACGAGGGGCGTTTGGTGAAAAAGAACAAAACGACGTGATGCGTTTATTTCATGAAGAAGGGGTTACCCCTTATTGTCAGGTTATGTATGAGAAATTTAAGCAAAAGGTGCTGGGAGTAATGGAAGAATTCCCGGCTGACGCAGTAAGAAAAGAAAAGATGATTAAACTTGTTGTGGAGTAACCAATTCAAAAAACACATATATTACATTGCTTTCATTATCTCGATGATTATTACGTTAATATTTATTTCCCTTTGGAAAGATCAATCGTGTATCGGGCTGGAGATAGCCTATAAAGATGGAAACTGGATTGTCGTCAACAGCGACCAGAGCTATGAAGGCTATCGCTCCGGAATACGGGTCGGCGACATCATTGTCAGTATTGACCACGGGGCTGTTGGCGATTATTCCAACATAAAGAAATGGAATCATGCGGAAGGTGCTGCTGCGATTGAATTTCGTAAGCCGGGTCAATCAGACAGCCGCGTCGTTAACATCCCCAAGAGTGATGCGGTTAAGAATGTATTAGCAAAACTGCCGCTATACATTCTCGGATTTACGTTTTGGATAGTGGGTTTCATTACGTGGCATCGACGTCCTTTTTTGATTCAAGCGTGCGCTTTTTTCTGGCTTAACCTGTTTATCGGTTTAGCGATCAATCTATCTCCTGCTTCGAGCTGCGGTATTCCCTATGCACCGGAGGCAGAAACAATCGCGTTTGCGTCAATTCCCGTGCTTTTGCTCAATTTTTTTTCGGTGATTCCGGTAGAAAACAAATCCGTCTTCTATCGCCATGCCAAGAAAATATTTTTGTTATTCTACATGGGTATTGTCATCCTGATTATGCTTCAGTCATTTGAGATTATCCGCATTTCTTCAATAATCAGGAGACTGACGCTGGCAAACGTTACTATAGGCATCCTTTTTGTTTTGTTCTATTTAATCCTTAAAGCGTTCGATCGAAACAGGAAAATCAGAAATCAGGCGGTTATTCTGTTAGGAGGCGCTATACTGGGTTTTTGTCCGGCTATTCTTTTGATTACTATTCCAACCGTATTCAGTGGACCGTTTCTCCAGAACTTTGAAGCCGGGAGTCTGTTCGTGGCCTTTATCCCTGTCACCTGGTACTATGTTATTATTAATGAATATCTGCCGGATAGCAGAAGGCTCTTCGGGGAAATTCTTTCTTTTTTTATCGCAGCGGTAATCGCCAGTGTTCTGCTGACAATTGTACTCATTTATCTTCATATCATTGAGACGTTGAGCATGAGCATTTTCTTATTGGTGGTGAGCGTCACGCTCATTGTCATGTTCTGCTTTATCCTCATGAGTGAAACGAGTAAACGGTTACTTGAGAAATACAACATCTATGAAGGGGACCGGACCTTAAATAAGAAGGTGCTGCAACTCACCGATAGCCTTGCTCTGCTTGCTGACAACGATCTGTTCGAGCAGATGATAAAAAACCTGAAAATACAGGGTATTTTTTTTATTGCAGAGAACAAGAGCACCGGCTGCATGAAAAGAGCCGCGGGAATATTTACAGATGATGTCGCAGTGCAGCAGCAATTTGCCGAGTATTTTGAAGCAAGTAAATACGTCTTTGAAGGAACCGATGAGGGACATGAGGCAATCTTACTGGAGGATGGCCCAGCCGCAGTATTTATACCGTTTTGTTACGATTTCTTTCTGTGCGGAATTTTTTTGGGGCATCATGAATCCTTTATCAAGTATGAGAAAAATGAACTGGTATTTATTACACTTATTGCCAAACAAATGGCTCAACGCGTTTTGACCATTCATACGATTACGAATTTGTCGCAGGAAATCAAAGAGCTGGATAGAAAAGCCAAACAGGAAATGCTTAGAGATCGACTTCAATGGATGCCGAAATTCTTCTTTAATAATTTTGAGAAAGAAAGAAAGCTGCTTGCGGAGGAAATACATGCAGGACCGCTTCAGCTTGGCTTGGATGCCAGCCGCTGGTTAAAAGTCTTATCGGATGATTCGAATGTGGCTGCGGACGAAAAAGCCACTCAGGTCATAGCCCATTTGCAGAAAATTACTGAACAATTGAACTACGAACTGCGCCAAACCTGTAATACGCTGAGGCCGCCAACGTTGAGTCAGCTCGGCTTGTTATCGGCAGTGGAAACATTATGTGAATCGACAATGTCCAAAGAACCGCTGGTTATCTCATTGAAGTGGGATGGGATAGATCATGATGCGCGCTATCATGAAGATGTAGAAATCGTTGCTTATCGCTTTATGCAGGAAGGCTTGACCAATGCTGTGAAATACGCCAATGTGGATAAGATACAACTATCTATTGTATGCAGCGATCAACGGCTGGTCATGACGGTTACAGACACGGGAAAGGGCTTTAATACAAAACACATTGATGACTGGGTGCTGAAAGGCGGCCACTTGGGTTTGGTCGGGATGAAAGAGCGAGTTGAAAGCATCGGGGGCAGTTTGGATATTTATTCAGAACTTGGCCAGGGTACGACCTTGATTGCAGCTATCCCCATCGAGAATAGCGATGAGGCTGCTGCAAAACTCTAATTTACTGTAATTTATCTCATCATTTCACCGGCAATCATCTATCGCTGTGGAGGTTAAGGATCTATGGATGCAGAAAGAAAAGAAATAATTAACGTATTGATTGTTGATGATCATACTCTCTTCGCCGAGGGTACACTCGCTTTACTGTCCGGAGATGAGCGTATACAAGTCCTTGGGATCACGAAAAGCGGACAGGAATGTATCAATTTTATTACACAAACGCCACCGGATGTTATCCTCTTGGATATTTTCCTACCGGATACATACGGTACGGATTTAGTCGAGAAGATTAAGGAAGTGAGCCCCAATACAAAAATTCTTATGCTCACTGGACAGAACCCGCATGGTTTTATTAACCGGTCGATCCGGGTGGGCGCTCATGGCTTTATGATCAAGGATTGTTCCGCCAGAGATATGATTGATGGAATCATTGACGTCCATCACGGCGGACTTTTTTTCTCCCCGATACCGGGTGTCCTTATGGATGATGAGGATGGCGAGAGCCATGTTCAAAGGGAGAAAGAATCAAAGGTAGACGAAGACTCGATCCTTACACCCAAAGAAAACATGATCATGCATCTGATATCACAAGGTCTTCATAACAAGGATATAGCGATGATTATGGGCAAACGCACCCGCCTGATTGATTTTCAGGTCGGCAACATATTCCTGAAGTTGGGCGTTGACACGCGCCTTGAAGCCATCGTCAAATGGGCTGAGATCGAAAAATAATCAATTCACCAACGGGTAATGGAATGATCAATATATTTTTAAACATACTTTAAGAATTGAGGGATATGTTATAAGGCACACACCGAAGATTTTTATATTTATCGCAAACAATGACAAAGGAAAATGACTTTTCACATCGAAAAGGACAGCATAGCAGGTATCAGATATAGGGGAATATCCATACATCGAGGGGGTGTCGACTTGGGCAGAAGCGGTGGATTCGGAGGCGGTGGCGGTGGCGGTCGCAGCGGCGGATTTGGCGGCGGCAGAATCGGCGGAGGCTCCTTTGGAGGCAGCAGAGGCGGCGGCGGTCGCAGCGGAGGCATATTTGGCGGAGGTCCCAGCAGGGGCTCCTTTGGCGGTGGCGGCGGTCTCTTCGGGGGTGGCTCGGGCAGAGGCTCCGGCGGCAGCCCCTTCGGCGGTGGCGGGGGCATGTTTAGAGGGCCTGATCGACCACCGATTAGGCCTGGCGGCGGGGGCTTTGGCGGCGGACCGGTTGGGCCGGGGAGAATGGGATGCGGCTGCGGGACACTGATTGTGATCCTGCTTATCCTTTTCATTATCGTGTTTATCCTTTTCTCGATAGGTTCGATCCCCGGGTCATCCGGCAGCTCGGATATAACACCATCTTCCGTAGCACGGGAACCGTTGCCGGCAGGGGCTGTCAACGAAACGGATTATTATACTGACGAACTGGGCTGGATCACCAATGAGACAAAGCTTCTGCCGGGGTTAAAATATTTTTATGATAAAACCGGTGTGCAGCCCCATCTTTATATTACCGACACGATCAACGGGTCACATACGCCGACAATGGACGAAATGGAAGCCTATGCAGGCGATCTTTATGATCAGCTGTTTACGGATGAAGCGCATGTCCTGCTGGTCTTTTTCGAATACAATAATTCCTATATGGATTATTATATTAGCGGCACCCAAGCGAAAACAGTTATCGATACCGAAGCCGGCAATATTCTTCTCGATTATCTCGACCGGAACTACTATGACAAAAGCTTGACCGATGAAGAGTATTTCAGCACATCATTTCGTGATGCGGCGGACCGGATCATGACCGTGACACGGTCGCCTTGGATTCCCGTTCTGTTTGTGATTGGGATCCTGGTATTAGTTATCATTCTGTTTAGCTGGTGGCGGCTTGCCAAGCGACAGAAGGATATTGAAGCACGAAGGACTGAGGAAATGCTGCATACACCCCTTGAGAAATTCGGTGATACTGAAGCTGAAGAATTGGCCAAGAAGTATGACCAGAACGATGCCACTCAAGCTGAAGATCTCGTGACCCGGTATGATGCGTTCAAATCGGTGGATAATACTGACGAGAACGAGAAAATATAGGGATAGACCAAAGGATGCATTCTGCCCGAGAGACGGACAGTGTAATCATATTATGAGGAGGAGATTCTAATGGCGATTCTGGAAAGATTCAGTGACATCATTAAAGCAAACATCAATGTTCTACTGGATAAAATGGAAGATCCGGCCAAGATGATCGACCAGTATCTGAATGAAGCAATGGAGGATCTCGCAGAAGTCAAACGCAGTACGGCAGGAGTCATGGCTGAGGAAACACGGACAAAACGTCTGGTGGATGAAAATCAAGCGGAAGTTGCTAAATATGCGGATTATGCAAAAAAAGCCTTGCAGGCTGCCAACGATGGCGATGCGAGGGTGTTTATAGCCAAGAAACAGGAGTTGGAGAATTTAGGCGCCGGCTTGATGACAGCGTTTGCCGCTGCTCACGAAAATGCAGTTAAAATGCGCCAAATGCATGATAAATTGACGTCGGATATCGAAACGTTAAAAGCACGTCGTGAAATGATCCAAGCAAAAGTTACAATTGCCAAAACACAGGCCACATTAAATGAATTCAGCAGCGCGGCAGATAAAGCCCAAGGTGCTTTGGATGCCTTTGCCCGGATGGAAGACAAAGCCAACAAAATGCTGGATGAGGCCAATGCTATGGCCGAATTGAACACCGCTCCCATTGACGAGGCAAAAGCACTGGAAGAAAAGTATGCCACGAAAGGGACAGCCTCGGTCGATGAAGAGTTAAATAAGTTAAAAGAGGAAATGGGAATCAAGTAACATCATGTTGATGCCAATACGATAGTCTTATACGTTGATTTGCTCATAGCCTGATTACTTGGATCTAAGTTGTACTTTGATTCTGAGGAGGGCGTTTTATGAACAAAGCGGCTATAAAAAGCTTTGCCGTCTGGTCACGAAGCAAGCTGATCGCTGAGTTGCGAGAGAAGGCCGGCAGGCTTGGATTGGCGGAAAATAACGCATCTTATGATCACATGGTTGAAGACGCGGCTACCATTTGGTTCAACCGTCTGGTTACTGTGCGATTCATGGAAGTAAATCATTGTTTGCCTTGCGGGGTTAGGGTGCTGTCATCGATAAATCGTGCTTCTTTAGAGCCGGATATCGTGGCAGCTCCTTTTTTAGCTAATCTCAATTATACGCCGGAGGAAAAAGAACGGATATCAGAGTTAAAGAATACACAGCAGTTGGACGAGCTGTTTCGGCTGCTGTTGTTCAAACAATTCCGGGAACTGCATGATATCATGCCGGCGTGTTTTGAGATGGACATCAACGGGATTCAGCCAATGCTGTACGAGCTGCTCTTGTCCCTGGAACTATCCTATACTGACAGGGAGGGCATTGTTTATCATCTGATTCATGATATTGCTGAGGAAGACTTTCAAGAAAACATCGAGATTATCGGTTGGCTTTATCAATTTTACAATGACGAGCGCAAGAACGCCGTCATCAATATCTATAAAGGATGTGTTAGCAAAGAGGATATTCCGGCGGCGACTCAGCTATTTACACCGGGTTGGATTGTCCGCTATATGGTCGATAATTCGCTGGGACGTTATTGGCTCGAACGAAATCCGCAAAGCAGACTGCGTGAGAAACTGACTTTCTTAATTGAACCTGAAAATCAACCCATTCGGGATGTGGGGGAAAGAATAGATCCCCGAGAATTGACCTTGTTTGATCCCTGCATGGGCAGCGGGCATATTTTGGTCTACGCGTTTGATGTCCTGATGGTGGTATACCGCGAATGCGGCTACTCAGACCAGGACGCGGCCGTCAGTATTCTCAAGCATAACCTGTATGGTTTGGATATCGATGATATGGCATACCGGCTTACCTATTTTGCCCTGTTGATGCAAGCAAGAAAATACTGCCCTGATTTGTTCGAACGGGATTTCACCCTGAATGTCTATGGCATAGAAGATAGTGAGGCGATCGCCGGTAATCATAATTACCTTCACGTCGCTTTTGCTCATGCCAACGAAATTGGTTCAATCCTCAAGCTTGACAATGATAAGCTTGACAATTTGCTTAAAGCTGATGACCTCCTGCCTAAATTAACCCGGCAGGCGGAGATTATGACCAAAAAATATGCCGCGGTCTGTACGAATCCGCCGTATATGAATAAATTTCAGGGTCATTTAAAAGACTACGTACGAACGAATTATAAGGCATATAGTGGGGATCTTTTCTCCGTCTATATGGTTCGTAATTTTGATTATTGCCTGCCGGGAGGATACAGCGCATTGATGACCCCGTTTGTCTGGATGTTTATTCAGAGCTACGAGGCATTGCGTGAGTTTATCATTGACAACAAGGCAATTATCTCCTTGATCCAAATGGAATACTCCGCGTATGACGATGCGACTGTCCCGATCTGTACTTTGGTCCTGAAAAATGACCAGGCGATAGCGGAAGGCTGCTATATCAAACTGACGGGATTCAAGGGCGGCATGGAGGTTCAAAAAAACAAAGTACTGGATGCCATCCGGAATAATGACTGTGGCTACGTCTATCTGGCGGATGCCCGGAATTTTAAATTGATACCAGGAAAGCCGATAGCATACTGGGTCAGTGACCGGGTCAGAGAGGTATTTGCCGGTCAGGCAAGGCTGGGTGAAAGATATACTGTCAAACAAGGCATGGCCACCGGTAACAACGAAAAGTTTCTGCGACTGTGGCACGAGGTCGACTACGCAAAGATCGGGTTCAATATGTCCGGGTTGGATGAAGCCAAGAATTCGAAGAAAAAATGGTTCCCCTATAACAAAGGCGGCGAATACCGTCTTTGGTACGGAAACAACGTCTATGTTGTCAATTGGGAAAATGACGGAGCTGAAATCAAGGAGTATACCTCCCATTTAAATCAAGGAACCTGGGTCCGGCTCAAAAGCAGAGAGTATTACTTTAAGGAATCAATTACGTGGTCATTTATCAGTTCGTCATATTTTGGTGTCCGATATTCTCCGCAGGGATTCATTTTTGATGTGGCCGGTTCTTCTTTATTTGCCGGTGCCGATGCCGCCTATATTCTGGCGTTTCTATCTTCAAAAGTCGCCTATATGCTTTTACAGATAATCAACCCCACACTGAATTACCAGATCAGTGATGTCAAATCGCTCCCGCTGATCATCGATTCGGATGCCAAGGCGTCTGTGGAAACCCTGGCAGCGAAGTGTATCGCTCTTGCGCGCAGCAATTGGAATTCCTATGAAAACTCCTGGGACTTCCTGCGGCATCCGTTCCTGACTTACCGAATGCCTGAAGGGAGTACCCGTTTAGAGGATGCTTACGCAGCTTGGTCAGCCTTTACCCATAAACAATTTAAAGAGCTGAAGTCACTCCAGGAAGAGATTAACCGGATCTTTATTCGTGTTTATGGATTACAGGAAGAAATGTTGCCGGATATCCCGGATAGAGATGTGACCATCGGCCGGGCGAATCACGGAAGGGATGTGCGTTCGTTTCTTTCTTATGTTGTCGGGTGCCTGTTTGGGCGTTACAGTCCAAATACAGACGGGTTGATTACAACGGGAGGAGAAAGGAAAGAGCGTATTTTACTAATCCCTGATACAGTCTATATCAGGGATGATATCGTTGGCTTAGTATGCAATTTTCTTCAACAGGTATTTGGTAGGGGCTATCTGGAGGAGAACTTAAATTTTATTGCGGACGCCCTTGGCGGAAAATCGGGAAGGGCAGCAAACCGGGCTGGCCGAAGCGCACGCGTCAGAAACTCACGTGACGTAATCCGAAAATATTTTCTTAACGAGTTCTTCCGTGATCACTGCCAGACCTACCATAAGCGTCCAATTTACTGGCTTTTTGACAGCGGCAGAGCCCACGGCTTTAAAGCGCTTGTCTATATGCAGAGTTATCATACAGGTACGATCGAGGATCTGCGCGTAAACGGCCTTAATCGTGTGCGGCGGATTTATGAAACTGAAATTGATCGATTGCAGGAAGTCATCGATAAAAACGGTGGATCTACCGCAGAAGCTGGGGTGGAGTGTTCGAAGCTTGTCACTGCGGCGGTCCACCGGCAAAAAAAACTGCGTCAAAAGTTGATCGAAGTCGCAGCGTATAACGCAAAAATCTCCCAGCTGGCGGCAGCGTGTACCCCTATCGATTTAGATGACGGAGTAAAATGTAATTACACGAAGATCCAGACCATAGGGGATGGCAGGATACTTCCTATCTTAAAGCAATTAATTTGACGGGATTCTACTTTGATCGCGATAATTTAGCCGTTGTAAAGGGGAGCATATTTTGCTATGATCATATGGTAATATATAACAATAATGGGTAATTAATATGGCAAAAAAACTTGGAGAAGAATTGAAAATCGGAGTTATCACCAGTTTATCAGCAAGTGTGATCTGGGCAGTATTACTCAGTTTTTGGTCACTCATTGCAGCCAATATCGTTTCTCTGATCACAAGCGGGTATATCCAGGCATGGCAATATTTTGTAGCCGGATTATCGGTGGGGGCAACAATTATTGCATCTGTTATGGCCTATAGAGACCGTTTGAACAAGTTTAAGCCAAAATTCCCGTCGCTATCAATGGATTATATTTATAAGGAAATTGAAGTGGAATTATATTTCCAATCACGGGAAGAGATAACTTACAGTGCAAATTATACGATTCAGGCATTGAAAGATATAAGTGGGATGCAGCGTTCCTATTTTTGGACAAGTTCAACAATTAGTGAATTACCGGCTATTATCTCTCCCTTTAATCATAAGGTCATGCCGCATAAAGACGAGCGTGAATCGAAAAAAACGGTGGATATCCTATTTGAGGTGCCACTGAAAAGGAATGAGGAAACATCATTTACTCTCAAATACACTTTGGGTGATGAGCAGAGAAAAATGATGCCTTTTTTAGGTCATTTAGTAAGAAATCCGACTGAAAAAATCAATTTGAGATTATGCGTACCTCAAGGAATGGTTAGCAGTGTTAATAAATGTGTCTATGCGGACACGTCTGCCACGATTAACTTAACACAGCCCGTCAAAATATTTCCGCGTACAATTGGCAATAATGATGTCTTTGAATGGAAAATAGAAAATGCAAGTTTATTATATTTTTATCAAATATGTTGGCAGTTTGTTTGATTTTTTATGTCAAATTTGCGTGAGCGGAATAGGATAAAACAAAAAGAAGTATAAACGAATAATTGCTTGTCCATAATAGGAAATGTATAATTTTTGTTGATGAGTGCAAGGGGTGTTTCTATGTTTGGAGACTAAAAAATGACATTATGGATCCACTGGCATAATTAAATGGTTTATAAGAAAACATCTGTTTCAATAACAGATGTTTTTCTATGTGTGTCAGAAATTGCTTGCCGAAAAAGACAATTGCCTATAATATAGGAATAGTAATTGTAGTAAAAAGCAGGTTTAATAGGCATGACCAATGATACAAATAAAAACATAATAAAATATAAAACCCCTGTGAGACTAATTATCCTATCCGGTGTGATTCTTTTACTGGTCATCTATTTCACGGAATTTGCCGGTATCATCAGTAACATTTACGGGGTTATCTTCCCGCTTTTGCTGGGTGCGGCGATGGCGTATGTCATCAACATCCTGGTTTGTGCGTATGAGAGAATTGTGTTTCCCAAGAGCAAGGCGAAAGTGATTAATCAAAGCCGAAGGGGTATCTGCATCCTATTCGCTATTGTGACGATTATCCTTATTCTGGCTTTTTTTCTGTATATCCTTATTCCTCAAATCAATCTGACCGTTCATCTGCTAACTGCAGGATTCCCTCAGATGTACAATAATTTGCTTGTCTGGGCTAATGAACACCAGAATCAGCTTCCAATCCTGCAGGAGAAACTGCAGGAGCTGAATATGGATGGGGCAACCGTGCTGAAAAAAGCCATGTCCCTGATCGGAAACTGGGCTTGGGGAACCGTTTCGATTGTTGGAACCGTGTTCGGAAAGGTTCTGAACTTTATCCTGGCGTTTATTTTTGCAATTTATGTATTATTCGGTAAAGATGCATTGGGAAGACAGTTTAGGAAGCTGCTTCGCCGCACCATGCGGACTGAACGGCGGGAAAAGCTGTATGCTGCGCTGCATACAGCCAATGTGACATTTACAAATTATATTGTCGGACAGGTCAAAGAGGCGGTTATCTTAGGTGTCTTATGTACCATCGGTATGTTGATATTTGGCTTTCCCTATGCTACCGTCATCGGGCCGTTCATTGGACTGACTGCGCTGATACCATTGTTGGGCGGTTACATCGGAGCGTTAGTAGGTGTTTTGCTCATTGTCATGGTAGACCCGTTCCAGGCGTTACTGTTTATTATTTTCATCCTCATCCTGCAGCAGATCGAGGGCAATTTGATTTATCCCAAAGTTGTCGGTGATAGTATCGGACTTCCGGGACTTTGGGTGTTTGCGGCCATTACTATCGGCGGCGGGCTTATGGGTATCGCCGGTGTCCTGCTGGGCGTACCGGTAGCGGCGACGATCTATAAACTGCTTTCCCAAGCAGTCAATAACCCGCCGACAATAAAGATAGAATAACCGAGCACGTTTTAGCGATTTCAACCTATGAATCCGGACAAGAATGGAAGGTGTGTGCGCCTGTGATTCGGCATTCCGTGTATTAGCCGAATACGCAGAGGGGCAAGGTTAACCCGCATGTATTTGAGTTAATAACTGTCAAAGACATTCGTGCTCTTGACAGTTTTTTAGTTATGGATGAATTTAGGAGTAAGGATTTTATCTTGACACCGGAAGAATAATCCCCTATGCTTTTGATATAATAGTAAAATATGTCAACTTAACACAGGTGTTCAGCTTTACCAAGTCACTATAGTCATGTATTCTGTAGTGACTGTATTTATTCACGGATGAATTTATGCCACGGAGTCAAGGATGACTAGGAGCGGCGATGATTGCCGATGAATCAGAAGGAGGATCGAGAACGTTATGTCTAAAATCCTTATTCTTGGTGGTACGGGTCAAACCGGCAGATTGATAGCGCGCCATCTATTGGAGCATTCTGAAGTAGACGTCAGCATCGGTACGCGATTTATTGACAAGGCCCAAGTCCTGGTCGATAAACTGAATAACGAGTATACCGGTCTTCGGGTATCTGCTGTATATACGAATGTGGCGGATGCGGAATCCTTGCAAGCGGCGTTTAAAGATCATGCGATGGTCATCGTAACAGCGCCAACAACCGCATATACACAGACAGTGGCCCAGACTGCGCTGCAGGCAGGAATAGACTATCTTGATGTCCAGCTCGGAGCTCAAAAATGGGGATATTTGCAATCGATTGCAGAAGATATTCAACGCTCGGGGAGAACGTTTATCACCGAGGCCGGCTTTCATCCGGGTCTTCCCTCCGCCCTGGTTCGTTATGCGGCGGCGCATATGGACGTCATTGAAAGCGCCGTCACTGTGGGTTATTTAAATATGGGAAAAGGTCTCCCGTATACCGAAGCCGTCGACGAATTGGTGGAATGTTTTAAGGACTATCAGGCACAGGTCTACCGGAACGGTCAATGGACGAAACCCGGTGCCTATGACATTCGTAAGATCGACTTTGGCAGCGACATTGGGTTGAAACGCTGTTACTCCATGTTTTTTGAGGAACTGCGGTCACTGCCGGAGATGTACCCCTCGTTGAGGGAGGTTGGTTTCTATATATCGGAATCCCATTGGATGACGGACTGGGTGATCATGCCGCTTGTATGGATGTGGTTAAAGATTATGCCCCGAGCTGTGCGGCCTATTGGCAAGTTTTTATGGTGGAGTATGGGCACTTTTCACAAGCCGCCTTATCGCGTGGAACTTCAGGTTCAGGCTGCAGGAAAAAAGGATGGACAGCCGATTAACACCACGCTCAGTATTTCTCATCCGGATGGATACGAATTAACTGCAATTCCTGTTGTCGCCGCATTGTTGCAGTACCTTGACGGGTCAGCCTGTGAACCCGGGTTATGGATGATGGGACACTGGGCTGAACCAGATCGCCTCATGACGGATATGGCCAAGATGGGCGTCACGATAACAACACATCGGTCTTAACAAACCCTCTCATCTGGTTTATTTCAGTGATTAATTTATATTATATATAAAGATGACTCCTGTTACATCGATTAATTGTATATCCGTGTCGCGTATTCACGTGGACGGAACACGGGGTATCGTCCGTATCCTGGAGGCTTAATTGTAATTACGATACTAGATTCTAAGTTAACGGATTGCGCATGAAGATCGGAGGGTGACGATGTACGAAGATAGTGTAAGCGAGGAAAGCATGCTGGCAAAAAAAGTGTGGGCGGTGGTTGGTGCCACCCAAAACCCGCAGAAATACGGTTATAAACTATACAGAAAACTGAAGAACAGAGGTTATACGGTTTATCCGGTCAATCCGGTTTATCCGGATATTGATGGGGATGTCTGTTTTCCGAAGCTATCTTCCTTGCCGCAAGTGCCGGAGGTTATCAATATGGTTATTTCCCCCAAAAAGGGTAGTGAAATCCTAGAGGAAGCAGCGAAACTGGGTGTTAAGAATATCTGGTTTCAACCCGGTACCTATGACGACGAATTAATAGCGCTGTGCAACAAGCTGGAGATAGATTATGTCCTTGGGTGTGTTCTTATTTCCCTCGGATAATCTTTTGCATATGAAATAAAAACGTAAATACAAACACTTCAGAAATAACGACATCGACTTGGTTGAAAGTAAAGTAGCCACACGCCCGAATTGGCACTGTCGGCGATTCGGGCGCATGGCTGCATTCTTATTTTTGTATATTGCGGCTGTATTCGTTTTGCCTACGATTATTCCTTTGTAATTTTCATCTCGATTGTTCTGGGCAAAGCCAAGCCGTTAGCAACTTCTATGCCCTTAATGATAGCCGTAGGAACCGGACAGGCAGCATGCTTACAGTATTTTCTGGCAATCTGGAAAACCTGTGTATCGCCTATTTTACCCATGCATTCTTCAAAACCGTTTACGGTAGTCAATTCCTCAGCCATTGGTTTTAGGGCAGGGCATTCCGTTTCGATCGTGACCGTTGTGTTCCGGCGTTCGGCCTTTGCCTCAATCTGTGTCATAAACCCGCAAGCACCGCCGTTTACTGTAACTTTCGCCATCGTAACACTTCCTTTGTTATTAATTTATCAAGACATCCGTCAATCAATCACTTTACAATCTGACTTTGTGCAAATGAGATGAAGAATACACTCAACGCAATAAAGATGCTGTTATTTATAATTATTATAAATTATTATAAGTATTATAAGTGATTCTAGGCTGTTTAACAAGTCCTGAAAAAGAAACTTATTCTTCTCTTGAAATTTAATTTTATCGATGTGTCATTTCGTTTGACGTATACCGGATTTAATAAACGTCTATATACTGGGAAAGGAGGGGGAAAAGATCGATCAAGAGACAATTGTCCAAAGGGCAGTCCATGGTGACCAAGAGGCCTTCCGTTCTCTTATTGACGAATATAAGAATGTGATCTATATGATTTGCCTCAATGTCGTTCACGATCCTTTCGAAGCCGAAAATCTTACCCAGGATACGTTTCTGCAGGTCTATAAATCCCTTCCTACATATGAATACCGGGGGTTTAAGACGTGGTTGAGCAGGATTGCGTTGAACAAAGCCATCGATTATAAAAGGAAACTCGCTAAAACTAAGGGCAGGGAACGTCTGGGTCTGGCAGAAATCGAGAATCTCGCCGATGAGCGGGCGCCTGTTCAGGAAATCATCATTAAAGAAGAAGAAAAAGTGCTGCTGGACCAATGCCTGAAGAAAATACCGAAGCACTATGAGACGGTGATTCGGAAAACGTATCAGGATAATAAAAGCTCACGGCAAATAGCACTGGAAGAGAATATCAGTATAAGAACAGTAGAAACACGGCTTTATCGGGGCAAGAAGATTTTGCGAGAGTGCTTTGAGGAGATGAATAGCCCATGAGTCACTATGATAGCATTCCATGTTATAGCGAAAGTGAATGGCAAGCATATGCAACGGGTGATTTGCCGGAAGAAGTACGTCAGGTGATGGAAGAGCATCTTTTAAACTGTGACGGCTGTCTGTGCGTTTATCTCAGTAAACTCGAAGCGCAGAAAAGTGAGGAATACACGCTCGGATCTGATTTCACCGAACGGATTATGAACCAGGTCCAGCGCAAAGAAGCATCGCCAAAACCGTGGGCGCAGGTTCAGAAACAGCATGTTTCCAAAGATAGAGAGAAGAGCGGAAATCGGATGACGCTGTTCGTATCCTATTGTGCTGCAGCCAGTATCGTTTTTTTCCTCTGGACGGGCGGCTATATTCATGGTTTGTCAAAGACATTAAATGAAAGCGTGATCAAAAGTGATGTTAGTCTGATCAATAACGGGTGGACGAAGAATACGAATCTTGAAAAACGTCCTTCCCTCATTCAACATTTTCTGGAAAAGAAGGAGTAGAAGTTTATGAAAAGGAAGAGTAAGCTGTTAACGTTTATCCTGTCCACTATTCCAGGACTGGGACATATCTATTTAGGTCTTATCCAGCGGGGACTGATGTTTTTGGTTGCGGCGGGATTTATTTTCTTAAGCGGTATTTTCACGAGTGTTGTCCTGCACATTTTCTTTGAAGGAATACCCTTTATCATCCTGATTTTTGTCTGGTTTGCCGCTGTGGTGGACAGTTTGGTCTTGAACGACAGAATCAACCAAAAGCTGGTGCAAGGATACTCCTCGGGCGAAGACAGTACGCAGATATTAGAGCGTATCGAGACGGAAATGAAAGGCCAGAACGGTAAGATCCTGGCACTTGCTCTATCTATTGTTCCTGGCGCGGGCCATATGTACATCGGCCAAATGGAAAAAGGTCTTCAGCTCATGGCAGGTTTCTTTCTAACTTTGTACCTCAGCGACTTTCTTAGTTTTTCCCTTTTGCTGATGGCAGCGCCGCTGCTTTGGTTTTATAGTATTTTTGATATCATGCATAAAGTCAATCAGCCGGAAAAAGAACAAAGTATCACTTACCTGGGCAGTATTTTTCGTGAGAATCAACTATCAGGGAAAGCCGGCAAATATCTTGGTATCGCCCTGATTATCATCGGCTGTCTCATGGTTCTGAATAAGATCGTCATGCCGCAAATCGAAATCTATCTGGACAGCCGCGTCATCGAGTTCATCAAGACGGGTATTATCGCGATCCTGTTTATAGCCGGAGGTGTCAGGCTGATGATGGGAAGCAGAAAAAAAGAAATTGTTGATGGTGGTTCTGTGGAAAACGCCTATGGCGAAAGTCTCCCGCAGAGCGATAGGATGACAGAGGGGGGTGACCGGTGATGAGACGATGGCGAGTCGGAACTATATCCATGGGGATCTTGCTGATCGCTACCGGTCTGCTGCTCCTGCTCAGTGAATTGAATGGTATTAATGGCGCCAGGATCATTATGCGCTGGTGGCCGGTGATCCTCATCTTCCTCGGCATTGAAGTTCTCGCCTATCTGGCATTATCGAAATCTAACGGAGAAGAACAGCCTAAGTTGAAATTTGACGGGCTCAGTATTTTCCTCACGATAGTGATCATCCTGGTCAGTTCTGGGGTTTACGCGGCGAATAGTTTTTTAGGCAGTAATTTTTCCAATGTCTTGTTAAATGAATACGGGCTCTATGCCAATGAAAGTGTCAGCAGCATTTCCTACGATTATCGTGCAGTCGATATTGACACTCTGGAAATCACCAATACCCAGGGAGATATCCTGGTAGAAAAAACAACAGGGGATAAAATCCAAATTGATGCCGCAATGACAATTAAAAGTAACGATGAAACGGATAGTGATCTTGCCAAAGATCTGATTGAGATCACGGAGGGCAATACCTTAAAGGTCAATACGCGCGTCATCGGGGCTTTGCAAGGGAATAAACGTTACCAAGTGAGTGTCAATTACGTCGTAAAAGTGCCAAAGCAAATGCGATTTGTGGTTAAGAATTCGTACGGCAAGATAACGCTGAATGATTTGACCGGTGATGTAGATATACAGGGCGATTTCGGAGCAGTCGAAGTATCAAGGATAGACGGTGATGTCACGATTCGTAATTCTTTTGGGGAAACCATCGTTAGTGATGTCAGCGGTCGCCTGGACATCCAAAATAACAACGGAGAAGTTGTCTGTCGTTCCAATAACGCAGCAAATAATGATATTACCCTGCGAGCAGACTTCGGATCGATAACACTTCAGCTTCCATCAGACCAGCAGGGGTTGATTAAAGCAGAAGCGGATATGGGTTCCATCGATCCCGGAGGCTTTGCATCGGCATTAAAATTGATCTCGGAGGAGCCAGGCAATAACAGCACGCTCGAGGGCAGTATCGGAAGTAAGACACCGATCATTACCTTGCATACCAATCAAGGAAGCATTTATCTGCAAAATAGCTAAAAGGGCACTCTTCAACGCTTTAAAATGAAAACCATAAAGAACCAATCGAATTGCGCTTCCTATAGCGATTTGATTGGTTTTGTTTATTTTTTTATTATTGCTGGCTGGGTTCGGATAAACAGGGACATTGGATTCACTAAAGGTAAGATTTATGCATACAATTCTATTAGGACGAGTTACAGCGCAATAATATAAAAATGAGGAGGACTTCGATGATATTACCTCTTAGAGAAGCTGTTGTATCCTATCCGTACGGGGTGAAGAATGCGCGTTATAATAAAGGATATCACACCGGAGTTGATATCGTATCCACGATGAAAACAGTGTATGCGGTGACATCGGGTACCATTATCCGTTCAGCTTATGCACCGAATGATGGTGCCGATCCGGATGGGTGGGGCAATTACATCATTCTGCGAACCATAGATGCTCAGTATGACATGATATTTGCCCATCTAGCTGAGGTCAAAGGGACTGCCGGTGCGTTTGTCAACGAAGGATTCAATCTCGGTACCATGGGGAATACAGGAAATACGACCGCTCCCCATCTTCATTTTGAGATAAGGAACGTCCCGTGGACCAATCAAAATGATATCAATCCTACTGTTTTTTTGGGAATCAAGAATGCAGTAGGTCCAGTCCGGATCATCAATACGAATGGAGAGGATGCCTTGATGCTTAAGGCGATTGTAGTATGCCATCCGGGACCGGATGAAAGAGCTGCGGGTTATTTGGCAGATTATCTGCAAGTACCGGTTTGCAGTATCAGAAATGTGACCAATACGGTGATCGATTGTGTAGAAAAAATATATGTTATCGGCAGTACGGAGATCACATCAACGAAAGCAACCCATATCGTGGGAAAGAATCGGTACGATACCTGCCGCCAAGTGATAGACCTTATTCAGGGGAAATGATTTTCAAACTATGTCCTCGATAGCATGGTATAAAGCCAGACTGTCTGTCCAACGTCCTTCTTCCGTACTTCCCATAATGATACAGATATAGAGGTTATTATTAATCATCGCAGCGGAAGCCAGGCAGCAGCCGGCTTCTTTGCTTGTTCCCGACTTTAACCCAACGGCGTGTCGGTAATAATAAATACTGGATGGATCAATAAGGGCATTAGTATTATTAAAATCGGCATTTTGACCACTCAGCCAGACGTCGGATATACTTGGGCTGGCGGCGATCTCACGCAATACATGCGATTGATAAAACGCTTTGGCGATAAAGGCAAGGTCTTGTGCCGTCGTGTATTGTCCTTGTGCATCGTAGCCATCGGGTGCAGTAAAGTTGGAGTGATTAGCGCCTGTTTCCATTGCTTTCTGATTCATCGCTTTCATAAAGACCGATAGGGCTTTGTTTATGCCGACGGTATCGTCCTGACATATTTTTCTCCCGGTATAAACGGCAAGTGCATAGGCGGCGTCGTTTCCTGAGGGCACTAATAATGCGTTAAGTAATTGCCGGACGGTTAGTCTATACCCGGGATACAGCCAGGACCGTGAAGCATCCTCCGCAATCCGCTCGATTTCCTTCCCGACTCTCACTTCTTCATTCAGGTCGCAGTAGGCCAGCACCGTCAGAGCAGTTAGCATTTTAACTGTACTTGCAGGAGCTATTTTTGACTGACCTTCCTTTGTGTAGAGTACCTTATTGGAACTAACATCCCATAGATAAACACTTTTCGCGCTGATTTGGGAGCTAACCTGTATCCCGAGATCTTGTGCTATTGGGTTACTTGCTTCGATAGAATGATTTGCAGGGAATATGCCGTTGACTTCAGCAATTGTTGCGGAAACACTGGGAAGGTTAAGGGATAAATTAGTGGGAACCTGCAGCGCATTGATTTTGGAAAACCCGGTAATAAACACGGCAGCGAAATCAAATAGAATGAGAACCAGTAGACCGCTGGCATCGCGATGCTTCCGGTAATAACGGCCATCCAGGCGACGCATGACACCGACTTTTTGATAAAAGGAAGGTTGGCGCGAAAGAAAGAGTATGGCCAGGAAATAACCGCAGATGGTACCGATTGTATTTAAAATAACATCGTCAATATCCGAACTTCGATAGCCGAAAAGCTGCAGCAGCTCGATCATCAACGAGAGACCAGCCCCCACAAACAGGGTGATATGAAGTTTTTGACACTGATTAAACAAGAGTACAAGCAAACCGCCGAGAGGGATAAACAGCAGGATGTTCCCCAAAAACTCAAATGGATTCTCGGAAAGGGCTGTAATCATTTGTAACGGGTTCACATTGATATTTCGTCCCAGGTGGTCAGCTGGCGAAGTAAAGCCATAGACCGGTGATATCGTTATGGCAAAAATGACGGTTAAATAAAGCCCGAAAATCAGACTGATGGTTTTATGAAAATGATTAGCCCGTTCGTTTCTTATCCGACGACCGGCCTCGGACACCGCGATATAGCATAAGCTAGCCGCGATACCGGGAATAAGGTAACCCATGACGTCTCCAGCAAGGTATAAGAAATACATAAACAACCTCCCCAAAAAATACGGCCTCTTTTCGATATTGCCATTTTAACGAAAAGAGACCGTAGAAAGTTTAATATGCGGTTGTTAAATTATTAAGAAAAAATAGAGAATTTCTTGAGAGTTTAGGAATATGTTACGGCAGTGTGATTGTAAAGACCGTACGGCCTTGATCGCTTTGCGCCGTGACGGTTCCCCCGTGCAGGGTCACAATATCTTTGGCGATTGCCAATCCTAACCCGGAACCGCCCGTAGCAGTGGAACGGGCATCATCCAGCCGATAAAACTTCTCAAAAATTGATCCGAGCTTTTCCTGCGGAATCGTTCCCTTATTTTCGAAGGTAATCACGGTATGCTGATCATGTATCTTTGCCGTGATGGTAATCGTGCTTTTTTCCTCGCTATAGGTAATCGCATTTTTCAAAATGTTATTAAAGACCCTGGCCAGCTTGTCGGAATCGCCGCAGATCATCATATCCTCAGGAACATGAATGGCCACCTGCTTACCACTGGCCGTAATAATGGGGTAAGCCTCGTCCGTCATTTGAATAAGCATATAATACAGATCGATGGACTCTTTTTTCAGCGGAACAGTCTGAAGATTATAGCGTGTGATTTCAAAAAACTCATTAATCAAGTTCTCCAACCGGCAGGCTTTCTCCAGGGTGATATGGACATATTTCGCTTTTTGTTCTATTGGAAGATCAGGAGCTTCGTCCAAGAGGCTTAAATACCCGATAACGGAGGTTAGGGGCGTTTTTATATCATGAGCCAGATAAATGACAAGGTCGTTTTTACGCTGCTCAGCTTCTTGGGCATCCTTGGCCCTTTTGGCTAAGGTGTCTTTGACTTGATTCAGTTTTTCTTCCATAAATCCAAGCTCCGGACTCATGATGATTTTATTCGGTGATTCCTCGGCCAAATGATCGACGCCGACAACAATCTGATCAAAATATCGTGTAAACAAGGTCAGGGAAAATCGGAAAAGAACAATAAAAAAGACGATGATTGTGATGGCCATAATGGTGTCAAGATTGCGCCGCACATAAAAATAATAGTAGTCAACGGCATCATTCCAACCCAGATTGAAGATTTTCCCTATCACTAAGGTAATGAGGTTGCCGATATAGCCTCTGCCGGCGGAACGCAGTACCAAAACGATGATAATGGCGATGATCAAAATGCTCAGCGTCTGCAAGAACATTTTTCGAATCAGCTGGTTATAGGGTCTTTTCTGCAATAGGCTATTTGTCAATTTTGTAGCCAACCCCCCATATTGTTTTGATATACTTTGGATTATCAACCGAATCGTTCATTTTTTCCCGCAGATGCCGAATATGGACAGTGATGGTATTATTACTTTTGCTGAAGTACTCATCGCCCCATATTTCATGGAACAGCTGTTCAGAGCTGACGACATTTCCTTTTTGCTCACATAGGATGCGCAGTATCTCAAATTCTGTAGGGGTGAGCGCGAGCGGTTTCTCGTTGAGCAGGCACTCGTGTGTATTGACATCGATGATCAGACCGGAGTGGATGATGACCTTATCCTCTGGTACGTGGGACGGGACAGTATTGTATTTCTTGTAACGCCGCAGCTGAGCCTTGACTCTTGCGACCAATTCCAGGGGGCGGAAGGGTTTGGTTAGATAATCATCAGCACCCAGAGTCAGGCCGGTGATTTTGTCAGTTTCTTCTTCTTTTGCTGTCAGCATGATGACCGGATAAGTATACTTCTCCCGTATTTTCTGACAAAGCGCAAAACCGTTGCCGTCAGGGAGCATGACATCCAGAATAGCCAAATCGAGATGGATTTCTGAAATACAAGTCAGCGCTTCTTTCGCTGAGTAATACTTATACACCGTGTAATTTTCATTTTGCAGGTAAAGTTCAACCAGATCGGCAATTTCCCGTTCATCGTCAACAATCATGACGTTATTGCTCACCGCTGCCAAACTCCTTTCGGATCGGTTTTGTAATATAACATATTATCATAAAACCATACAAAGATATGATTTATTACTTGATTAATTATTAAGGTTTTCATAAGAACGCTTATTTAATAGACTTTCCTCCTATTCCGTAATCCGTTGCACCTTAAGTCTATTATAATTAGCAGGCGTAGTAAACCAAGAATAATAGGTATTGACTTCATTCAAGGTAAAAAATAATCAATTAGTATTCAAATTAAAATAGTCAATCAAAATAGTAATAAAACAAAGTGATGACAAATAATCTTAATATTTGATACAATATTTAAAAATATAGTAAAAGAATCCAAAAAATACTAAGGATTTAAGTTTCACTGCTCGATAACTATACTGTGAATAATGACTTGTTGAAGGGGGATAAAATGAAAATTCTAAAAGGTGATTCTGCTATTGACGCTTTGATGGGTGTATTGCCCTATGTGCTAGAGGCGCTGCCGGACGATATGAGTCTTTATGTCACGGATGGAAAGAAGTATTTGGAGGTGGCTGAAGGCTCGGAATTGAAACTTGGAATTACTGCCGGCAGTGAAGTTATGGGGAAAGCAACCGAGAAATGCATGACGGAAAATCGAAAGACAGTCTTTAATGTCCGCACTGGCCTGCAGTTCCGCGGCGTGAATGTTCCCATCCCAGATGAAAATGGCAGGCCTGTTGGAACTGTAATTTGTGCATCCGGCAGACAGAAACAGCAGGATGTCAATGAGGTTGCCAATCAATTGTCTGATTTTGCCGACCAAATTGCCTTAGCTATCGAGGAAATAGCCCGGGGTGCAGGCAGATTGGCCCAAGTCGGCCAAAGTCTGTCAGATAAAGCAGTTGAGTCCAATCAAAAAATCAAAGAAACAGGGGTTATCATCAACACCATTAAAGAAATATCCGGACAGACCAATTTGCTCGGTCTGAACGCAGCCATAGAATCAGCAAGGGCGGGGGAACATGGCCGGGGGTTTGGCGTTGTTGCCGAGGAGATTCGTAAACTGGCCGACAACAGCAAAGAAGCGGCGGAAAGAGTTCGGGAAATTATTGATTCCATATCTGCTGTCGTCGGCGAGATGACAAATGCCGCGACAGAATCAGCGGCTATTGCCCAACAGCAAGCCGCATCGACGGAGGAAAACGCTGCAACCATCGAACAGCTGCGCCAATTGGCCGTTGCGGTAAAAAATACAGCGGCTAAGCTCTGATTGAGTTGAGTTGAATTCAAAAATAAGAAAGTTAGGTACTCCGCGATGGAATACAAAGTATGGCACTCAAAAATTGTAATGAGACTGGATAAAGGGGATGAAGTCATTCAGTCTGTTCAACACGTCTGTCGGGAAAGACATATTTCTCTCGGGACTGTTACCGGCATCGGGGCAGTGAAGAAGGTAACGATAGGGTATTTTGAGCAGGATGCCAAGGTGTATCATGCCCGGGAATTCGTTGGCGATATTGAAGTCACCAGCTTGCAGGGGAATATTACTGAAATGAATAATGATGTGTATTTGCATCTGCATGCAACGTTAAGCGATTCCAATTACAACGCTTTCGGCGGACATTTGAATGAGGCGTGGGTCGGTCCTACCTTTGAAATTATCATCGACATCATTGATGGGAAGGTTAGCCGAGAAAAGAATAGTGATGTGGGATTAAATACACTGACATTTTAAACATAAAAGACGCCCCTGCTTTGAAGATCATCTGCAAGCAGGGGCGTCTCTAAGTATGGGGGCGTAACGAAACTTTATGTGCTATACTCCCCTTGTGGTAGAAAGTTAAAATAATATGGTCTTCCTTCATCCGCATAAAGGTGGTGCTATCTGCGGCATGAAAAGACCCTGTCCGTATACGCATAAACCAATAACTTGGTCATCATGATACGTAGAGACGGTCGTGTTGATAGAACGGAAATAGCCTGAAATCAAGCACTTCCGAAGATTTTAAGAAAATATTGCAGTGTGTTGTATGTTCCCGTGGACGAGAGTTTCACGGGAATATTTACGTAGGGGGGTCAAACTTTTACGTGAAAATAAATATTTGCGCGTAATGAAAGGGGATTAAGTATTAAGTAATTTTAAATTTTAGAAATAAAATTGAAATCTTTGTTAGAAAAGACTGTTGTTCAATTTGCATAATGCATGTGTTTTATTTGGTTCGAATTGTACGATGACATTATTTACGGCTAATGGTATAAACGGTAATTAATAAAACAAATTACGGGCTCGGAAAGGAGTGTTATTTGTGAAATTATATTTATTAAAGAGTGGAACTGCGCCTGATATGCCTAGAGAGGCGATTCTTGCTGAAACGGGTATTTTAGACCCGAAAGATGTTATACCAATTCCGACAACGACATACTTAATTGATCATCCGGACGGTAAGGTTCTTTATGACACAGGTTGGACTCGGCCGGAGCGCTTCCCGCAATCCTGGGAAGTTCCCGAAGATGAAAAAATGGTGAATAGTCTAGCCAAAATAGGAGTTACTCCTGATGACATAAAATATGTTGTCTGTTCGCACTTGCATCTTGATCATGCAGGCAATCTGGATTATTTCAAAAACTCGGAAATAATGGTCAGCGAAGCCGAATTGACCCAAGTTGCTAAATATTACTTCATGAAAAAAATACCGGGTGGTTATATCAAAGCGGATCTCGATGAATGGGTGCGAATTGGATTAAAATGGAATCTGGTTAAAGAGACAGAGGAACCTGTTAAACTGTTGGATGGGATCTCCATGTTAAGTTTTGGCAGTGGACATGCCTTTGGTATGCTCGGATTACTCATTGAGCTTCCGAAGGCCGGAAATATTATTCTAACCTCGGATGCCATCTATTGTCGGGAAAATGCAGGTCCGCCTGTGCGATTGCCCGGGCTGGTCTTTGATAAAGAAGGTTATATTCACACTGTCGACAGAATTCATGAACTGGCTAAGAAATATCATGCTCAGATCTGGTTTAGTCATGATCAGGCTCAGTATCTAGAGATAATCCATCCAAGTAAAGGATATTATGAATGATTTTAGTTTAAGCCTATGTCTCATCTGACGATTAAGATGTTTTATAGACTGTTTATATTTAGAGAAAGGATAGCGTAGAAAGACAAATTGCTTTACGCGAATAGAATAGAAGAAATGTACAAAACCGCTTTTCCATATTTATTTTCACCCATTAAGTTGGGAAACACGGTATTCCGTAACCGTATATTCGCTGCCCCTAATGGATTTCACCACCTTACACCCGAACGTTTTCCCTCAGCCGAGTCCATTGCTTTTTTTGAACGTAAGGCCCGGGGGGGTGTCGCTGCTGTGACCGTTGGTGAAGCCATCGTGGATACGAAAACGGGCCAAGCACATGCCTATCAAATGGTTCTCGATAACGAACTCGCGTTACCTCATATCGCGGCTTACGCCATCGCAATGACGAAGCATGGCGCAATCCCTTCGATAGAACTCATGCACTGCGGTATGTTCTCTCATTACGTATATGAAAAGGGATTGCCTCTCCTCGGTCCATCGGAAACGTTTCTTCCGGATGTGCATAAAGTCAATAACGATGGGCATGAAACCAAAGCATCAGAAGATGGCATGCGGCACATCTACGAGATGACAGAAGAACAAATATTGGCTTTAGCGGCGTCCTTCGGTAAGGCGGCTGCTTTTGTCAAACGGTGCGGTGTTGGCATGGTCATGATCCACGCCGGCCACGGTTGGGCTCTTTCCCAGTTTATGTCTCCACATTTTAATACCAGGAAAGACAGGTGGGGTGGCAGCTTAGAGAATCGTATGCGTTTGCCGCTCGCCGTTATCGAGAGTGTCCGCAAGGCGGTAGGCCCTGGTTTCCCGATTGAGGTCCGTATAAGTGCCGACGAGCTGACTCCGACTGGGTACGGATTGGATGATGGCATCAAAATTGCCATGATACTGGACGGCAAAGTGGATCTTATTAATACTTCTGTTGGTAACCATGAATTTATTGAGTCGAACATCTATACTCACCCCAGCATGTTCCTCGAGGACGGCTGCAATGTCAAATATGCTGCTGAAATCAAGAAGTATGTTAAAAATACCCCGATTTCAACAGTCGGAGCCCTTAGCGACCCGGCCATGATGGAGGAGATCATCGCTTCCGGCAAGGCGGATGTGATTCAATTGGGACGACAGACCTTAGCAGATCCTGACTTCCCGTTCAAAGCACGAATAGGAAAAGTAGATGAAATCAACACCTGTTTGCGGTGTTGTCTGTGTTACGCCAGCGGCGTATCATTCCGTCAACGTTGTTGCTCCACAAACCCGGAAATCGGTCATGAAATTGAAACTAAATTTGATATACCGCCTGCACACAAGAAGACTGTCCTTATTGCTGGGGGAGGCGTAGGCGGCATGCAGGCAGCACTTACTGCTTCCCGGCGAGGTCATAACGTAATACTTTGCGAAAAAGGAGACTCGCTTGGTGGCGTTCTGAAATGTGAAAAGGACGTTTCGTTTAAGAAACATCTTGATGAGTACCTTAAGCGGCAGGCATTATTGATATCCCGCTCGCCGATAGAAGTCAGGCTGAATACCATAGTCACTCCCGAACTGGCCAATAGCATTGCTCCCGATGTCATCATAGCGGCCATGGGTTCGCGCCCCCTGATACCAAAGATCCCAGGCATTAACGGAGAAAATGTGATTGGTGCTGAAGAGGCCTATTATAACTTGGTGAAAGTAGGCCAGAAGGTTGCAATCCTCGGAGGCGGCCTCGTAGGAGTCGAGCTCGGCATTCATCTAGCTGAGAACGGTCGTGAAGTTACCATCATTGAAATGATGCCCGTACTCAACGACGGCGGTAATATGGTTCATGCCAACGCCTTAGGGATAAAAATTGCCGAGCGGGGTATTAAACTTGCTCTCACAACGAAAGCCGAAGAAATCAACCGTAAAGGTGTTATCGGTCAAAACGCAGAGGGGACGAAGCTTTATGAGGCGGATACGGTAATTTACGCGGTCGGACAGAGTCCGCTATTTGATGAGGCCAATGCGCTCCGTTTCTGTGCTCCTGAATTCCATCAAATCGGGGATTGCCTGACACCAAAAAATATCCAAAGCGCAACGCAGGCTGCTTTTACTGCTTCGCGCGACATCGGTAAGTATTAATTATAAGTTGGTACATTTTGACTTCATCTTCTAGGCTAAAAATCATTTATACTTAATCAATAAGGCGGCTGTGCATCGCAATTATGTGCACAGCGGCTTTCTATTATATTAACGTCTTTCGGTTGACAAAAGCCAGCAAAGTAATATCATTTTATTTACAAAATAAGTTCCGTTAGTGAATAGTGAGGATGTCAATAATGAATATAACGCCTAGAATAATCGTTTCCGGACTTCGGGATATAAAATGTCACTATATAGAAGGGACATTGGCTAGCAATAACAAAATTTTGGATGTCGAAGTCTTTCGTGAAGAAAACTTTGTTTATCCAAGAAACGATTTTCTATATATTTTGAAATATTCACAGCTTCAAAAGAAAAAATTATCCGCTTTATATACGAATATCCTCTGCATTATGGATGAAAAAAGCCCTTCCCATTTTCCAGAATTTCCTGAAAGCAATATTATTCTGGTTGAGGATAATATAGATAGCTTTCAATTATTCGATATTGTTAAAGAAGTTATTCATAAACATCATGATTTTTTCGACAAGCTGCTTGAAATGCTCTTTGCCAACGCGGATATCCAGGCCATCGTAGATTGTATAAGTAGCTTTATTGGCAACCCGGTGCGTATTCAAGATACTTCCTTAAATATTATTGCAACCTCATCCGTTTTTTATTTAGACGATGAAATTTGGCTTCATTCAGCAAAATCAGGCTATGTTGTTGTGGGAGATGAGCTAGCTTCTACGGAGTTAAAACGCTATATAAATACGCTTAATAATAAGAATGGTCCGTTTATCTTTCATTCACCGGTGCATAAAAAGCCATTTTTATGTATTCCTCTTATGCAGAAAGATTTGAGAATTGGCATGCTGCTTATCCCCAATTTAAATAAAACGACAAATGAAGGGGATATAGAGCTGCTGACCTATATAGGGAATTTGCTTTCAGTTGAATTGCAGCGTTCCAAATATACCAGTCAATCAATTAGAGTTCCGACTGAACAGATTATTATCGACTTACTGGAAGGTCGAATTCGAACGGAAAGTGAAATCAAAAGACGAGCCTGGTATGAAAATATGATCCTGAAAGATAAGTATTGTCTGTTGGTTCTAAAACCAAGAAAATTTTATCTGACAGAAAAACAACTAAAATCGGTCTGCGATTATTTTAACCAGCTCATTATATTTGGACAATTCGTTGTATATGATGATGCAATTATTGCCCTTCATAGCTGCAAAGAATCTGTGGTGAATAGGAGCAAACCGAATTGGCTGGCAAATGAATTAAATAAAAAATCCCTCATTTGCGGCATAAGCAACATATCCGATAACATCTTGAATATTCAAGCGCAATATAGACAGGCAAAGAGTGCTTTAAATATTGGGTTTAAACTGCATCCTGATCAGGACGTATTTTATTACTCTAATTACAGCCTATACGATTGGATAGAAATTTGTAGTCAACAGGTGAATATCAGAGAAATCTACCACCCAGTAGTTAATCAGATCATGGAATATGATTCACTTCATCATACAGAATTTGCACAAACACTGAATATCTATTTGAAAAATAATTGTAATCAGCATCAAAGTGCGAGGGAGTTAAATCTCCACAGGAATACATTGCAATACAGGTTAAAAAAAATTAACGAGTTAATGGGTAATGATTTGGATAATATCGTTACAGATCTTCATGTAAGGTTATCGTACTTTATCATGGAATATATCGGCAAAATAGAACCTAGTGATTCTAACTGAATTATGATTTTCTAGTGATTGTTATGGTTACTTCAGCTTGATAATCAGCTGTCCCGATTTGACCTGTTGACCTTCTTTGATCAGGATGCTTTCAATATCGCCATCCGACGGCGCAAGGACATTAGTCTCCATTTTCATGGCTTCAATAATCAGCATGCTTTGTTTGCTGGTAATCTTCTCGCCTTCCTTGACAAATATCTTGGATATAAGCCCGGTTATGGAGGAAGCTATTTCCTTCGGATTATTCGGATCAGCCATGAGGGTCACATCGACCTTTTCTTTTTCACCAAAATTCTTGTCCAGGATGCGCATTTCGCGGCGGTTGCCGTTGATTTCGAAGAGCAGCGTGCGATAGCCTTCTTCGTCGATGTCACGGACCTCCACCAGTTTGACAATCATAATCTTGCCTTCATCCAGATCGATTTCGCTGGTTTCGCCTTCCTTCAGACCGTAGAAATAAACATGGCTGTCCAGATTATAGAGGTGGCCGTATTCCGCAAGCGATTTGAGGTAATCACTGTAGACCTTGGGATAAAGCGCGTAACTTAATGCGTTGCGCATATTCGCATCGACATTGAACTCTTCTTTAAGTTTCTTTTTAATGGCATCAAAATCAATGGGCTCCAGGATTTCACCGGGTCGACAGGTAATCGGTTCCTGCCCTTTAAGAACAACCTTCTGAAGTTCTTCGGGGAATCCACCCTCCGGCTGTCCCATCATGCCTTTAAAGTAATCCATGACGGAATCCGGGAAAGTGAGGGCTTTGCCTTTTTCCAGCAGATTATCTGCAGTTAAGCCATTCTGAACCATGAATATGGCCATATCCCCAACCACCTTGGAGGTCGGCGTTACTTTGACGATATCACCAAAGAGATGATTGACTTCCTTGTACATGTCCTTGACGTCATTGAATTTGTCACCAAGACCACAGCTTTCAACCTGCGGTTTAAGGTTGGAGTACTGACCGCCGGGAATTTCGTACTTGTAAATTTCAGCCGTACCGGACTTGAGGCCGGATTCGAACTGTTCATAGTAGGTTCGGGCTTCACTCCAGTAATCGCAGAGCTTCTGGATATCATCCAAATTGATATTGGGATCCATTGTGGTATGGCTTAAAGCAGCAATGATCGAATTCATAGAAGGCTGGCTGGTGAGACCGGACATGGGACTGAGAGCGGCATCGACAATATCAACACCGGACTCGGCGGCTGCCAGCACCGTCGCCACAGCATTCCCGCTGGTATCGTGTGTATGCAGATGAATGGGGATACCAATCTCTTGTTTCAATTCGTAAATCAGTTTTCGTGAAGCATACGGTTTAAGAAGACCGGACATATCTTTGATGGCCAGAATATGGGCCCCCATATTTTCTATTTCTTTGGCCTTCTGAATGTAGTATTTCAGTGTGTATTTGTCCCGGGTCTCATCGAGGATATCCCCGGTATAGCACAGGCAAACTTCCGCAACCTTACCGGTCTTTAAGACTTCATCAATAGCCACTTCCATCCCTTTGAGCCAGTTCAGACTGTCAAAAATACGGAAGATATCGATTCCTTGCAGGGAAGCTTCCTGAATAAAGGCTCGGATCAGATTATCGGGATAATTCGTATAACCGACAGCGTTTGAACCTCTTAGGAGCATTTGGAACGGGATATTGGGAATAAGCTGCCGGAGGCCCTGAAGGCGCCGCCAGGGTGATTCCCGTAGAAAGCGATAAGCCGTATCAAACGTTGCGCCACCCCACATCTCCATGGAGAAGAAGTCTTTGGCCAACACGGACGTCGCTTCGGCAATAGTAACAAGGTCGCGGGTTCTTACCCTAGTAGCCAGCAAAGACTGATGGGCATCGCGGTAGGTGGTATCGGTGAAGAGCAACTTTTTCTGGTCTTTAATCCAGGATACAAAACCGTCAGCGCCTTTTTCCCGGAGAATCTGTCGGACCCCTTCACGGTTTTCAGGAATCTGGATCTTGGGTATAGGCGCAATATTATAGTCCTTTTTCGTATGCTTGACTTCATTGACGATTTTTTCGCCGATGAACTTCAGGATTTTTGTTTCATAATCCTTGCGAGGTTTGATATCGAAAAGCTCCGGTGTATCGTCAATGAAATGCGTATCGCATTCACCGCACATAAATATCTCGTGATTTAAAACGTTTATGAGGAAAGCTTCATTTGTTTTGACGCCTTTAATATTCATTTCCCTGATCGAACGCGTGGCTTTATTCACAGTTCCTTCGAAGGTCCTGTCTGAAGCAATGATCTTAACGAGCAGACTGTCGTAATAGGGAGATATCACCGAACCGGTATAGCCATTGCCGCCGTCAAGTCGGATCCCAAAGCCGGAACTCGTTCGGTAGACATCGATTTTTCCGGTATCCGGCATAAAATTGTTTAACGGATCTTCCGTGGTGATCCGACATTGAATGGCATAGCCGCGAGGAGCAACCGCATCTTGGGAGGGAATCCCAATCTCCTTGGAGGAAAGGGAATAACCCTGGGCGATTAGGATCTGGTTTTGGACAATATCGATACCAGTCGTCATTTCCGTAATCGTATGCTCGACTTGGATGCGTGGGTTCATTTCAATGAAATAGTAATTGCCGTGTTTATCCACGAGGAATTCTGCAGTCCCGGCATTGACATAATTGACAGCCTTGGATAAATTGAGTGCGTCTGCATATAATTTATCCCGTAGTTCCTGCGGAATCGAGAAAGCGGGGGTGAATTCCAAAATCTTTTGATGGCGGCGCTGAACAGAACAATCCCGTTCGTGCAGATGAACAATATTGCCGTATTTGTCCGCCAGCACCTGGACTTCAATATGTTTCGGTCGTTCCAGATACTTTTCAATAAAGATATCTTCGATGCCAAAGGCTTTCTTTGACTCTGTTCGGGCACTGTTAAATTCGCGCTCCAGATCCTTTTCATTGTAGACAACGCGCATTCCCCTGCCGCCGCCGCCGGCTGCTGCTTTTAAGATTATCGGATAACCGTATTGATTGGCGAAAGCAACGGCTTCATCGACGGATGTCATCGGTTTGTCTACACCGGGTATCACCGGCACGCCGACACTCTGAGCCAGTAGTTTTGATTTGATTTTATCCCCGAGGTTTTCCAGTGTGTGTACGGACGGCCCGATAAACTCCACACCGGCATCCTGACACATTTGAGCAAATTCAGCATTCTCGGACAAGAATCCATAACCGGGATGGATGGCATCGACACCTTTTTTTAAAGCTAAGTCGATAATCTCCTTCATGCTGAGGTAGACCTCAATCGGTTTCTTTTTTTCCCCGATCAGATAGGCCTCGTCGGCTTTCGTCCGGAATAAGGCATATTTATCTTCTTCGGAGTAGATGGCGACAGTCCGGATCCCGAGTTCTTTACACGCACGGAAAACCCGGATGGCAATCTCTCCGCGGTTAGCAACAAGCACTTTATTAAATTTCTTTATTTTCATATTGATTCTCCTTTTCAATTAGTTTCAGAAGTATTATTTCGATGTGTTCTTTATGCAGATTTATTCAGGCTTCAACATTACCTTGAACAGATCGTTTATTTTTAGGATATAAATATTATTATAACCCATCTCGGGTTTTAGAGAGAAGTATTTATTTAGAAAATAATAACGGACAAAACGCAAATTGTACAGAATTAATACTGTATTATTTTTTAGTTTTCAACCGCCAATTTTTGATTATTAGCCGCTTCAATAAATTGCCAGTATTTATTTTCTAAAAGCGTTAAGATTAACAGAAAGCACAAAAACACAAATAAACGGAAAATAAAAAGCCAAAGAGAACGAGGTGATGGTCATGGCGCGATTCAAACCTTTAAGTCCCGAAAGCAGCACGACGGCAGGGAGTACAGCCCAAACGATGGGAATTGAGCCGGTTGATGAAGACGGCGGTGAGATGACATCCCGCGAAGCCGGTAATATGGTTAAACGCATGGTCCAATACGCAGAAAACCATCTGAAGAATAATGGACACATCTAGGAAGGAGTGACATGCTTTGGAGGAGATGAAGATAGCTCCCCATGAAGTATTTGCGATGCATGAATTATTGCAGCTGAAAAATATCTGGACCCTGAAAATAGCCGGATTAACCGGGCAGATTGCTGACCCTAAGCTAAGATCCATCCTGGAAACCGATTTGGAAAATTCCCAGAAACAAATCGAAACCTTAAGAGATTGTGTCCGGCAGTATGAGTTCGGTATAAATTAGCGAACAAGAGGGTAGAAATATATGGTCAATATTTCGCAAGATGTGGCAGGTGCAACTTATATGACAGAAAGAGATATCGTTACGGAACTACTGATGGGATCAAAAAATGAAATTAACAAATTTTCGACTGTCATCAGTGAATCGACGACGCCGAAAGTAAGGGATATGCTGCGAAAGCAGCTTCAAGACGTGTTGGACAGCCATGCGCGGATCATGGATTATGCTATAGAAAAAGCGTATTATCATCCGTTTGATCCCTCACGGGAATTGAAAGAGGATTTGAAACAGGCGTATACCGCTTTGGATTTGGAAACATGGAAAATGGAACCGGATGAAGAATTATCAGGAAAGCAAACGGATACGCCGATATTACGATCATGAAATGGATTTGAGCACAGAGTTTATGAATGGTGTGTTTTCGTAGACCTTTCTCCAATGAGTTACTCAAATTACTCCTAAGTAAGGCAGCCTGCACAATGCCAACGACAAGCGGAGCACGGATTGCGAAGCGCGGCTCTTTGTGCCATGGAGGGCACAAGAGCCGAAAGTGGCATTGTGCAGGCGGCCCCGCCCCAAAAAAATTAAGCATTATTCTCGGGTAGGTCTGCATGCCACATTCCGCTTTCGGCAGATAGCGCCATCCATGGCGCTAACAGCCGCGCTCCGCAATCCATGCTCCGCTTGTCGCTGGAACTGTGGCACGCAGACCTAATTTGAAGTATATATTTGTAATATTCTTTAGAGTAGATATTCTTTTGAGTAGACTCCCATGCCGCGATGAAGTACCAACAAATAATGAAAATATAGTGAATTCTCAGGGTAGTTACGGTGTAAATAATTAACTGTACGGCTATGAGTGACATGCGCATGTGTCCTCATAGCTTATTTCTTTTCATTGTTTTTAGCAGCTTCTTCAAGCGCTTTGCTAAGTGTCTCTATATTGGTTAATGTGATTTTCCCTTTGATCGTGACCAGTTCCGGATTTTTTTCCTTAATGACTCTTTCCAGTTCAATGATAGAAAGATCCAGCTTTGCTGCGTCTTCCTGCTGATCTTTTTCTAGGGTATTCTTCAGCATAGCCCAGGAGGATTTTAATTCTTCCATATTTGATTGTGCCTTAGACCAGTCCTTATCCTGTGCATAGAGGATACAGCTTCTTGTTCGAAAGAGTATTTGTTTAATCTCCGGCGATATCTTGGTGTCATAGAGTGCGTAGAAATCCGGGATAGATGCATGCACACTGTTAGTGGCCAGCATCGTTTTCATGCGGTCCTTGGACTTAAGGGATTCTGTCAGGTTATTCAGGTTATCGCTAAACCTCTCAATGAGCTCTTTTTTAGCTCCTTTTTTATTGGCCTCGGGCATAAATTCATTCCATAGAAAATGAAGTTTACTGACTTCCTCGCTCACCATCTGGAAGGGGTCAGATGGTTGCTGCTGTTGTTCGCCGGCACCACTTTGGTCGGATCCGCTGCTGCTGCCTTGGCTTTGTTTGCTTTCCTGATTTCCTTTGCCGCCGTTACTGCTCTGCTGATCCTTTTCCTCTGTGGCTTGCTGTTTGTCTTGCCCACTTTGTTCGTCCTGCCCACTCTGTTCGTCCTGCCCGTCTTGCTGTTGGCTGACAGTGGGGCCTTTAAGCTTAGAAAAAATCGTTTCGATAGCGGTTTCAATACCCTCTAATTGCTTGGGGACTTTTTCGGGTTGTTCCTGAGACTGCTGTTTCTGATCTTTTCCGGTTATTTTGTTGATCATACTGCATCCTGAGGTCAACACCAAGCAGAGCGCGAGTATAATTGAAATAAGGATTGGGTAGCGTTTTGGACGTATTTTCATTTTTTATACTCCTGTAGGATCAAGATCACGCTATTGTTATTACGCTGTTGTTATTATGTACAAATTAATGTAATGAATTCGCGAAAATGGCAGATTAATATATCACACTGAGATAGTATTTGGTAAAATTGGAATAGGATAAATAATTAGCTGAATTCAACTCTTCAATAATGCGGAGGAAACATGAAATATCTTCGATTCAGTGATAATCACAACGTCATTCGATATGGTGTTGTCAAAGATAGTTTGATCTTTGCTATCAACGGAGACATCTTTGGGGAATTTATGGTCACCGACAAATCGTATCTAATAGAATCCGTAAGGCTACTGGCACCTGTAATCCCATCAAAAGTATTATGTATCGGACTGAACTATATTGATCACGCCAAGGAATTTGGGAAGCCGCTGCCGGAAGAGCCGCTTCTTTTCATCAAACCGCCTTCGAGTGTTATTGGTCCCGAAGAAAATATCATCTATCCCCCACAGACGGCCAATCTTCACTATGAGGCTGAACTTGCTATTGTGATTGGGAAAGAAGCTAAGAATGTAGAGCGTAGGCAAGCTGCTGAATACATATTCGGTTATACTGTTGCCAATGATATTACAGCTCGTGATCTACAACATAAGGACGGCCAATGGACAAGAGCGAAAGGTTTTGATACGTTCTGCCCGCTTGGTCCCTGGATTGAAACCGATATTGATGATCCTGGAAACCTTACAGTCAAGCTGACGCTGAACGGATTGACGCGGCAGGATTCCAATACAAATAACCTTGTATTTGATTGCTTTCAGCTTGTTGAATATCTATCGGGTATTATGACGTTGTTGCCGGGAGACGTGATCCTTACCGGTACACCGGCGGGCGTCGGGCCTATGGAAGCGGGTGATGTGGTCAAGGCCGAGATAGAGAATATCGGGGCTCTGACCAACTATGTGATAAAATAGAAATATTTTATAAAAAAAATTTATTTAGAATAATTATAAATAAACTTGATTTTCTCTTCTGTATCGATTAGAATTTAAAAAGAATTTGATTTGTATTTCATTTAATGTTCTTGCGAAACATTAAGTGAATTAAGAGATTTTAACGAAAGTAGAGGGAGTTGTTAGAATGAAAGAATTAAAAGGTTCGAAGACAGAGAAAAACTTGATGGAAGCATTCGCGGGGGAATCACAGGCCAGAAACAAGTATACTTACTTTGCTTCTGTTGCTAAGAAAGAAGGCTATGAGCAAATTGCTGCTCTCTTTTTAGAAACCGCTGAGAATGAAAAAGAACATGCTAAGATATGGTTCAAGCAATTTCACGGCATCGGCAATACGGTAGAATGCCTGATGGCTGCCGCGGCCGGAGAGAGAGCGGAATGGACCGACATGTATGCCCGGATGGCGGCCGAAGCCAAAGAAGAAGGCTTCAACGAAATTGCCGCACTTTTTGAAGGCGTCGGCAAGATCGAGAAAGAACATGAAGAAAGATATAATGACCTGTTGGCCAACATCCAAAATAAAGAAGTGTTTGCCAAAAATGAGGTCAAGACGTGGAAATGCCGTAATTGCGGACACCAGCATACGGGTGCGGACGCCCCGGACCTGTGCCCAGTTTGCGATCATCCTCAAGCCTATTTTGAAGTCATTGCCGAAAATTATTAATGAATGGGTTCGTATCATCCATAAAAATTATCAGAAAACCAGAGCGAGGTGAACTTAGTGAAAGCAGTGAAAGTTGCGGAGAATATCTATTGGGTTGGGGGTATTGACTGGCATATCCGAAATTTCCATGGCTATATGACGCAAAGGGGAAGCAGCTATAATGCCTATCTGGTCATAGATGAGAAGATTACGCTCATCGATACGGTGAAACATTATCTTTGCGATGAAATGATTGCCCGGATCTCCGATATTGTCGATCCAGCCGACATTGATTATGTTATCTCCAATCATGTGGAGATGGATCACTCCGGCAGTCTGCCCGAAATCATGGCCATTGCCACCAAAGCCACATTGGTGACTTCACCGAATGGCGAAAAGGGCCTGAAGGCTCATTTTAAAGATCAGTGGAATTACCGGATTGTTAAATCCGGTGATACATTAAACATTGGGAAACGGACACTCGCTTTTGTCCAGACACCGATGGTCCATTGGCCGGATAATATGGTCACGTATTTGCCTGAAGATAAGATTCTCTTTTCCAATGACGCGTTTGGTCAGCATATTGCCTCAAGCGAGCGATTTGACGACGAGCTGCCGCTGGGAATTCTTCTGGAAGAGGCACAAAAATATTACGCTAATATCGTCTTGCCTTACGGTTCCCAGGTTCAAAAAGCGTTGGAAGCGGTAAGCGGACTGGAGATTAATACAATCGCAACCAGCCACGGCATCATTTGGCGTTCGCATATTCCGGACATTCTCCGTGAATATCAGAAGTGGTCGTCCAATACCACGGAAAATAAGGCGGTTGTGGTTTATGACACGATGTGGAACTCAACGGAAATCATTGCCGATGGTATCGTCGAAGCCTTTGAGAACAAAGGGTACCAAGTCAAACTGATGAATCTTCGAAATAATCATATCTCTGATATCATGACGGAGGTGACGACGGCGAAGTATATCTGCGTTGGCTCGCCCACCTTAAATAATAATATTATGCCGACTGTCGCCAGTTTCCTTACCTATATGAAAGGACTCGCCCCCAAAAACAGGATGGGGCTGGCTTTTGGTTCCTACGGATGGAGTGGGCAAAGCGTCGGTATTATTGAGCAAGCCTTGAAGGACTGCGGATTTGAGACTTTGGAAAACATTCGGATTCAATACATTCCAGATGAGGATCAGCTGGAAGAATCTATAAAGAAATTGGAGGGAAGTATTCTATGACAGAGCTGAGAGAAGTTTACAAATGTAATGTATGCGGCAATGTGATTGAGGTCATTCATGCAGGGGCGTCATCTCTGGTTTGTTGCGGGCAGCCTATGGAAAAGCTGGAAGGTAAAACGGAGGATACCGGTATAGAAAAACACCTTCCAGTGGTAGAAGCGGTTGAATCAGGGATCAAAGTCCGCGTCGGCAGCGTCGAACATCCCATGCTGGAGGAGCATTATATCCAATTAATCGAAGTATTGACAGCAGATAAAGTGTGCCGCGCGGAATTGAAACCCGGTCAGAAGCCGGAGGCAGTTTTCCAGGTGAATATAGATGCCGTAGTTAGTGTGAGAGAATATTGCAACCTGCACGGTTTGTGGAAGACAAAATAATAGATGAAAACGTGTTGCTGTATCAAAATGAGTTGATAAAAGGTAGAAAAAGTTAAAAATTCTTACAAATTAATAATGAGATATTTTCAAAGGGATGGTATAATTTAATTGATATCCTTATTTCAATTGAATTCATGCCATCTTTTTTTATTATGAAATAATCCGTTATGAGTTCGAATAGTATCACTGTCTTATTTTGAGATAACTAATACAATGGGGGGTCATTCAATTTGAATGCAGAAAAGGGTTTCGAAAATACCTTCAATCAAAGCAGTTTGGCGATTGGACATCTTGAAGAGCTCATTGCATTTAGAAATGATTTTATACTCGGTAAAGTCAATGATCCCTCAAGCTGCCCCTATCTGCATCCCGAGATTGCTGCGTCATGGTTAAGATCCCGGAATTATGGCGTTGACCCGTATGTTATTGGTCAAACATTGAGTAAGCGTCTCAACAACGAGACATTTCAGGAGCTTTTGGATACCTATGCAACGCTGATCGATGTTACCTCAGCCCTGATCGCAACGTTTGATGGTTTGATGCTGGTTGCCGGCTACAGTATACTGTTAACCGATAAAGATGGTGTGGTTCTCCTGCATAAAAATGAATGGACGACTACGCCGCCTTTTGCTGCGCCGGATCCGGTGGTGGGGATGGTTATGGATGAAAAGTCCGTCGGGACAAATGCCCATAGCATGTGCTTCAATATAAAACAACCAGTTCAGCTTCTTGGACCGGAGCATTATTGCGTACAACTAAAAGAAGATATTATCGGATTCGCCGTACCGATCACCGATGACAGTAATGATTTAATTGCCGTGCTTGGGCTTATTACGATGGCCAAACCGCAATCACTCGGTGATGAACATACGAATGGACTTAATGCCTACATTATGGATATGCTCATTACAATATCCCAAGCCGTCGAAGTGCGGCTTCGTCTCGAAAAGAAATACGCGACGATCATATCAGCCAATAATCCAATGGACGGCGCGCAAAACAATCAGGGCGAGGGGATTGTCACAGTCAGTAATACAGGGAAAATCATCCATATCAATCAGGAAGGTGCAAAAATCTTAAATCTGGATCCACATGATATCGGTGATGCCAACATACGAGATTTTCTTCGTGTGGAATCGCCGTTGATGGGTTTTGCAGGGAAGGGCGAAAAAGTTGATATCAATGAGACTATCTATACCGAAGATGACGAAAAGGTTTACCGTATCAGCATTCGGCCGACATTGGGAAAGGATACACGACAGCTGGAAACAGTGGTACTCCGTTTCAAAACCAATAGGCATTCGACAGTATCTGCTAATAAAAAAGGGAGCACGACGACGTATAGTTTTGATGATATCTTAGGCGAGAGCAGAGAAATCAAGGAAGCTATTGCGCGTGCCCAACTGTTCGCGACCTCTGATGAAAATATTCTTCTCATCGGGGAAAGCGGGACTGGTAAAGAGGTTTTTGCTCAGGCGATCCATAATGCTTCTTGTCCACAGGGCCCATTTATGGCCGTCAATTGCGCAGCCATGCCGCGAGAACTCATCGAAAGCGAATTGTTTGGGTATGAGGGCGGCAGTTTTACAGGTGCAGACCGCAGCGGCAGGCCTGGAAAAATTGAAATGGCTAACGGCGGGACATTATTTTTGGATGAGATCGGTGATATGCCGTTAGAATTACAGGCAGTGCTGCTGAGAACGCTTGAGGACAAGCAAATCATGCGAATCGGCGGGCGCCGTTACAAAAAAGTTGATTTTCGCCTGATCGCGGCTACCAATAAGGACTTGAACCAGATGGTCAAAGAAAAACTTTTCCGTGAGGACCTTTATTTCCGCCTCTCGGTGCTCCCGGTGCATATCCCTCCCCTTCGGGACAGAAAGAATGACATCCCGCTATTGATCCAATACCATATGGAAATCTACTGCCAAAAAAATGGAATGAAACCGATGCCGATCAGCTCCGTTGCGGCTAAAAAACTCAATGAGTATGATTGGCCGGGTAATTTACGCGAGTTAAGAAATGCCATGATTTACGCTATGAAAACAGCCCGTACGGGAACGATTGAGATCAACAACCTCCCCATATCAATTTTATTAAATAAAAAGAACGAGGATGAAATAACGTCTACCGGTGATGACTTAACGTTAAAAAACCTTGAAAAATTGACGATCGAACGGGCGATGAACCGGGCCAATAACCGGGTGACTCTGGCAGCAGATCTCCTGGGTATCAGCAAAGCAACCTTATATCGTAAGCTTATTGAATACAAAATAGCCGTTGAATAAAAAACGTGTTGGGTTCTGTATATAAGGGGGAGGTCGTTATTAGTGGCAGTTGTGGATTTAGAACCATCTGCTTTTAGTACTTCCGGCAAGCTTATTTCTGCTCAAGGAACAATAAATGTTCCTGATCGATGGAGCAAAATTATGAAATTAAAAACAGATTTTCTTCAGAACAAAATAAAAGATCCGCGAAATTGTTCCACCATCGATCCTGAATTAGCTGCATCATGGATACGATCCCGCGATTACGGGGTGAGCCCGTTTATAGTCGGTCGGATGATCAAAAAACAAATGGAGAGGTCTTTATTTCAGTGCTTTCTGGCGAAACAACGGTCGCTGCTGGAAATCACGCGAAACGTTATTGATGAATACAAGGGCATGATGCTCTTCGCGGATTATGGCGTGATACTATTTGATCCACAGGGGCTGGTCTTGATCCAGGAAGATGCATGGCTGAAATCATCCCCGTTTGATAAGAAAGAAGTCCGGCAATCCATGGTTGGCAAATACATGGATGAGGAAAATGCGGGAACCCATGCCCATAGCCTCTCAGTGAATCAGAAACGGCCGATTCAGCTGTTGGGGCATGAGCATTACAGTATCGCTTACAGCGATACGATAGCGTCAGCAGTTCCGATCACCGATGAAGACGGAGCGGTTATTGCCGTTTTAACTCTGATAACCCCTTTAGTAAACGGATCCCGCTGGGAAAACGATTTTATTGGTTTGACGAATTACTCCAAAGACCTGGTTGTCACTATGGCCCATAGGATTCAAGCCCTTCTGAGTTTGGAATATAGCCGCAATGAATTGAACGCATACAAAAACAGGCTGCAGGTCAAAGCAGAAGCGCTGATGGCGGCATTGGATGTCGCCGACGATGCGGTGGTGATTATTGATGAAAAAGGCCGCTTCATTGACATTAATCATAAGGCGATGCATACGTTTAAACTGAGCGACAAACCGCTGGCGATGACGGATCTGAGTCAATTTATGAATGATAATACCGTAATGAATTTAGCCGGTAAAGGACGCTCGGCAGAAATGCGAGAAGCGCTTCACATCGGCAACAAGACCCATTCTTATCTCGTTAGTATCCGTCCGGTAATGGATGAGTACACCGGCTTATTGAATAGCGCGGTTTTGCGGTTCAGATCCATGGCCGCGGACAAACTGCGGATTGTTGAACATTCACCAATACCAGCTGTCAAGGATTTTAACGCGGTTATCGGAAAAAGCAAAGAGATTAAGGGGGCTATTAAGATGGCCCGTCTTTTCGCTGATTGTAATGAAAACGTGCTTTTAGTCGGGGAGAGCGGGACCGGGAAGGAATTATTCGCTCAGGCGATTCACGCGATCTATGCTTCCGCAGGCCCTTTTGTTGCCATTAACTGTGCGGCCATGCCCAGAGAACTTATTGAGAGCGAACTTTTCGGCTATGAAGGCGGAAGCTTTACCGGTGCAGATCGCATCGGCAGGCAGGGAAAAATAGAATTGGCCAATGGCGGAACACTCTTTTTGGATGAAATCGGGGATATGCCGCTCAAATTGCAGGCTGTTCTTCTGCGTACGCTTGAAGACAAGCAGGTCATGCGTGTTGGAGGATTAAAAACTAAGAAAGTCGACTTCAGACTGATTGCAGCAACCAACCGTGATCTGAAGCAACTGGTCAGGGAGAAGCTTTTCCGAGAGGATCTTTACTATCGGCTTTCGGTTCTGCCGATACAATTACCCCCTTTGCGTAAGCGGAAAAATGATATATTGCTCTTATGTGAGCACTTTATTACAGAAGCTTGCCAAAAGAGGGGCAGGGAGATCGTTTCTTTGGCACCTGCTGCATCCCGGCTTCTGGTGGAGTATAGCTGGCCCGGCAATATTCGTGAACTTAAGAATGCGATGACCTATGCTGTCAATATCAGTGCAAAGCAATTCATCGAACTCGATGATTTGCCGGTGTCTATTCGTGCGGGAACACTCGATAAAATGTATTAGGGCTATTTCTATAATAGAAATATTAATGCCAATTTGAAACTGCGATAGAGGACTCGCAGTTTCTTTATGTCATGTTATTCATGTTAACGCAAAAAATGCGCGATGAATTTGCATGCAAATTTCAGATAATCAATCAGGCGGAATGCCGATTTTCTCAGGCATCCATTTTTTTGCCTGCTGAGACGTTGCCCTATGATGCTTGTGTTGACTGCGTTCTTGGCATATTTAATGCAATTATAAGCAACGGATAAAACGCAAAATTGCAAGGAGATGACGTCGTGGATAAGGCTAAATCGGTAAAAGCTGTCCTTTTGGTTTCCAGTTGTGATACGAACGCGTCCAGTGCATTAATTATCCCATTAATGGGTATGCTCGCAGTGATGTTCCCCGATTCCGGTACGCAGATCAGTATGCTGATCTCTCTGCCGTCCCTAGTCATGATACCAACCATTTTTCTGAGCGGAAAGCTGAGTCAATACTTCAGTAAAAAGACCCTTTTAAATATCGGAACGGCATGTTATATCATCGGTGGTTTTGGTGCCTGTCTTGTCCCCAATCTTACTTTCATTGTCATCATGCGCGGGATAGTCGGTATCGGGTGCGGTATTGTTTATCCGTTAATACCTGCGTTGATTGCTCAATTCTGGGAAGGAGACCAGAGAGCAAAAATGATGGGTTGGGCCAGTGCGGCAGGAAGCATTTTAGCGATGGCAATGTCCGTGGCATCAGGCTTTTTAGCTGTCCAGAATTGGCGCTATCCCTTTTTCCTCGATTTGCTGTGGATCATTCTTCTGATTGCGCAGATCCGCGTACTGCCTAAAGTCCCCCCGGAAAGAATAGATCCTGCTCTGATGAAAACCGGTGAACGACCCAGATTAACACTGTCTGTGTATCTGGACATCTTTGCTATGTTCATCTATTTGATGGTCAGTATGGTTTACATACTGAAAATATCGATCTTCATCAGTGTGGAGAATTTGGGGAATGCGGCTAACGCCGGTCTTGCTTCTTCCGCTGTGACTTTTTGCGCATTCCTGATCAGTTTGTTCTTTACCATGTTCCTCAAATATGCCAAACGCTTTACCCCGGTAATCAGTTTGGCTTTTCTGGGTATTTGTTTTTACTTGTTAAGCATTGCGTACAGCTTTACATTAATATTGGCTGCGTCTGTATGCATGGGTTTTTCTCTCGGATTAATCTTCCCCTATTTGAACACACGGGTTTCGGCGATTGCTCCGCCTGGGGCAAAAACATTCGCATTGTCGGCGATGTATACCGCGGGGTACACCGGACAATTCCTGGCTGCTTTTTATGCACAGGCTATCGATCACATTGTCGGGGGATCATTAAGGGGGACCTTCCAGTTCATGGTCGGAAACATCGGCGTTTGTATTGTCGTTGCAACCGTATGTGTTCTTATTTCAATGAACATGGAAAAGAAGAAGCAACTAGGAACACGCGTTGAGCAAAAGACTGAGCCCGAAATTACCGGCCGGTAACTAGTAGACCGTTCTTTAAATACGCTAGCAAATATTCGTATATGGGGCTGGGCCGCGTGCACAATAACACTTTCGGCTCTGGTGCCCTCCAGAATTTACATTGAGGAAGTTAAAATTTTTATGCCCTCCTTGGCGAATTGCAATCGTTAACAGGAAGTTCAAATTCTATTACCATCCGTGGTGAATTTGAACTTAGGACCATCCATGGTCCGTCATCCATGGACCGTTGCGCTTCGCAATCCGTGCTCCGCTTGTCGCCGGTATTGTGCACGCGTCCTTACTCTGGAGTAATTTGAGTAACTAATTTGAGAATGGTCTACTAGTAGATCATTCTCAAATTAGTTACCCAGAGTAAGGTTGCCTGCACAATGCCGGCAGGGTAGTTCTAAAATAAAAAAATGAGACAAATATTTGCAAGATCATCTACGGCAAAAGCAGATTTTACAAGTATTTTATCTGCTGGCATAGTTCATGCAAATATCATGAGAAGAGTAAAAAAATAAAGCATAACGTTTTTGAGATGAGGTGTTTAAAGTGTCCAATGGGTATGCAGGTGCGTTGCTTCGTATTGATGTCACCGACAATACGGTATTGAAGGAAGAACTTTCTCATGATTTTGTTCATAACTGGGTTGGCGGGACATGTATGGGTGCAAAAATCGTCTATGATGAAGTTCCAATCTCGGTCAATTGGAATGATTCGGCTAACAGGCTGGTCATGGCGACAGGGGGATTGACCGGGACAGGCGGTGTTGGATCCGGGGCTTTTGGAGTAGTGACCAAAGGGGCAATGACCAATGGCTTTGCAACGTCCCAGGCTAACGGCTTTTTCTCCGCATTTCTGAAGTTCTGCGGATATGATGCCATTGTCCTTCAGGGAGCATCGGAGGACTGGGTTTACATCTATATTGATGATGAAAAGGTTGAGATCAAATCCGCTGCTCATCTGGTGGGGCTGGATACGTATGAGACACAAGTCAGATTATTGGAAGAGTACGGTTTGACCCGTACCCAGTTAAGCGTGGCTTGTATTGGGCCAGGCGGTGAAAATCTGGTACGGTATGCGTGCATTGTCAGCGACTTTGGTCATGTTGCAGCCCATAACGGTGTCGGTGCGGTGCTGGGCTCCAAAAAAATCAAGGCAATTGCAGTTAAACGAGGCAAGAATAAACCGGCTGTTTTTGACGCCGAAGCGTTAAAGGAAAATGCGCAGGAGATGAATCGCTGCTCGAAAGAAGGAATAGCTGGCAAAGGGACATTCGTCCACGGAACCAACGTGGCGATCGCCGGGGCCGAGAAAGGCGGCGTGTTGCCAATCAAAAATATAACTACCCATAGTTTTCCGGAAATCGCCGGGTTTGTACCGGAAGTCCTCAGAACAAGCAATGACTATAAGAAAAGACCCTGTTGGGGCTGCAATTGGAATCATGTCGGAGATCTTACCGTCAAAGAAGGTCCGTTTAAAGGCTTTACAACGGAGGAACCGGAATTTGAAGCCCTGGGCGGAATGGGTTCGAATTTAGGTATCACGAATCTGACCGAGACGATGGTCATATGTGATTATGTGGATCGTATGGGTATTGATGTAAATGAAACAAGCTGGACATTGGCCTGGGTTATCGAATGCTACGAAAGGGGCTTTTTTACGGGAAAAGACACCGATGAGCTGGAAATGACCTGGGATAATTTCCGGAGTGTCAAAGCGATGATTGAAAAAATCGCTTACCGTCAAGGTGTGGGTGATTTCTTGGCTGAGGGTCTCATGCGGGTAGCTACAAAAACCGGCGGGGAAGCGATGGATTGCGCTAACTTTACGTATAAAGGCAACTCAATTCGCGGCCACGACCATCGGGCAATGTGGACAGAGCTCTTAGATACCTGCGTATCGAGTACCGGGACGATTGAAGTCGTCGGGGGATTTATCAATGCCGCACAGCATGGCCTGCCGCCGATAACCAATCCGTTTGACTGGGAGCAGATTGCCAGGTATAATGCCGGCGTCAGCGGCCGCCGTGTATTTGAAGACAGTCTCGGTGTCTGCCGGTTTATGTGTGAGGATATTAACTATAGCGTAGCAGCACTCAATAGTGCAACCGGTGACAGTTATACCGTGGAAGAGGTTGTCAAAATCGGCAGGAAAGCGATGAACCTGATGCGGGTCTATAATATCAAATCCGGCATCACCGCAGATCTGGAAAAGCCGTCCAAAAAGTATCAGGATCGTCCGGGTGATGGCCCGGCTTCGGTCGCTTGTATCGGCGATGTGTTCATGCAAATGCGTGAGCGTTATTTTACCCTGATGGGATGGGATCCCCATACCGGAGTGCCGCTTCCGGAAACACTGAAAGCTTTGGATTTAGAATTCCTGATCGAAGAGTAAAGGCGGTCACCATCAGAACGGGTATAAACAGTCTAACGCGCGGATAGAAATGGATTAAAAAGACCACGTGGACTATCCATGTGGTCTTTTCTAGCCAAAGTGTCTAAAAATTACACATTTTAGTCATATTTGGCCATAGCGTTTTACATTATTTAATGTTTTAATAGTAATATATAATATTGTAAAAGAATTTGGACATTAACAAAAAAATATTAAACAAAAAAACTAAATAACAAACAAAAAGACAATTAAAAGTATTAATATCAACTAATAACTAATAACTAATAACTAATAAGTAATAAGTAATAAGTAATAAGTAATAAGTATTTAAGGAATTCCTTTTTGAGGTGTATGAAGGTCATGAAAATATATTTAGACAGCCATTTTGATGATACGCTGCCGCCCAAAGAACAGGGATATGAGGTGCCGGAAGGCTGGTCTTTGGGTGATTTACTGCACAAGCTCAATTCAGAAAATCTAAACGCAGTGGTCAACGGTTATTTCGTGCCCCACGACTATGTTTTTCAGGAAGGCGACGATGTCACTCTATTTACGGTGTTGTCCGGAGGATAAATTTTAATCAAGTCTTCCAGGAATATATTCCAAGGATGTCAAATAAAGTGTATTGTGGATTTTTTCACAAATGAAAGCACTTTGCGATTTTGATTGTCAAATCCGATATAATCCGATATCATAATATACGGTACAACGTGTCCAAAACCCGATGATACGCGTGATTTGGCCAGAATATTCAGTCTTTCGCATTGTGAAAAGGATGAGCGTTTTTTAGGGCAAATCGCGATAAACCAAGTATCATTTTGGTTCTTTATTAAACAAGAGAATTGCCGTCAGATCAGGCTTTTTTTATTGGTTTGGTAAAATAGGGCAATTGGCACGTATCTTGCATTTTAAGTTTCTTTGGTGTTCTTATTTTTAATATAGTCAAAATTAGATAGAAGGAGGAGGTAGACAATGTTACTCAATTACACAGGGGTCTTCATCGTGCTGTTGTGGGGAATCATTTTCCCGATCATTTTATTGTGGGCGCAGAAATTGCTCAGCCCCAATAATCCCACACCGGCAAAACTGCTGACCTACGAATGCGGTCTGGATACCCAAGGAGATACATGGATTCGTTTCAAACTGAGTTATTTTATGTATGCCCTGATATTTGTCATTTTTGATGTTGAAACGATTTTCCTATACCCATGGGCCATGCAGTTTAAAAACATGGGCGTATTCGGTATCGTGGAAATGGTCATCTTTATGGCGATCCTCATTCTCGGGTTTGCCTATGCCTGGAAGGAGGGTGCACTGGAATGGATGTAATTAAAACGGACACCAATATCGAAGTCCCAAACAATATCATTCTTTGTAAGATTGAAGATGCGCTGAACTGGTGCCGGGGCCGTTCTTTCTGGCCGCTTACGTTTGGTTTAGCCTGCTGCGCTATTGAAATGATGGCCTCCGGTGATGCCCGGTATGATATCTCGCGTTTTGGCTCCGAAGTGTTCCGACCGTCGCCAAGACAATGTGATTTACTCATTGTTGCCGGAACTGTGACCAAGAAGATGGAACCGCTGGTTATCCGTCTGTATGAACAAATGGCTGAACCGAAATATGTATTGGCGATGGGCAGCTGCGCGATCAGCGGCGGACCGTTTAAAGATTCGTATAACGTTGTTCCCGGTGCGGATACATTTTTACCTGTTGATGTCTATGTGCCGGGTTGTCCGCCCAGACCGGAAGCACTTTTTAACGGTCTTCTCACTTTGCGCAAGAAAGTCGTCAGTCCCAGAAAGTTTGCTGAAGAAAACAAAGAGAAGATCATGGAAATCAACAAGGAGAGGATCATGCGGAATGAATAAAAAGATCGATCGGCAGGCACTGGTTGACATGCTAAATGTGAAAATTGGTGCACAAACGGAAGTCTTTGCAGATAATACCGAACTGTCCATCAAGGTGCCGCGTCTTAGACTCGTCGATGTCATGATGGAACTCAGGAATCATCCCGATTACAAGATGGATTTTCTCGTGGATCTGACTTCTGTGGATTATCCGGAAAACTTGACGGTCATTTACCACTTAATGTCAATGCAACACCGACATCAGCTGACAGTGAAGGTCGAAATCAGTAAAGAAAATCCCTGCTGGGTCCCTTCCGTGACCGCTGTGTGGAAAGCAGCTCAAGTTCTGGAAAGAGAAGTCTTTGATCTCATGGGGATCATCTTTAACGATCATCCTGATTTGCGCAGGATACTGCTCGCGGACGATTTTGTTGGGCACCCTCTGCGTAAGGATTTTGTATTGCAGCCGGATAAGAACACCAGCCAAGATGGAGGTGTATGACATGCAGGATATGTGTAATGTACTGGAAACATGTGAAGAAAAAGGAACCATCCGAACGCAGGAAATGAATATTAACTACGGGCCGCAGCATCCGAGTACCCACGGCGTTTACCGGGCGGTATTGACCTTAGAGGGAGAGTATATCACCAAGTGCGTCAATCATTTGGGGTATCTGCACCGTGGTATGGAAAAACTGGCAGAGTCCCGGACTTATACCCAATTTATACCGTATAATGGACGGCTGGATTATCTGGCTGGTATGTTATGTGAAGAATCTTATGTACGCGCCGTTGAGAAACTGATGGGTATCACGGACCAAATCCCGGAACGTGCGGAATATATCCGGGTAATTATGAGTGAGCTCCAGCGTATCGCGAGTCATCTGGTATTTTATGCCTCCATCGCGTTGGATATGGCCGGGTTTACCCCGTGGACCTATGGATTTCGGGAAAGAGACACTATATTGGATCTCATCGAAATGACAGCCGGCAACCGAATGATGCCGAACTATATGCGGATCGGCGGTGTTGCGGCAGATCTTCCCGACGAATTTATGCCTGCGCTGCGCAAGCTGCTAGATATTATGCCGAAGTGTATCGATGAATACCATGGGATATTAACAGGCAATGAAATATTCCAGGCGCGTACGAAGCGGGTGGCACCGCTCTCCGCAGAGAAGGTGCTGGACTATGGCTTGACCGGGCCAAATGCCCGTGCCAGCGGCGTTGATTTTGATCTGCGCAGAGATGAGCCCTATGGAATTTATGACCGTTTTAAATTTAATGTACCCACCCGGCAAACGGGTGATAGCTTTGACCGATATATCGTCCGCATGGAAGAAATCGTTGAGAGCGTTAAAATAATTGAACAAGCCATGAAGGATATTCCCGAAGGCCCGATCATAGCAAAAGTACCGAAGCTGATCAAACCACCGGTCGGAGAGACCTATTCCCGGATCGAGCATTCCAAAGGACACCTTGGCTTCTATCTTGTGAGTGATGGTTCACCCAAACCCTACCGCACCCACATCTATTCCCCTAGTTTTGTCAATGTGGCGGTTTTCGAAGAAATGGCCGTCGGCCTCCATCTGCAGGATGCGGTTGTCGCCTTTGCTTCACTGGATATCGTTTTAGGGGAAATTGATCGATAAGTTAACGCTGACAAAACTCATTGTGATGAGGGAGGAAACTATGGATATATTTCTTATTTGGGTCGATATGTTCAGGAACTGGTGTACTGTAGGCCTCGGTTTGCCTGCATTGCCGGTGGAACTGTTCATTAAGGCCGTCCTGGTTTTGGTTGTTATCGTCTTTGTACTCTGCAATTTGATTGTCCTCGTTTGGCTGGAACGTAAATTTGCTGCTTTTTATGCCGATCGCGTTGGTCCTAATCGGATCGGTCCTGGCGGATTTTTACAGTTCCCAGTGGACATAGTCAAAATGCTGGGAAAAGAAGATATTATTCCTGGCGCAGTTGACAAATTTGTCTACAAGGCAGCCGCAATCACCGCATTTTTAAGTGCGATTCTTGCTTGGGCTGTGATTCCGCTGGGAAAAGATATGGCTTTGGAAAATTTGAATATTGGTTTGTTCTATTTCATTGCGATCGGCTCGACCGGAACGATCGCCTTCATCATGGCTGGATTTGGATCCAACAATAAATACGCGCTGCTCGGTGGAATGAGGACAGCGGCACAGATGATCAGCTATGAGATCCCGCTGGCGTTTTCGCTGGTGGGTGTTGTGATGATCACCGGAACGCTGAATCTGCAGGAAATCGTCAACGCCCAGCAGAAAGTATGGTTTATTATTCCGCAGATCCTAGCTTTTCTGGCTTATTTTATGTCGTCGATCGCCGAAACGAACCGCGGTCCCTTAGACTTGTCGGAAGGGGAGCAGGAACTCGTTGCCGGGTACTTTATTGAATACTCCGGTATCCGTTATGCCCTGTATATGGTTGCGGAATATGCGCATCTTGTTGCAGTATCGTCTATTTCCGCCATTGTTTTCCTGGGAGGATGGAACGCACCGTTTGGTCTTACTTTCATCCCCGGCATTGTCTGGATGATCATCAAGATCTACTTTATGATTTTCCTGTTTATGTGGGTCCGTTGGACATTCGTCCGAGTCAAAGTGGAACACCTGATGCACATCGGGTGGAAATTCCTGATTCCTTTAACATTGTTCAACATTATTATAACCGGCGTGGGCATTTACGTCTTCCGGATGATATAGGGGGGTGAAATCGTGTACGGACAAGGGCTGCTAAAAGGTTTAAGCATATCGATCAAGCACTTTTTCAGTAAGAAAGTGACGCAGATGTACCCAGAGGAAAAACCGGTGCTCCCGAAACGGTTTCGGGGCTGGTTTGAACTCACTCCGGAAAAATGCACCGCGTGCGGGTTATGTGTGAATGCATGCCCGAACAGAATCATTTCCATTGAAAGCTATAAGGATGAAAATAATAAGCGAAAGCTCAGTAAGTACCGGATGCTGATGGAGAGCTGCATCTATTGCGGTTTCTGTGTTGAAGCCTGTCCTCAGGACGCGCTGTACAATACACAGGATTTCGAAAAAGCATGTTTTTTCCGACAGGATCTGGACCGAATCCTTTATCAAATCGAGCCGCCTGCGGTTCAGGCTGGAGGGAGTGAAGAATAATGGGCTTTACGATCATGTTTTACATTGTTGCTGCCGTTACCATTGGATCGGCCTTGCTGATGGTGATCAGCAGGAATATCTTTCACAGTGCACTGCTCATGATGGTGGCATTTCTTGGAATTGCAGGTGTCTTCATCCTGCTGAATGCCGACTTCCTGGGAGTAACTCAAATCTTGGTCTATGCCGGAGCGATTACGATTTTTATCGTTTTTGCCATCATGTTTACCATCAAAGGTGATATGAAAAAAACAAATCTTTTCTCTAAAAATGTGGTTCCCGGCGCCCTGCTCTCGTTGGTCCTGATTGCAGTTAACGCGGTGATGGCACTGACCACCAAATGGCCGCTCAGCTCGGGTACACCGCCGGAAGAAACAGCCAGAGAAGTTGCCAATCTGATGCTGACCAAGTATGTTGTGGCTTTTGAAGTGACTGCTGTCTTATTACTGGCCGCGATGCTTGGTGCGATCGTCATTGTGAAAGAGGTGAAAAAACCCTCATGACAACACTCATTCATTTCTTTCTGAACGTTGGTCTGCCTCATTTTTTGATCCTCAGCGGAACGTTATTCTTTATCGGGCTTTTTAACGTCCTGGCCAAAAAGAATGTGATTGCCATTTTAATGGGAATGGAAATCATGCTGAGCTCAGTGAATATTAACCTGATCGCCTTCAGCAAATATACGGCTGCACCGATGCTTAACGGTCATGTTTTCGCACTTTTCGTTATTGCGTTAGCGGCCGCGGAAGTTTCGGTTGGCTTAGCGCTGATTATTTCCGTATACCGCAAACATAAAACCGTTGAAGCCGATGAAATCGATAAAATGAAATGGTAATCAAATTTAGTATAAAGGCAGGTGTAAAAAACGATAATGATTGATTTTGCTTTGAATAACGCCTGGTTGATTCCGCTTTTACCTGCGTTGGCCTTTGCACTGATCGTCTTTGTCACGAAGCGATCGCAAAAAGTAAGCGCTTTCGTCTCACTCTTTGGCATCCTGGCATCATTTGTCTTGTCCGTTGCCATTGCAGTAGGCGTACTTCAACAGGGCGAAACATGGATAGAAAATCCCTTAAGAGTTGTTGTTACCTGGTTTAGTATGCATGGATTATCGATTGATGTCGGTACTCAGATCGATCCGACATCTGCCATGATGCTGCTTGTCGTTACGCTGGTAACGTCATTGGTCCAAATATACTCGCTGGGCTATATGCACGGCGATCCCGGATTTGCCCGATTCTATTCGTATCTTTCCCTTTTTGCTGCTTCCATGTTGGGGTTGGTCATATCTCCCAATCTCCTGCAAATGTTTGTGTTCTGGGAACTCGTGGGTTTGTGTTCCTATCTCTTGATCGGCTTCTGGTATGAAAGAGATTCTGCCCGACAGGCTGCGAAGAAGGCTTTTATTACCTGCCGGGTAGGGGACTTTGGCTTACTGCTGGGGATCATCCTGCTCCAAGTTAATTTTGGAACCGTTGATCTCGTCAAACTCGCAGAAATGATTCCAAATTTTGCTCAGTATACCACGCTTTCTGCCGGCGCACTGACCGCGATTGCGATCGTTTTGTTCCTGGGTCCTATGGCGAAGTCGGGCCAATTTCCGTTCCATGTGTGGCTTCCGGATGCCATGGAAGGTCCGACGCCAGTCAGTGCATTGATCCATGCCGCGACGATGGTTGTCGCCGGGGTCTATCTGGTAGGCCGCGTGCTGACGTTGTTTATCACACTGCCGTCCGCAATGGTCTTCGTGGCGATTATCGGTGGATTCACCGCGATCTTTGCAGCGTCCATCGCCCTGACCCAGATCGAAATGAAGAAAATATTGGCTTACTCCACCGTTTCCCAGCTGGGTTATATGATGCTGGCTTTGGGAGCGGGAAGTCTTACCGCAAGTATGTTCCATCTGTTTACCCATGCCTTCTTTAAAGCGCTCCTCTTCCTGTGTGCCGGCTGTGTCTTGCATGCCATGCACAATGAAGCCAACATTGCCAAATACGGCGGCTTGAAGAAGTACATGCCGGTGACTTATTGGACAACACTCGTTGGCTGCCTGGCGATTTCCGGGATTTTCCCATTTGCCGGGTTCTTCAGTAAGGACCTGATCTTAGAGGTAACGTATGCGGCATCCAGCTTTTCCGGACATGCGCATGGACCTTATCAAGCGGTCTATGCCGTCTTGTTTATCTTCGCCGCCCTCACGGCACTGCTTACCGCCTTCTACATGTTCAGGATGTTCTTTATCTGCTTCCATGGCGAACTGAGAAGTCATGACGCCCATCCCCATGAAGCGCCCAAGACCATGACCATCCCGCTTCTGATCCTTGCCGTGCTTTCGTTTATCGGCGGCTGGGTTGGCTGGCCGGGACTTGGCGAAGGGCAGGCGTTCGGATATTTTGTCCGTCTGGGCCACTTCCATGAGGTCGAAGCGAATTGGTTCCTGATCATTCTTTCGACGGTACTGGCGCTGATCGGTATGGGGACAGCCTATATGTTTTATCATAAAAAGGCATTTTCAGCTGAAACTGTGGCTAAAAAGATCCCGTTCCTTTATAAGCTTTCCTACAACAAATATTTTATCGATGAATTCTACCTGTGGGTCATCCGCCATATCATCGATGCCTTCGGTCGAATTCTTTGGTGGATTGATATGTATATTGTCGATGGCATTGTTGATGGTTTGGCTAGCCTGACCCGGGGTGCCGGTGACGCCGCCCGCCGCCTGAACACAGGAAACCTGCAGCACTATGCGATGGTTTTCTTTGTCGGTGTCATCGTCTTGATCATGATCTTAACAACGACTGATTTCAGTCAACTCAATATTGGACTGTTGGGAGGTGTCAAGTAATGAACTTTCCAATCTTGACAACGATTTTACTGGCACCGATCATTGGTGCGCTGATCAGCGTCTTTATCCCGAAGGAAAAGTCGGGCACAATCAAAGCCATTGCCGGTATTACGACATTTATCTCCCTGGCTTTGTCCGTCTTCGTGTATTATGTTTACTACACGCAAAACTTAGCTGTTGGCGGGTTTGCCTTCAAGGAAGACATTCCTTTTATTACCGATCTCGGTGTCGTCTACTCACTCGGAGTCGACGGTTTGAGCCTGCCGCTCATGCTTTTAACCAATATGATTGGTTTTTCGGCAGTGTTCTCCCGTTCCTGGAGCGAGGAAAAGAGAGCAAAGGAATTCTATATTCTGCTGCTTATTCTGATCGCCGGTGTAATGGGAACCTTTGTTGCCAGAGACTTGTTTATTTTCTTCTTGTTCTATGAAGTCGTGGTCATCCCCATTTACATCATGGTGATTATTTGGGGAAGCGGCAGTAAGGACAAGAACGTCACCAAAGAATATGCCGGTATGAAACTGACGATCTATCTTCTGATCGGAAGTGCATTCCTGCTTGCGGGACTTATTTGGATGTATATGCTGGCCGGCAATATGCTCGGCGCGTACACCTTCGATATCGAGAAGCTGGCGACGCTGAATTTCCCGCCCAATTTGCAAATTGCTTTGTTTGGTCTCATGGCCATTGGTTTCACATCGTTGATATCGATGTTTCCGTTTCACTCCTGGTCGCCGGACGGCTATGCCGGCGCGCCGACTGCAGTTTCTATGATCCATGCCGGTGTCCTGAAAAAAATCGGCGGTTACGGTCTTGTCCGGATCGGTATCTTTCTTTTCCCGATGGGAGCTAAGTTCTGGGCGCCGGTGATCGCTGTACTTGCGGTATGCAACGTACTTTATGCCGCATTTATCAGCTTGGCGCAGAAAGATATGAAATATGTTGTCGGATACTCCAGCGTCAGCCATATGGGCTTTGTGCTGATCGGTATCGCCTCGTTGAACGTGATCGGTCTAAACGGCGCGGTTGCCAATATGTTTGCGCATGGTGTCATGGCGGCCCTCTTCTTCTCCATCGTCGGATACATCTACGGGGAGACCAAGACTCGCTACATTCCGGATCTTGGCGGTATTGCGCATCAGATGCCCCGCCTGGCCGGTATCTTCCTGGTGGCTACCATGGCATCAGCCGGACTTCCGGGTTTGATCACCTTTATTCCTGAATTTACTGTATTTATCGGTGCCTTTAACAACCCCACCATTCTGATTCCTGCGATCCTTGCGCTGACGGGAATTATCCTCGGTGCCGTCTACGTTCTTCGCATGGCAGCCAATGTCTTGTTTGGACCCCGTAAGGCTGTATGGGACGGAAAGTCGGATATTAAAGGGACTTATATGATCCCTGTGGTCGTCCTGGTTGCCGCTGCGGTCCTCTTTGGTTTGTTCCCATCGTTATTGATGGATATGGTCAACTCGGGGATCCAACCGATTGCGGACAGACTGGCCGAGGCTAGCTCCATGATAGGAGGTAACCTGTAATGAATACTGTCATGAATATTGATTACTCCTTATTTACCATTGAAATTGCTACCGCTCTCCTGGGGCTAATCGTTTTGGCGCTTGGTTTATTCATAGCAAAAGACAAACGTCATGTCCTTGGTTATGTTATCGCTCTGGGACTGATCGGCATCCTGGTTTACAGCTTCTTCTCCTACGGAATAAACGCGAGCTTGCTCGAAGGCATGTTTATTGTCGACGACTTTGCGGTATTCTTTAAACAGCTGTTCCTCATCGCCGCTATTCTGGTTATCCTGACTTCCACTGTCTATGTCCGGAAAATGTGCGGCAACTATGAATTTTATATCATCACCCTTTTCGCAGCTCTGGGTATGATGGTCATGGCTTCGGCCGGTGATCTTCTGACGTTGTATGTCGCTCTGGAAACCATGACGATTTCCTTCTATATTCTGGCCGGATATAAAACCGATCTGAAATCATCCGAAGCCGGAATCAAATACCTGGTGCTCGGAGCCGTTTCTTCGGGTATCCTGCTCTATGGTATCAGCTTGGTATTTGGCATGACCGGAACCTTTGTCATCCGGGACATTGCGGCAAACATTATGCTGATGGATGGTTTATCGCCGGCGATTCTTGTGGGGATCATCTTCCTCTTATCCGGACTCAGCTTTAAAATCTCCCTGGTACCATTTCACATGTGGGCGCCGGATGTCTATGAAGGTGCGCCGACACCGGTCACTGCTTTTCTGGCTACCGGTTCCAAGGCGGCTTCCTTCGCAGTGGTCGCGCGTATTCTGATTGAAGCACTACCTGCCTACAGTGCGCAGTGGACATTTATCTTAGCTATCTTGGCAGCGGTCACCATGGTCATCGGGAACATCGCTGCGATACCGCAGAAAAATATCAAACGCATGCTGGCGTACTCCAGTATCGCCCAAGCCGGGTATATCATTACCGGGATCATTGCGGTCAGTTCTGCCGGTGTTAAAGCGGTTGCGTTCTATTCCATGGTCTATGTGTTTGCGACCATAGGTGCGTTTGCTGTCGTTATCACGTTCTCTCAGAATACGGATAGCGATGAAATTAAAGATTATGCCGGCTTAGCCCAACGCTCGCCGTTCATGGCCGCGGTACTCACCATATGCCTGCTGTCAATGGCAGGAATTCCGCCGCTTGCCGGTTTTGTGGGCAAATTCTATCTGTTCTCTTCCATCGTCACCCAAGGGTTTCTCTGGCTGGTCATCATCGGTCTGGTCATGAGCATGGTTTCTGCATACTACTATTTGTTGGTTGTCAAGGCCATGTATATGCATGACCCTGTGTGCCATACACCAATCAAGGTTCCCTTTGGAACGAATGTGGCCCTCCTGTTGGTCCTGATTCTGACTGTGGTCCTTGGTGTTTACGCCGAGCCGTTGTCGATCCTGGCCAATATGGCAGGTCAGGCGCTGTTCATGTTCTAAGCTAATCCTAAAAATAACGCGGAGGTGCAGTTACATCATACTGCACCTCCGTTTTTGTCTAACGAAAACCACCTGCTATGCAGGTGGTTCCAAAAAGCTTTAGTTATGCGTTGAAAGACTACCTCCAATTTTGATATGTTAGTGCAGGTTTGGCAGCCGCACAAAAATAGGAGGTAGTAATCCATATGGATACGGAAAGTTTATCACACACGCAGTGGAATTGTAAATATCATATCGTGTTCGCACCAAAGTACAGACGACAGTTGATTTATGGGAAAATCAAAGCGGACATAGGAAAGATCATCAGGAAGCTATGTGAATTTAAGAAGGTAGAAATAATCGAAGCAAATGCATGTCCAGACCACATACACATGCTGGTATCGATTCCTAGGCTGTCTGGCAATAAAAACATCCATGGACTCCTCCTGGCAAAGAAAGTAGTTATGATCGAACGTCCTCAATGATTTTCTTGGCTATATCCACCATATTAGGGTAAAAGCTATCCGGAACATAAGACTGACCGACGGCAGTCAATACCTGATATCTCGCACAAAGGCCTTGATTCCCCTTGCAATATTTCTTTTTGAATACTGCTCCGATCCCATTGTCCATTGGTATTTTGTCATTATAAAACGGGCATTTCCCTAATTGAACACAATCCATGGTGCTTCTCCTTCTGTCCGATTTACTTGCAGAAATTCACAGCGTTTGACAGTAGTACAATTTAATTATTGGACGAGAGCAGCGGAATGTCAATTAAAAGTAAAATTATGTATATATTCAATATTTGTTGTAAACATCGTGCAATTATTTACGAGCGGTCTGATCAGCTGTAGTATAATAGATCTGAGAGCAACTATTGGAGGCATATCAGATAATGACGGAATCAAACAGATTATGGACCAAAGGTTACATACTCTTATTACTGGCCAATTTATTTTTGTATTTTGGATTCTATCTATTGTCGCCCGTTATTCAACTCCATACCACGTTAATTGGTGGCAGCAGCTTGGAAGCTAGCCTGACCATTGGGTGTTTTTCTGTAACGTCACTGATCTTTAGGATGTTCGGGGGGAACATCAGTGATGTTTTAGGAGAAAAACCGATCGCCGTTACCGGACTTTTGGTGATGTTTGTGACAACATTCCTTTTTATGTTTTTACCTCCTAAGGGGATCATCCTCTTTCGTATGCTGCAGGGTATTGGTTGGGGACTGGCATCAGCAGCAATTACAACGGCTGTGTCCAAAATTATCCCAAAAAACTATATTGGACGCGGAATGGGCTATTTTTCGCTGACAACCATTATTTCTATCGCCTTCAGCCCGATTGTTGCACTGGTATTGATGGAAATATACGGCTTTTCAGCCGTCATCATGACGTCGGTTTCGCTGGTGACAGCCAGCGGGATGATTATACTTCCTATGGCGGCAATAACTTTAACCCAACGCTCCGATGATCGGACGCTGAAATTAGCGCATATCATTGAACGAAGTGCCGTTTTTCCATCCTTTCTCGAATTCTTGATGATTTTGCCAGCCGCCGGCATGGTATCGATGATGGCCTTGTATGCACGGGTGATTCATTACGAGCATATCTGGATTTATTTTATCGGGTTCAGTCTGATCAGTATGATTACCCGCCCATTTCTGGGCAAGATCTATGATAAGAGAGGCCATAGAGAAATTATTTTGGTGGGTGCTGCCTGTATGATCGCAGCGTTCATCAATCTCGCTTTTGCCAGAACGACGCTGCCATTGGTTGTGTCCTCGATTCTCTATGGATTTGGATATGGGGCCATTCATCCTTCGCTTCAGGCCTGGGCAGTCTCAACGCCGGACCCGTCTCGTAAAGGAAGCGCAAACGGAACGTTTCTATCGTCAATGGATTTGGGGTATGCTGTCGGGGCGCCGATGCTCGGCATCTTTTCCTCCCATTATGGCTTCTTCAACATGTACCTGTTTTCTTCCTTGTTTATCATCGTGCTTATTGTCCTGTATATCGGATATCTGTATAAAAATAAGAGAGTAAAGCTTCTTCAAAACGGTCGTATGATAAAGCAGCCGCAAAAAAACTCTGGGCTCTAGTATAACGCTCTTTAAGTGAAAAGACATTTCATGGGGTAGGTCTGTACGTCACTTGCTTATTATAAATACTTTTGTATACGACCATATTCTATGTTATATTATCTTTACTAACAGCGTTATTTTTGTATAATAGTTTAATGTTACTACGAAAATATATTAAAATTTTATGCAAATAGTCATTGGAATGAATTTTTGGCTGTATGCCCTAAGGAGAGCAGTAAGATTTTGCTATGATATTTATTTTAGATAATTATGATTCCTTCACCTATAATCTGTATCAATACTTTGGCGAACTGGGGGAGGATGTGATTGTTCGGCGTCCGGATGCCTGCAGTCTTGACCAGATCGAAGCACTTCAGCCTGAGCTGATTGTTATTTCGCCCGGACCCTGCTCACCGAATGAAGCAGCGCTGTCTCTGGAAGTGATCGCTTATTTTCAAGGAAAACTTCCGATTTTGGGAATTTGTTTGGGGCATCAGGCTATCGGCCAGGTTTTTGGAGCGGAAGTTGTTCGTGCCAAGACACCGCTTCATGGAAAGATATCCGCTATTGACCATGATGGTCAGGGGGTTTTTCAGGGTTTGCCTAATCCGTTAAAGGTGACGCGATACCATTCCCTTGCATTGAGGAAAAGCAGCATACCCTCGGACATGATGATTACGGCTGAAACCAGCGACGGACAGGTGATGGGTATTCGGCATAAACAGCTGCCCATCGAAGGGGTCCAGTTTCATCCGGAGGCTATACTGACAGAAGGGGGCTTACAGCTCCTGAAAAATGCAGTTGATGCAGCCCGTCAATGGCTGAGCGTAAACCGTCCCGAATATGCGGGCAGGCATAAGGAAAATCACAGCAGCTCCCAAATGCAGTCTGTAAATTTTTCCGGAAACGATACCGTCGCAAGATTCGGAGAAAGTACTGAAGATATACCGAGAACCGTACAGGCATCGGCTGAAGATATCTGGAAAGTTCGGAGTTTTGAGTGTATCGATTCAGTCTTTGGTAAGACAGGCCTAGCGCCGATTAACCTTCTGCAGGCGTTCAGAACTGATCGGGATACGTTTTTTCTGGACAGCGGCGAAGGGTATATGGAGCTGGGGAAATACTCTTTCTTTGGGGCAGCGCCATTTTTAAAAATCAGTGCATACGGTGATTTCTATCAACGGACGATAGACGGAAATATGGAAGCAACCGTGACCTATCCTGCCGGAAAAGATTGCTTTTCCATACTGGATGATTACATTTTAAAATACAAATTGGCGGCACCTGCGCCATTTCCTTTTGCGGGCGGTGCTGTTGGTTATTTTAGCTATGATTTAAAAGATGAGATTGAAAATCTTCCTAAAATCGAGCGAGAGGACCCGGGGATACCGCTATGGCGTTTGGCCTGGTATGACGGCATCGTTGTCTTCGATCATGCCGCCGGCCGGTATTATCTCACTGCCTGCGGTATTGATGCAGACGGCGAATGTGATCCGACATTGGCCCAGAAAAGACTGGATCAGCTGGAGGAAAAACTCAGAGCCTATGTCGATGGAATCGCAAGGGAGGAAATTCCCCAAACGCGTGTATCCAAAGAGAAAGGTTTGTTTGAAAAAACCGTACATGAAGTTACTTCAGCAGAAACTGCCTCAAATGATTTAATTCCTACAATTTCTTTTTCTGGCGTGAAGAAAGCGGTGACCCGAGAGCAGTATTATGAGGATCTCCAGGGTGTCATCGATTACATCTATGCAGGGGATATTTATCAAGCCAATCTGACGCAGCAATTTAACGTCCCGTATGCGGGTGATCCCTGGGAACTGTATACGCTGCTCCATCATCATAATTCGGCGCCCTTTGCGGCATTTCTTCCGTATAAGGATTTTCAGATCCTATCCTGTTCACCGGAACGTTTTATTCAGGTAACGCCGGATGGCCGCATCGAAACGCGCCCGATCAAAGGAACTCGTCCGAGGGGCAAAACACCGGAAGAAGATGAAAGATTAGCGGCAAAACTTTTCAATAGTGATAAAGACAGGGCAGAACTAACCATGATCATCGACTTGGAACGCAATGACCTGGGAAGAATCTGTGAGTTTGGATCCGTGATCACAACGGAGCTGTTTGCTTTGGAGAAGTACCCTACCGTCTGGCACTTAGTCGCCACAGTAGAAGGTAAACTGAAAAAAAGGCTTACGCCGGGAGAGCTGTTAAAAGCAATATTCCCCGGTGGATCGATTACCGGCGCGCCAAAAATTCGCGCGATGGAGATCATTGCTGAACTTGAACCCTATCATCGCGGAGTCTATACCGGCAGCATCGGCTATATCGGATTTGATGGGGCGTGGGACCTGAATATCGTAATTCGAACAGTGCTGCTTAAGGATCAGACAGCAGCCATTCACGCAGGCGGGGGTATCGTTGCGGATTCCAAGCCGGTGAAGGAATATGAAGAGACCATCCATAAAGCAGGTCGGTTGTTGGAGGTCTTGGGAGTAAAGCTTGATGAGGAAGAAGTAAGATAAATGTTAGATACCATTAATGATACACGTGAGACGGAACTGACCGAAGAAAGCAAAACAGACATACTGAATAAAGATAAACAGCAGCCAAATACGGTGACAGAGCAAGCAGCGGGTGTCGGAGTATTTGAGACAATGAAGGTAAGTGAAAATGGGATAGAAGTTCCGCATCTGCACTGGATCCGAATGAAAAAGGGCGGAGATATTCTGGGCATAGAAATGCCTCCTTTCCCCGCCTGGCTCACTACAATAAAAAAATATCTTCAGGAAACCGATGTTCCGGAGGAAGTACCTTTTGCGTTACGGGTTGAAGCCAGGGTTGTTAATAAAAATTCGGTAATATGGAGCATGCGTACCCGGCCTATTCCGTATACCGAAGAACACTACGCTCTGGGTGTCAACGTCGTGTACATTTCTGAAAGAAGATCCGATCCGGTATTACTTAATGATATTAAGTCACGAGATTACCTGGACACGGAAACGGCACTAAGAAAGGTTCAGGAGAATGGGGCATTTGAAGGGATTTGGCTTAACAGTCAAGGCCATATTATGGAGGGAACCCGCAGTAATATCTTTTTTATCGGCGACAGAGGCGTATATACACCAACTCTGGCAAGCGGCTGTCTGGCTGGTACACGGCGGCAGCTCATTAAAGAAGCGGCGATGGTACGTCATATTCCCTTCATCGAAGATCAGATATCTCCGCAGGATATTTATCAGGTTCGAGCGGTATTTCTGACAAACGCCCTGATGGGGATCATGCCCGTCCGCCTGATCGAAGATATCCCTTTTGGTGTCGACAACGAGATCGTATCGCAATTGAAAGAATACATCAGTAAACGCATCGGGTCAGTAAACTCAGTAGACTAAGTCCACAAGGGGACAGAGTGACGAGGGGGGAGACAAAAGGGACGTAGACTTTGTCTCCTTCAGGGGACAAAGTCTACGTCCCTTTTGTCTCCCCGGGTCCCCTTTGACCTTAGTTGAATTTATACACTCTGCGTGCGATTTTATAGAGGCTCACTGTTATTCTGTTACTGGACCTACGCGGAAGGGCTCCCACGAGTCGGAAGAAACGCGTCGATGGATGGCGGAATAGGTTATTATTACAGTTTGACACGTATTTAAAAAGTGCTTTTTCTTTGGCTAAATCTTCTTTAGTGCCTGACAACCGCAAGAATACCGTGCAGATCGTCAGCATGATCGCTAAATAACTGTACATATAGCTGGCAAGTTTCCTGCTGGGAATCGTGCCCGGCAGCGTGTGGCATTCCAACATGATGCGCGTAACCCGGAGTTGCTGGTCAATCCGTTTAATCATAACGCTTTCATTGACAGATTGATCCTGGCGGCCAATGTAGTAGTGATAGAGATCCACATCCAGATAATAGATCGTCTGTACGTAAGGCAGCGGCTGGTAGGCGAAGATATTGTCCACATAAAAGGTATGTTTCGGCAGCTGTAGACCGCACTCGCGCAACAGTTCCGTACGGTATATCAGGGAGTGCATGAGTAAAAATTTCCATGGCGGAAAACGTTTCATATTGTCCCAGCCGAAAATCTCATTGCTTGGGAAAATATTATTGTAATTGATGACATTACGTGTGCCCTCATGAACTTTTTCATAAATATAATTGCATATCATCAAATCCAGAGCAACATTTTGACTGATGAGATCTTTTAACGTATCCAGAACATCAATAATGGCTTGGCTATCGATCCAATCATCGGAATCCACCACTTTAAAATAGGTACCAGTTGCATTTTTTAGGCCGCTGTTGACGGATTCGCCGTGACCGCCGTTTTCCTGATGGACAGCCCGGACGATATCCGGATACTGCGCCGCATAGCGATCAGCAATTTTCGCGGTATCGTCAGACGAGCCGTCATTGACGATAATGACCTCGACATCGTTCCCGAGTGTAACAAGGCCATCAATACAGCGGTCCATATAGGCAGCGGAATTGTAACAGGGGATAGCAAAGGTGATTAGTTTTTTCTGTTGCTTCATCATTCTTGACTCCCGTTCTGCGCATGACTTACCAGCGTATCAGCAAGTTCAAGGGCTTTTTTAGCAATGACGTCCATGTTGTAATACTGATATTCAGCAAGTCGGCCCAATAAGTATAATTGCGGAATTTCTTCCGTCAATGACTTGTAGCGGTTATACAGCGCGCGATTTTCGGGGTTTTCAATGGGGTAGTAAGGCGTTTCCGATTCAGTGCCTGTATAGGACCGGGGATATTCCTTGACGATGGTTGTTATCCCTTCCTTTTCCTGGCCGGTCAAATGCTTGAACTCCGTAATCCGGGTGAAGTCCTGGTCAACTGTATAATTCACGGTGCCCTTCGGCTGGAACCAGGTTAAAGCAGGGGTCTCAAAGACGAAATCCAATGTCCGGTAAGGCAGCCGTCCAAAGCGGCAGTCATAGAGTTCATCGATGGATCCTGAATAAACGATCGTACCTTGAAAAGGTCTTCCTTCGAAAAAGACTTGTCCTGATTCGAGACGAAGCACCTGACGTGCATCCGTATCTAAGCGTAATTCAATGTTGGGGTGATCGAGCATATTCCTGAAGAGGGCAGTATACCCTTCGGCTGGAATACCCTGATGCGTATCCTGAAAGTAACGGTTATCATACGAAATAAAGACAGGTACACGTTCCGTCACCGAGGGGTCGATCTCTTCCGGCGCGAGTCCCCACTGCTTCTGGGTATAATATAAGAAGATATTGCGATAAATATAGTCGGCCAGTTCTTCAAGCTCAGGATCTGTCTGGCGGCGAAGCTCCAAGATCGGAATCTTCGTTCCCATGCCAAAGGCGGCAATCAGCTTTTGCTCGACCCGAGCGGCCTTGTCCCCATCGTAGGCTAAATAAAGTGAATTCAGATTAAACGGAACAGGCATCAGCGATCCATAAATAGCAGCGACCACCTCATGTTGATAATCTCGCCAGGCGGTAAAGCGGGTAAGGTAATCAAAAACACGCTGATGATTCGTATGAAAAATGTGCGGGCCATATTGATGAATGAAAATACCGTCTTTATCCAGGAGGTCAAAGGCATTCCCGGCGATATGATTGCGCATTTCAAGGACGAGGACTTTTTTATTGGCTCTTTCTGCTAATTCTCGGGCAACAACAGCGCCGGCCATACCACAACCGACAATCAGACTATCAAACATTTTCTTTAGCTCCAATTTTTATTATTCTCAATAAATGATTTTATCCATAGCGATGAATTTGTTTAATGAATCGTTTAACATTACTATTTTATCATTGCGTACCGATTTGGCAAATCCAATTTATTATAACTCAAAAAAATTTATTATAACATAGAGAATGTATCGCTCATATAGCTTAAATTCACTCAGGATGGTATTATCCATTGCCGGTGTTTTGGTGCTTTTTGATCGCGATACGTATAAAAATAAGTAAGATCAAGCACGCCGATATGGCTCCGCAGACGAATATTCCCATGCCGGCTCCGAGTTTTTCCATGATACTGCCAGCAAATAAATTCCCAATCGGTGAGGTACCCAGAAAAGCAAACGAATAAACACTGGCGACTCTTCCCCGTAAGGCATCCGTCGTATTGAGCTGAACTGTCGTGTTGACCGTTGTCATAAACAATATGGTGAAAAAACCAAGAAGGGCCATGACGATGACGGCTAAGGAAAAGAATTGCAGAGGCTGAAGAAGCATTAAAAATAGAGAGACGATCAACGCACTGGCGAATAGAAGCCGTTGTTTCGGTTTGCTCTTGGCTATGGATGCCACAACGAGGGCGCTAACCAATGAACCGCCACCAAAGGCTGTAAGCAGTAAGCCATAGCCGCTGACATCTTGCTTGAGAACCTCCGCAGCGTAGATGGGGATCGTCACATTAAAATTCATGATAAACGTCCCAACAACCAATAGGCATAATATCGAACTAAAGATAACCGGTGACTGTTTGATGTACTTTAACCCTTCGATGACTTCTTGGTGGATCTTATTCGAAGCTTGTATTATGTCACGTCGCTGTACCCGGATAAAATAGAGACAGCCAATGACTGGAATAAAACTAAGGGCATTCAGGAAAAACACAAGTCCGGCACCATAACGGACCATGAACAACGTGGCTAAAGCCGGACCAATCATTCTAGCCAGATTAAAGACTGCTGAATTTAAGCCAATGGCACTGCGGAGATCATTAGATTCAACTAATTCGGGGACAAACGATTGGCGCGTGGGATGATCCAATGTATTAAGAAAGCCTGATATAAGAGCAAGGATAAAAATAGGCCAATAGGAGGCATGGCCTGACCAAACAATGAGCGCAAGCAGTAAGGACTGGAGCATAAACCCTATTTGCGTAAAAATAAGCAGATTTTTCTTAGGATACCGATCAATAATGACCCCTGCAAATAAAGAAAAACACATAATTGGCCCAAATTGCGCAATGCCAAGCAGTCCTAACAGCAAGGCGGATTTGGTTAAAGTATAGACCAGCCATTGTTGGGCAGTCACCTGCATCCAGGTTCCAATCAAAGACAGGCATTGCCCTATCCAGTACAGCCGATAATTGCGCTGGGTTAAGGCGGGGTAGACTTTTTTTAGCTTTTTAAGCAAGCATCATCACTTCATTCTGTATAGCATCCGTGAATCGTGATTTAGAGTTCACGTTCTGTTATTATTGTACATAGTGGATTAGCTTCATGTAAATAATCCGGAAATTTAATCATTTAACTGTAGCACAAAAGACAATAATTCAGTATAATAATAGTTGTGTAGATCAATGATGTGGCATGAGAATGCTTATCATTTTTATCCGTGGGGATGTAGCTCAGCTGGGAGAGCGTACGGTTCGCATCCGTAAGGTCGAGAGTTCGATCCTCTTCATCTCCACCATAATTCGTCTGAAACCCGTTATTCATGCGGGTGGCTGGAAGCAATTAATTTCCGATTGGAAAGTAATTGCTTCCTTTTTATATAGAAAATTAATTTGAATTGTAGGCAACAGTGTCGTTTCAATTATTCTTGATTATTGGAGGATTATGGTTTTCAATATTTTACAGTTGATGAATTTGCTCTGAAAGTTGATAAATGTAAAGAAAGAGCACTAGTCTTCATTTTTTTAGTTACACATTTCATAGCGGAAAATTTTCATCACAGACCAATATGTCTGTGTCATTGAATAAAAGAGCACCAAAATAGGTGACTGAGTTTTCTCCGTTGTTGTAGTTAATGCCTGTTTGTTTTGCCAAGTCACTGACGATAATCCCATAGCCTTCAATGGAGTGATGCAACTGTTCCGGGAAACGGCAAGATGCGTGGGGGTAGGTACAGGTTTTACATATGCCGCAGCCTTCATTTGACAATATGAGATAGTCTTTCAGGAAGGGCTTCACTGCTGATTCCAATTCTCGGGCAATCTGTTTGAAATCCATCATGCCACGTATCATACCTTTATAATCAAAAGAATTTTTTAGCATGAATTTACCCGTAAATACAAGCATGGTATTATACTGCATACATCGATTCCTGCACTCTTCTATCGTTCCAACGGCCGGAGGACATGCCCATGTTGTCTCGTATTGCCTGCATGAATTTCCCTGGCATATATCCCTTATTTCCTGCAGGTAAGATATTTCGGATGGTTTTGTCAATCCGAATTGAAATATACGGGTTTCTTTAACCCGTTCCAATAACTTTTCTAACATAGTTTTCTCTCCCATATGTTATATTGTGCTAACGCAGAAGCGAGATAAAGAGCCGGGCTTTGATATTTCTTCTGGACAAACAGACAATACCGCCCTTAAAAGCGGGGGGGTCTCTGTCTTATGAAGTTGCGGGAAGCGCACAGGATGCTGTCGCTGTATATGATGCCTTGTTTGTGGCCGGACAACCTTTGACATCAGAAAACTTGGATTATATACCTATATGATGATCATACAGAAAACGGTTAACCGCAAGTCTATTACCATTTTACCTATCCATGGACGGAAGATAAAGAATTTCATGCGTGGGCAAACAAAAATTTCCCCGCTTATATAGAAATCGACGCCATTTGTCACCAAGGCCCGACCCATATATCTGCTCTATGAGTTAGTTTTATTCGGGTCCCTGCTGCCATCACGCTGTCGATACTATTTTTTTGTTGCATGGTAAAATAGTAAAAAAAATTCTTTCTTTAAAAATTCTACAAAGTGCAAAATACGCGGATCGTCATTTCTATAACACAAGTATATTTCCTGCGGCTGGCTTTTTGTTATAATCTTAACGATTTTTCTGGCCAGCCGAGTTTCTGTGTAGTATGCGGCATGAAACGATTCGGATAAGAACAAAAACGATGTGTTATTGACAATTCTTGAAAAGTGATCGTAATCATACTGATGTACATAGTTTAGCCTCACATTCTCTCGCGCGCAGATATAGTCAATATATTGGTTGAAATTAATCGCATTGAGATCAGAGGGATTAACCCTAATAAATCTATCGTTTTCTAAATCTTGAAGATTTATCTCACTTAGATATTTATATTTACTGTCAGGTGGCGCAATTAGATACAGGTCATTCTTTAGTAAATAGAATTTCGAAATATTTTGGTTTTCCTCTTTTAATAAACTACTGTTTGCCTCTTCAAGACTGAAATTATCGGTAAAAATGATATCCGCTTTGGCATTAAGCAATAATTCAAGCGCTTTTTTAAATGATAAAATCTCTGCCGCAATAGGGGCATTCGGGTACTTCTGGTAGTAACGAAACATGAGTATATTCAAAAAGGTAGCGCTGATAATGCATTTTAAAGTTTTGGGAGGCTTTTCAAATGTATCAAAATACTGATAAATTTGCTCGTAATTATCAATAATATTATTGATAAAATATAAAAGTTTCCTTCCATGACCATTGAGTTTAATATTTCTACCTATTCTATCAAACAGTTCACAGCCAAGTTCTTCTTCAATGGAGTGCAAAACTTTATGAAGCGCAGAGGCAGAAATAAATAGTATTTCAGCAGCTTTTGTGATGTTCTCATATTCAGCAATCACTTTAAATTGCTTCATTTGTAAAATATTCATATTATGCCTCCGATTATATGTTATCTTATTATTTTAGTTTCTATTGTTTAAATTATCAATTAGTAAACCCTACAATCTTGTTTGTAGTATGAATTATCAACCTTGTGGTTGATGATTCGATTAACAAAGATAATAGATAATTGAAAATAGAAAGCTTAAAATATAATCGCTCAAGAATATTATTTAATTTGAGTGCTATATGTAAAATAAAAAAAAGTAAGGAGTTTGTACATGATCATCATTGGCGAAAAAATCAACGGCGCGATTCCATCCGTCGCCAAAGCCATCGCGGAAAAGAATGCAGATTTCATCCGCAACCTGGCCAAAATCCAGACCGATGCCGGAGCTAATTTCATCGACGTCTGCGCATCCACCGATGTCAGCCTCGAAGTTGAGACCCTGAAATGGCTCATCGACCTGGTTCAGGAAGTGACCGATACCCCAATTTGCATCGATAGCCCCAATGAACAGGCCATCGTTGCTGCCATTCCGTTCTGCAAACGCCCGGGGCTGATTAACTCCGTATCCGGCGAAGGCAACAAGATCGACGTTATTTTCCCGATCATCGCGGATACCAAATGGGAATGCGTCGCGCTGCTCAATGATGACAGCGGCATCTCCAAGACGGCGGAAAAACGTCTCGAAGTCTTCACCAACATCATGAAACGGGCGAAAGAATTCGGCATTGCCCCTTCGCGTCTCCACATCGACCCGCTGGTTGAAATGCTTTGCACATCCGAAGACGGCATCAATATGATCGTCGACGTCATGAAAGAAATCAAACGACAATACCCGGCCATTCATATTACCGGCGGCTGCAGCAACGTCTCCTTCAATCTGCCCGCACGGAAGCTCGTCAATCAGGCTTTCCTCGTACTGGCCATGAATGCCGGTATGGACAGCGGTATCATCGACCCGACCAATCAGGACCTCTTAGGGATGATCTTTGCCACAGAAGCGCTGATGGGTCAGGACGAATACTGCATGGAATACATCGGTGCCTTCAGAGAATCCAAATTCGGGCAGAAGAAATAATGTTGTATGAAAATGGGCATTCCAACTCAAAATAAATAAATATATTTAAGGGGGACTTTTAAAAATGGCAAAAATCGATGAAGTCAAAGCAATGGTAGAAGCAGGGAAAACGAAACTGGTACCGGGTCTGGTACAGGAAGCATTAGACGAAGGCAGTGCAGCCAAAGACATTCTTCAGGGCATGGTTGATTCCATGAGCGTTGTCGGCGACAAATTCTCCACCGGCGAAATCTTTGTTCCGGAAATGCTGATGGCTGCTAAAGCCATGGCTAAAGGCGTTGACGTCTTAAAACCGTTAATGGCTGGAGACAGCTCCAACTCTTTAGGCACCTGCATTATCGGCACTGTCGCAGGCGACCTGCACGATATCGGTAAAAACCTCGTTTCCATGATGATCGAAAGCGCCGGCTTCACCATGGTTGACCTCGGAGTTGATGTCCCGGCAGACAGATGGATCGAAGCCATCAAAGAAAATCAAAACGTCACCTTAGTCGCTTGCTCCGGTCTTCTGACCACCACCATGCCTGCGTTGAAGGAAGCTGTACAGACCATTAAAGGCAGCGGACTTCCCGGATTCAAAGTCATCGTGGGCGGAGCGCCGGTGACCCAGGAATTCGCCACAGAAATCGGTGCGGACGGATTTGCTCCAGATGCCGGAAGTGCTGCTGTTAAAGCGGTTGAATTAGTTAAAAACTAAAACGTCATTCATGATGATCGAGAAACCATTACGAATGAAAGAAATTTTCAAATATAATTGATATCTATGTTTTAATCTTGATTAAAGAAATTAGGGGGGACGAGTCTATGCTCACTAAGAGACAAAATTTATTGGAAACTATTCGAGGCGGAAATCCTGACCGGTTTGTCAATCAATATGAGTTTATGAATTTAATCATGGAAGTTCCCATGGGTGTTGAATTCAACTATGGTAAGATATGGAAGGATCAATGGGGCATTACCTGGAACTGGCCGGAAGGCCAGCTTGGGATGTTCCCTGTGCATGATGCGGAACATACGGTCATAAAGGATATCACTGAATGGAAGAAATACCTTACAATTCCTGTGGTCCCGACTTCCGATGAGGCCTGGGGCCCGGCAATTGCCCATGCGAATTCAGTTGACCGTAGAGAAGAATATGTAACGGGGTTAAAGATACCCGGCATATTTGAAATGACGCATCACCTGATGGGTGTGGAAAATGCCTTAATGGCTTTGTATGAGGAACCGGAAGCGATGCGGGAGTTTATTGACGCACTTACCCAATATGAGCTGGAGTGGGCAAAAGTCATGATCGAAAAAATCCATCCGGATTGTCTTTTCCATCATGACGACTGGGGCAGCCAAAAGAGTACTTTTATATCCCCAGAGATGTTCGAAGAGTTCCTCCTGCCTGCTTACAAGAAGATCTATGGCTACTATAAAGCAAATGGCGTTGAATTGATTGTCCATCACAGCGACTCTTATGCGGCGAGCCTTGTTCCGTTTATGATCGATATGGGTATCGATATTTGGCAGGGCGTTATGACCACCAACAATACCCCGGAGTTGATCAAACAATACGGCGGCAGGATTTCCTTTATGGGACAACTGGACAGTGGTCCCATTGATTTCCCGGGTTGGACACCTGAACTGGTTGCAAGAGAAGTTGAGAAGGTTTGCAAGGAATGTGGCAAATTATACTTTATTCCTAATTTAACCCAGGGCTTGAATTTTAGTTCTTTCCCGGGAGTATATGATGCTGTTAGTAAAGAGGTAGACAAAATCAGCAAAGAAATATTCTAACACGTTGATTTTGGAGATCATCATAAGGTTTACTTTCCGCAAGCCGATTAAAGGGGACAGACTAAAACGTCTGTTCCCTGATTTTTTATGTTGATGAATAGTATGTGTAGACTAGCAAAAAAATTTACACAAATTACCTGATAGGATATGCTAAAGCGAAAAGAGATTATATACGATATTTTAATGGAGACATGTAATTGGAAGCAGTTGTTTAGTTATTTGCGGAATTGGCGGGAGCTGTAAGTAATATCCAAGATTGTGGTGGGATTATGGAGACAAAATGAGAAAAAGATGGCGTTCATTAATCGTTTTTTTATTAGCAGCAATTATTATTACCATTGTCATCGGTTCCCTATTATTATCTAAAAATGAAAATAAACAGATAATGCAAGCACAGGTACAAAGAAAGGCGCCTGTAACTCTGAAAATAGAAGTGTTTGATCGGGACAATGCCCCGAATAGCTCAGTTACAGCAGATAACAATTATATGACGAACCTGATACAAGAAGAATGGGGCACACCGAATAATGTCACTATCAACTATGTCGCTGTTCCGCGAGCCGAGGAAGAGGATAAGCTGATTGAAATGATGGCATCAGGGACAGCACCGAATATTGTATTTGTTTATTCGAAGGATATTTACTTGAAGTTTGCAAGTGAAGGACATCTTACCGACATCACGGACTATTTGAATAATGCGAAACATTTAAAAAAATTAACGGAAAAAAATAAAGATGACCTATTAATTAATGGAAAGTATTTTGCCACGGGCGCATATCGTCCGCTCGTTGACAGACATATATCGTATATCCGAACAGACTGGTTGAAAAAGGTAGGAATGCAAAAGCCAACAACTATCGATCAATGGCATGCTGTGATGAAGGCATTCAAAGACAACAACCTGGGAGGTCCAGGAAATAATACAATCCCTTTTGGCTTGAGAATGACAAATTATGTGGACAATCATTTTGGCGCACAACATTTACTTTGGTCGTTTGTCAAAGCATCTGACGAAGAAATTCAAACTCTTCCCTATCTTGCCTTACCAGGGTTTAAGGATGGGGTAAGGTATTTGAATAAATTGTATCATGAAGGGTTAATTGACCAGAAATTAACATCCTATACCAATGAGGAGAATTTCTACGAGGATATTAAAAATGGCAACGTAGGCTTTTTTACCATTGATACGCAAGCATTATACAGCCCAAATTATGGCAATGCATTAGCCACTCTGCAGGATAAAGTTCCCGGCGCTGATCTGGAACCGGTGGAGTGTTTCATGAATGCAGATGGTGAGTATTTAAAATCGATTTATACGCATCAAGGGTGGTTTGTCATGATCCCCAAGACGTCCTCTCCCGAACAAGTTCAAGCAGCTATTGACTTCTTGGATTGGCAGTCTTCAAATGAAGGGCTTAAATTGCTGAAATGGGGAGAACCTGGAAGGCATTACACGCTTAAGGATGGGATACCGACGGTAAACATTGAACAAAAAGCCGCAAATGATATTGACCGTTATAATAGTCCGGATTACTGCCTCATGTGGAATGGCTTTTATAACATCAATGGCAATTTGATATACAAGCAGATTGAAGCGGCAGACCCAAAATATGGCGAGCGGAATGTCACAGAAATGAAAATAGCTGTTCAAGACGGGTTTAGGGATTACAACTCGAATCCGGCATTTGATATAATCATAGAGGCAGCCGGTAAATATCGTGAGTCCCTTGACCAGCTGTACTTGTATGGACTTGCAAAGCTTATTATTTGTCAATCAGAAGATTTTGATTATACTTATGATGAATTGCTGAATGATTATTTGAGAAAAGGCGGACAAGAAATTATTGATCAGAAGAAAGCTGCCTACAAAAAATCGCGGTAAGTTAATACATCTTATTTAATAATAATTAATTTCTATCTTAGCAGCAGAATGGCGGTTGATATATGAAAAAAGCCTATGTACATCGGATATGGCTGTGTTGTTGTCTTATTATAATCATTATGGCCATGTATCTAAATACACCGGCATATGCTACTGACGGTGATTCTCAAGATATAATTAAGGTCATTATGGACGATGATTATCCTCCTTATTCCTATAAGGATAGTAATGGAAAGCTGCAAGGGATCCTGGTGGATCAGTGGATGCTTTGGCAGAAAAAAACCGGAATTCACGTTGAATTGTATGGTATGGATTGGGAAAGCGCACTCAGGAAGATGAAAAAGGGTGAGTTCGATGTCATCGACACCATTTTTTATAATAAAGAACGAACAAAATATTTTGCGTTTACCAAACAATATACTAAAATTGAGGTCTCAATATTCTTCCAAAATAATATATCAGGAATAGTCGATGCTGAATCGTTAAAAGGATTTAATGTTGGGGTGAAGGCCGGAGATAATGCGGTTGATTTTCTCGTAGATAAAGGTGTAGACACACTAATCGAATATACAAATTACCGTGACATCATTGAGGCTGCAAAAGCACAGAAGATAACTACCTTCGTGATGGATAGACCCTCTGCTATGTTTTTCCTTTATAAAAATGATATGCAGGATAGGTTTAAAGAAGCACCTTCATTATATTATGGTGAATTACACAGGGCTGTATTAAAAGGGAATCACGAATTGTTAAACACAATAGACAGTGGTTTTTTAAGCATCTCTAAAAATGAATATAATGCCATCGATAAAAAATGGTTAGGAAAGACTCCGGTCAGTTCAGATGTTTTCTTTAAGTTCTTCATGTTGTTCTCCGCAGTGGCAGTTGTTCTTTTATTGTTGATCGTGTGGAATGTGTTGCTGAAAAGAGCAGTAAAAATAAAAACTGGAGAATTGTCGGAGACGCTTGAAAAATATAAGGAAAGCGAAAAGAACATCTATCGCATGAGCATCGTTGACATGCCTACCGGGATGTATAACAGGAACTTTTTTGAAAGTGAATTAACGAGAATCCAGAACGAAGAAAATAGGGATGTGGGGATTGTCGTATGCGATATTGATGGGTTAAAGTTAATAAACGATATGCTCGGGCATTCAGCTGGTGATGACTACCTAAAAGAATGTGCGATGATCCTAAGACAATGCTTTTCTGAAGAGGATATCATTGCACGCATTGGTGGCGATGAGTTTGCGGTTATAATACAAAATGCGACAAAAGAAGATATAGCATCCAAAATTCAGAAGATTGCAGAGAAATTGGAGAAAACAAATCAGGATGAGCGGGTTGTCCCTATGAGTATGTCATGCGGGTACGCACTGGGGCAGAGCGGACAAACAGAAATAAAAGAGCTATTCAGGACTGCTGATAATATGATGTATCATGAAAAACTTCATCACAAGCAAAGTGAAAAGAGTAAAAATCTAAACATCCTCACGAAGATGCTAGAAGAAAGAGATTTTATTACTGAGGGGCATGGCGAGAGGATGAAGGAATTATGTTGTGAATTGGCAGGAAAAATAGGCATTTCAGAAGCCGAAAGTAAAGATATGAGGCTTTTTGCTCATTTTCATGATATCGGCAAAATCGGTATCCCTGACAGAATCTTATTTAAGCCTGATCAACTTACCACGGAAGAAATGAATGTTATGAAAGGACATACTGAAATAGGCTATCGGATTACTGTCGCTTCTGCCGACCTTATTCATATTTCGGATTGGATATTGAAGCATCATGAGTGGTGGAACGGCAACGGATATCCGCTTAATTTGAAGGGGGAAGAAATACCCATTCAATGCAGAATACTCTCTATTGTGGACGCATTTGATGCGATGACAAGCGATCGTCCTTATCGAAAGGCGTTCTCTAAAGAAGCCGCAATGACTGAAATACGAAAGAATAAAGGCATTCAATTTGATCCTAAACTTGTAAATGAATTTATCGAGATGATGGCTGCTAAATTATAAAATAATAACACTAAAAGTCCGGTTTTCCGGGCTTTTTAATTTTATAAAAATACAATGAACGCGATACCCATTGTCAGCAAGAACCGCCGCGTGAGTTTTCAATAGGAAAGTAAAAATCCAGGGCTTTGGGACGGCAGGTTACGATAGCCTTGGCGATTAACTCCTTTGCTTCCCCCATACCGCTTTGTATCCAATCAATATAAATGCCGACAGCGCCGTGACAGTAAAAGTCGATGGCGATTTTTATGTCCGGAGAGATAACCTTGAGTCCATACTCCTTATGCAAAGCGGCTACATAATAATTGATGCACCAACGATAGAAAAATTCCGGAAAATTTGATGGGTGGTCATTTTTAACTATTGCCGTAAAAAAATAACTATTTTCCTTGGTGAAACTGAGAACGGAGAGAATACCCTGATAGCAACGCATCGCATGAGTTGCTTCGATTGCCTCGACAAAATCATACATAACATAGTTGATCAGAGCGTACTTGTCGGCAAAATGGTTGTAAAACGTCTGCTTTGCTGTTTGCGAGCAGTCAAGTATGTCTTTTAGCGTAATTTTACTGAGAGGACGTGCTTTTGCCAAAGAGAGCAATGTGTTTTTATACAAGTCTTTGGTCGCTTTACCCACAGACATACAGTTACCTCCACTGGTACTATCGATGATCCCAGATAGAAAAGTGTCAATACTGCCCAAGTTTATTTTAGCAATTACCATTAAAAAAGAAAATAGAATCTTTCAGTAAAAAGTCAACAAGATAGACTTTGGAATTGGGGTGTCTGTTGACCTGTTTCAGCAACAACACTATATTGAAAGTGTCCTCATAGTCTATTCTTAACACATTTTATTAAAACCATTATTAAAACCATTAAAGGAGAGATTGACATGCTGAAAGTTGAAAACCTCACGCCAACGGAAATTGAAGAGAACTATGTGACCCTGCGCGACAGGATGAACGCATTAAGCTTCGGCTATTGTCCGACGGAATCCGGTATTGAATTTGTTTTGCTTAAACGCTTTTTCACCCCGGAGGACGTTGCCTACTGGCTGGAGATGGAGACGGATACGTACTTCACCGCTCAGCGGTACGCAGAAATAACCGGTTTACCTCTTGAGAAGGCGTCTTCAGTTCTGGAAGATATGTCCCATCGGGGACTGCTCTATAGAGTGCGCCGAGGCGGAAGAGCGGAGTACTATGTTGTTCCGGTAGCTCACGGTGTCTATGAGTTCAATCTTAACCACCTGGACGAGAAAGAATGGACGATGGGGCTTGCCGGTCATTTTGGACAGGGGATGCTTCAGCAGGTATACGATGTCAACATTCCGTTCTACCGTTCCGTTCCGATCAATATGGACGTGGTCAAGGGCAGCGAGGTCTATCCTTACGATGATATTGTGAAGCAAGTCAAACAGTATAGCGTTTTTGGTGTCTCTAACTGTACCTGCCGCCATCTCAATAAGACGGTTGGTGCGCCGGATATGGGATTTGATATGGAGACCTGCATCACCTGTGGTGAAATGGCGGAGTTTTATCTCGAAAATGGTATCGCACGGGAAATTACCGTAGACGACGTGTTGGCTATTCTGAAGCGAAGTACTGAAAAAGGCATGGTTATACAGTGTGTCTATTCCAAGAACAGCGAGATAATTTGCTCCTGTCATGTTGACGGCTGCGGTATTCTTCAGGCAGCCAAAGTTTTCGGCGGCAGTGCTACCAAAAAAATCAGCAACTACACCCTGGAGCAGAATCGAGACGCTTGCATAAGCTGCGGCAAGTGTGTGGTTCGGTGTCCGATGCACGCCATAACGATGGATGCTGAAAACAAACCTGTCACTGACTCAAGCTGTGTCAGTTGCGGTCAATGCGTTTCTGTCTGTCCGGTGCAGGCCAAAGTGCTGGTCAAGAAAGAATCAGTCGAAATAATACCGGATTCGATTTTTGATACCTACATTTCAATGCAGGAATATCGTAAGTCCGAAGGTAACCTTTCCAAAAAATAAAACGTGTCTGTGAGGTGCCGCCGTATGCATGAAATGGCAATAACTGAAAGTGTTGTGGAGATTGTGCTGAAGCACGCCGACGTGGCCGGGGCCAAAAAAGTCGTGCAGGTCAGACTGAAAATCGGGGAAATCCGAGATATCATCCACGATATGATGGAAAAGTGTTTCCGATACATTGCCAGGGGGACGATTGCCGATGAGGCTCAATTGGAAATCATAAAGGTTCCTCTTGTTGTTCGTTGCACTGCGTGTGGACAGGCGAATCGGGAATATATCAGCAATTATGCCAATATGACGTGTCATCATTGCGGTTCTCACGAGCTTGAACTGGTAAGCGGAAACGAATTTTTCATCGAAGATATTAAGATTCTTTAGAAATCGCACGCTGAGCGTGCTCTCTTTTTACCCCAAAGATTGCGTGTTCGCAATTTACAAAGCTGACGTTTGTATGAAAGTAGTTAGGCGGAATGATGCTTATTTCTGACCACAAGAAAGTGAATTATGGTGCATATTTTATTGGGAAAGGAAATAATCATGGACGAAGTTAAGATAATCGAAATTAAACAAAGTATCTTTGAGAACAACGATCAAGAAGCGAACCGTCTGAGAGAGCGTCTGCGTGGGGAAAGAACATTTCTCTTAAACCTGATGTCTTCACCCGGAGCCGGAAAAACCACGACACTCATGCGTACCATTGAAAGACTAAAAGATGAGATGCGTATCGGCATCATGGAAGCGGATATCGATTCGGCTGTGGATGCAGAAACCATTGCCACTACGGGAGTCAGATGTATTCAGCTCCATACCGGCGGCATGTGTCATCTGGATGCCGGTATGACCGCACAGGGAATCGATGAATTAGGCACGGAAGACCTTGACTTGGTGGTCCTGGAAAATGTCGGTAATTTAGTCTGCCCGGCGGAATTTGATACCGGTGCTTCCAAGAATGCGATGATTTTAAGCGTACCGGAGGGCGATGATAAACCATTAAAGTATCCGTTAATGTTTGAGGTGGCCGATGTCCTGATTATCAATAAAATGGATGTTCTTCCTTACTTTAACTTCAATCTGGAAGCCGTTTATCAAAGGGCTAAGAAATTAAACCCGGCGATTGATATCTTTGAAGTATCGGCCATCACCGGGGAAGGATTTGATGTATGGGCGGATTGGCTGCGGCGAAATGTGGCTGAGTGGAACCAATGAGGTTAAGTTCCTGTAGGTGAAGACCATAACAGCGAATCATGACAAAGGCGGTGCCGCAAAACTATTAAATAGTTCTGCGGCACCGCCTTTTGTTTTATGTAATTGAATAAAAACTAAATAAGCAATTTTATATGCGAGAAATTATGTGCGTGTACGAATTTGAGGGCGTTATTAATGTATTCGGCAGTTAGGTTCTCGTCGATTTTGAATAACCGTCCAGTTAAGGTATAGATTTTCGAAGTCAATTCGTATGGCGTAATGTCATATTCTTTATCGATGTATTCAAGCAGCAGCTCTCTTCGGATGCCAAGATCCGCAGCGGAAATGTATTTCAAATCATCAATACTGATATCCAAATTCAAGTCAACAGCAAAACGTTTATATATCCTTCGAACATTTTTATGCATAATACTATAAACAGATTTCTGTTTTAAAATCTCATGATAATAGGAAATATTTTTTTCATCGCTTAAAATGATGGAATAATACATCATTCCAGACGTTAAATTTTTCTGGTAACTGTCCAATATTACGGATCGGTCCATGTTTGAGTCGATAAAACGGTATGTCTTAATCAACAAGCTGGCTGAAATTTCATTTGCAAGATCAAATTTGCTTTCATAGTAATATTTGAAGTTACTATCTTTTAATCCCGCAAGCCTGCAGATATCAATTATTTTCGTAGAGGATAGTCCTTTTTCGTAGAATAATTGCTTGGCAGCATTAATAATTTTATGCTTCATTTCGTATCCCTTGGTATACTTGGGCATATCATTCACCTCATGGAGATTATAACATAAAGAAGAAATGGTTAAATTATTTCTTCTAGAAAAAGTATATACGATTATCCTTGTAAAATATAATAAAAATAAAAAAAATATAAAATGAATTGACGAGCCCTGGTGGAGCATAGTAATATGAATATATAATTTATTATAAAAAATTATAAATTACATATTTTAAATTACAAATTATTACTATTTCTCTAACCTTGGTTGAAGCATATAAAAAATAGGAGGAGTTTATATGTTGGATATTAACACCTTGACTCAAGCAGTAGGGAATCTAGAGGAAGAAAAAGTAATGGAAATGTTGGAGAGATTTGTTCAGAGTAATCCAACAGGGCAAGAAGCACATGATGTTGTTACCGCATGTCAGGAAGGGATGTCTTTGGTCGGAGATCTGTTCGAAAAAGGAGACTATTTCGTTGGTGATCTAATTTTTGCAGGAGAATTGTTATCTGAGTCCATCAATATACTCAAGCCGGTAATCGGTTCTACAAACAGCGAGAAAATAGGTAAAATTGTGTTGGGCACAGTTCATGGAGACCTCCATGATATCGGAAAAAATATCTTCCGAAGCATGGCGGAAGCAGCAGGATTTGAAGTTTGTGACATAGGGATTGATCAGTCAGTGGATGCCTTCGTCCAGAAGGTTAAAGAAGTTAACCCAGATATCGTTGGTATGAGCGGCGTGCTGACTCTCGCATTGGAAGCGATGAAAGAAACTGTCGACGGGTTAAAAGAAGCAGGTCTTCGTGATCGTGTGAAGATTGTCATTGGAGGAAATCCTGTAACGAAAGAGAGTTGCGAACAAATCGGAGCGGATGCCTTTACAACGAATGCGGCTGAAGGTGTAAAAATATGTAAGATGTTTGTTAAGTGAGGTATGGATCTTGAGGTGAAACATGTCGTGAGAAAGAAGGAGATACACAATGGATGACAGAGTAAAAGTATTTCAAGATATTTATGATGGAAAAATTCCCAATCGTGTACCCGTCAATGTGAGTCTTGGCTTTGAAATTGTAGCTGAAATCGGTGGCATGAATATGCAGGAAGTTCAGTGGAATCCGGAAAAAATCTCAGATTCCGTTGAGATGATTTGCCAGAACGTGTATAGCGATGTCTGTCCCGTTTCCCCATCCATCCGGCTTCCGGGAATGTATCAGTTCTTAAATTCGCAATCATATATCATGTCAAAGGAAGGTTTTATGCAGCATCCGGAGGTCGTGGGGATGATGGATGATGAATACGATGAATTGATTGCTGATCCCTATGCATGCATTATTGAAAAAATCATTCCAAGACAATTTAAAGCCCTGGGAAATGACAATCCCATGATGACCGCTATTGCTTTTGCCCAAGGAATAAAGAAATATGAAAAAGATATGGGAGCCTCGATAAATGTTCTGGGGCAATATATTAAAAAATATGGATATTTTTCGGCTCCTCCTAATTCCTCAAGAGCCACTGAAGCGCCTTTTGATTATCTCGCCGATCAGTTGAGAAGTTTTTCTGGGATCAGCAAGGATGTCAGACGGCGGCGGAATCAAATCCCAGCGGCTTGTGAAGCATTATACGATATCGCTTATCGAAGAGGCTTGCCGGGGAATGTATCTGATTATGGACATGTATTTTTCCCGCTGCATATGCCGCCTTTTATGAGAGAACAGGATTTCGCAGATCTTTGGTGGCCTACATTCAAAAAATTGGTTAACCATTATGCTGCCCAAGGAATACACAGCCGTATTTTCTGTGAGCAGGACTGGAGCAGATACCTTGATTATTTGCAGGAACTTCCGACAAATACTGTTATATGGTTCGAATATGGTGATCCCAAATTGATCAAGGATAAATTAGGGGATAAATTCATTTTGACCGGTTTATATCCGCTTACCGCTTTGAAATCAAAAAGCAAACAGGAATGCATCGATCTTGCTAAAGAATATATCGATATCCTGGCACCAGGTGGAAAGTATATATTCGGTTTCGATAAAATCCCTGTTTCTGCCAGTGATATCGCAATGGACAAACTGAATGCATTGACTGAATTTGTGAGAGACTATGCAGTCTATCCAAATGCAGGGGAAAAGTCAGGAATGCCGTTTGATAAGTCGGATTACAGTATTCCAGAATATCGGGCGCTGGAAAATAAATACTTGCCGACATGGGATCACTATAAAACCATGTACCCAAACATTTCCGAGGCGGCCAAATCCGAATATGAAGCGTTAAACAACAGTATCTATCAGTTCATTACCAATTTAATCTATTAAACTTTTTATGAATTTGAAGTTTCCTTACGTGTAACAATTATTAATATTTTCGAAACAAATATTTAACTTCCGGCAAAATACCGGAAAAATCTTTCCTATATAATAACTGCAGAATGGAAAGTCAAACGATCCTCAATGCTGTAGTTTATTTATAAGGAGGATTCGAATATGGTCAAGTCAGAACTGAACGAAAAGCAAGTGGCGTATATTGGGGCAAGAGAGCATTTTGATAACGTGTTTTTTCAGTATACGAAGCTGGTGAGTGAGTATCGCGATGTGTGGCAAAACGATATGCGCGGATTTGTAAAATTTCTGAAGAAAGCCAGGAAAATTACAGGTTTAGAACAAGCCCAAGCCAAGTTGGAACAAATCGAACGGGAACTGACGAATAGAGACGATATTCAATGGCTTAATACCCTTGTTGGTGAACGAAAGGTTTAACCGCTTCTTCACCATCCGTGTGACCGCGGCAAGGTACTGAGCATACTTTTTTATAAGTGATAGAGAGTAAGAAAAAAAGAGATGGGAATCTGTTTCTCATCTCTTTTTGATCGTGGTGCACTATGCGACGGCAATGGAGGCAAGGACAATCCGCATGGAGATTATTGGATTTCTCCGTCATTTATCACTTATGGTATGATAGGATAAAGGTTGTACTAAGGAGGAAATATGCCGTTTTTGGGAAAAGTCCTGGTTGTCGATGACGACCAGAATGTCTTAGAACTGGTCAAGCTCTACGGTGAACGGGAGGGCTTCGAGGTCATCGGTGTCAGTGACGGCAATGCGGTATTGGCTGCCTTTGATCGGGAGAATCCCGATGTTGTCATCCTGGACATCATGCTTCCCGGTAAGGATGGGCTTGACCTGTGCCGTAATTTACGGTCGATTCGCATGATTCCGATTATCATGCTGACAGCTAAAGGAGAGGAAGCAGACCGTGTTCTGGGACTGGAAATGGGCGCGGATGACTACGTTTCCAAACCTTTCAGCCCCAGAGAATTGGTTGCCAGAATCAAAGCCGTTTTGAGACGAACCCTGCCCATGGACACAGAGGTCAATTGGCAATTAAAATACCCGGGGCTGGAAATCCGGGCGGATATCCGAAGAGTCTTGGTCGATGCCGTCCAGACGGTAGTGACGCCTAGGGAATTCGACCTGCTCTATCACTTGGCCCAGAATCCCCGGCGGGTTTTCACCCGAGAGGAACTGTTGGCGGCGGTGTGGGGATATGACTACTTCGGTGATCAGCGGACGGTGGATGTGCATATCCGGAGATTAAGGTCAAAACTGGCTCCCTTGTCCCATGAATACCTGACGACGGTGTGGGGTGTGGGATACCAGTTTACACCTCCGATCAAAGGAGGAGAGACGCGTTGTGAATGATTTTCACCAGCAGGTCAGGGGAAAAATACAGTGGGTAATCGGCTCCGTACGCGGGTTTTGCCGCAACTTCCAACGGATGCTATGGGAACAGTTTAATAAGAATATATATACGCGGATACTTTTTACCAATGTGGCGACGTTTGCCATTGGCCTGATTATGCTGATCCTGTTTTCCAGCTTTATCGTGAAACAGCTGACCTATGACCAGGTAGAACAGGATTTGTTCCGTAAGGCCAAACGGGTGAATTATGCCTTACTCGAGCAAACAAACACCGTATGGGGTAAGCCGCCGGCTGCGGAAACCGCTGATCAGGCCAAACGTAAACAGGATTATCTGATCTATCTGTCGGATCTCTTTGATGCCAAGATTACCATCTTTGACCGGGCAGGCACTATTTGGGATACGTCAGCAGAGCAGGAAGTCTTACCCGGCAGTAAGGTAGAGGCTAACCATGTCGCCAGATTCACCAACGGGGAAACCGCCGTGACGCGGACAATGGATCGCGAAACGGGACGGCTTGCCTTCCGTGTCGTTGTCCCCATGGGGAACAATAAAAACACCATCGAATACGGTATTTTACTGGAAACGCAGCCCTCTAATCAGGACCTTGCTATAAACAAAATGCAATTTTTTCTGGTTATCGGGGGAATGGGCATCCTGTTTTTCATCATCATCGTTTCCGTTTATCTGGCCATGTTCATTTCCAGACCGATATCCCGTTTGGCTACTCATGTGGCGGAAATCAGCAGAGGGAGTTATGTTTTGAACACCGACGACCAGCCCCTGGACGAAATCAATGCCCTTGCCGGCCAGCTGAATAAGCTGACGGAAAGACTGCAGAAGGTCCAGACCGAAAGCGTCAAGATGGATGAAGACAGGGCCCGGCTTTTCGCTGAAATATCCCACGAAATACGGACGCCGCTGACGGCGGTGCAGGGGTTTGTTGAAGCGATCCGTGACGGAATGGTCCAAGACGAAGCGTTACGGCTGCGGTATATGGATACGATCTATACGCAAACAATTCATATCACCCGGCTGGTGGATGATATTCTGGTATTAAGCCGCCTGGAAAGCGGGAATATCACGGTGGAAAAACTGCCGGTGGATTTGGTCGCCTTGGCCCAAGGGGTGGTTATTTCCATGGAGGCGATGGCCGCTAGCAGAAATACGATGATCCGAGTGGAGAAGAAAACAGAAAAAGCCATCGTCATCGGCGACGTTGATCGTTTAGAACAGATTATCCGAAACTTGCTGAAGAATGCCGTCGTCGCGACAGAAAATGGCTTGATCCGAGTGAGTGTGGCGGTCTCGGAGGGCGAAGTGGTATTAACGATTGAGGATAATGGGATTGGGATTGCCCCCGAGGATCTGCCGCACATTTGGGACAGGTTCTACCGGGTGAAGAACCAGCATGGTCAAGACCGCCAAGAGAAAGGGAGCGGTTTGGGACTGGTGATTGTCAAAAAACTGGTCCAGCTGCAAGGCGGTAAAATAGACGTAACCAGCCAACTGGGGAAGGGAACGGCCTTCAGCATGACGTTTCCGTTATTTAATCCAAAATAGGATGTTATTCTTTCATTCTTACTCCCAAAGTCAGGTCTGCGTGCCACAGTTCCGGCGGAGAAGCGGAGCATGGCAGTGGCGGTCACGGTCACGGATGACCTAATGGCGTGGACATCCCACACATCAAAATAAAAGTACCAAAAGCTGACGCGCGATTAGGGGCGCCGAAGCCGGCGGTGCTTTTTTATTATATCTTTTACGCGGATTACTTCATCCGTAACATTTAGTAATAGTTTGGCAACGAATTTTCCAATTTCAGCAAAGACCGGTTAACACTCGTGAAATAAAATAGGAACAGTAAAACATAAGGAGGCGGGAATAATTGAAAGAATTTAAGTTCAGGGTTTGGGACAAGGTCAAGCGCAAGATGGAAAAACCCCACGCGCTAACCTTTCATACCCAGAGTTTAGACTTGTTTGCCGTAAGTATACTGGGACGCTCTTGGGAAAGGGCAGAGAAATTTGAATTACTTTTATGGACCGGCTTCTATGATAAAAATGGGACCGCTGTCTATGAAGGCGATGTCATCAAAATTGCCGAAGCCCATTATATTATTATATGGAACAAAACCATGGCCGGGTTTGAACTAGTCGATGTCCAAAGCTTATTAAGCCAACGAATTGCGGATGTGGAACTCGGAGAAGTAATCGGAAATGAGTATGAAACGCCACATGACAGACAAGGTTAAATTAGTCGTACACTATGGGCGTCAATGGCTGAAGAAAGGGTATGCTAATCTTAAGACATCAAGGTTTTGGCGGAAACCAAAGTTTTGGCGAAGTTTGGCACTCGCTGTTCTTATCGTTCTTCTGTTTACTGCCGGCGGAACCACTTTATGGATTCAATCCCTGGACATCAGCCCATTGGAGAGCCCCCTGGCTCAGCCAACGGTTATCTATGATAAAAACGGCAATGCGGTGTCGCAGCTGTCCTCCTCAAGAATCCTGCCGGTTACGCTGGCGGATATTCCTCCCGCCATGCGGGAAGCAATTATTGCTGTCGAAGACAGGCGGTTTTACCAGCATCGGGGTGTGGATATCCGATCCCTGTTCAGGGCGTTGCTGCATGACCTTAAATCCGGGGATTTTTCTGAAGGGGGAAGTACCATCACCCAGCAATTAGCAAAAAACATCTTCTTGCCTTCCGATAAAACACTGGCACGCAAATTAAAGGAAGCCGCGTTTGCCCTGAAAATTGAATTAACCTTAAGCAAAGACCAAATCTTAACCGCGTATCTGAATCATATTTATTTTGGTGAAGGGTGTTGGGGAATTCAGAAGGCTGCCCATTTATACTTTGGGAAAGATGTTCAGAACCTCCGATTGGGAGAGGCAGCCCTGCTTGCAGGCCTGATCAAAGCCCCCAGCGTTTATTCTCCTTTACAAGACAAGGAAAAGGCATTGGAACGGCGTGATATCGTTCTTTCTTTAATGAAAGAGCAAAACTATATTTCGGAGTCCCAATTCATGACAGCCAAGGCCCAACCCATACGTATCCAAAGAGATCGGGACGGGGAACTTGGCGGTAAGTATTCGCCCTATGTGGATTATGTGATTGAAGAAGCTATTTCCCGCTATGGGTTTACCGAAGATCAAATCCTGGGGGGCGGTCTGCAGATATACACCGAAATGGACCCTACCGTTCAACAGGCGGCGGAAGAAGTCTATCAGGACGATGGGTTTTTTCCTGACGGTAAATCGGATCAGCCGGTGCAAAGCGGGATCGTGGTCATCGATCAGTACTCGGGCGGCATCCGGGGACTCGTCGGCTACCGGGGTGAAAGCACCTACCGGCAATTCAACCATGCTTCCCAGTTGAAGCGCCAGCCGGGTTCCTCCTTTAAACCGCTGGCCGTCTATGGCCCGGCTCTAGAAATGGGCTATACCCCCTATTCCATTCTTTATGACGGCCCCCTTGATTTGAATGGCTATCAACCTGTCGACTGGGACTATCAAAGCCGGGGCTATGTGACCATGCAAGAGGCTATCCAGAATTCATGGAATATCCCTGCTGTATGGCTCCTGAATGAAATCGGCCTGGACTTAGGTTTTGCTTTTGCTCAGCGGGCGGGGATTCCCCTGACGGAAGAAGACCGTTACCTCAGTCTGGCCTTGGGGGGGCTTACCGAGGGGGTATCGCCCCTGCAAATGGCCCAAGCCTACAGCAGTTTTGCCAATTCAGGCGTCATGCATAAGGCGTTTGCAGTGACAAAGATTACCTCGGGCGATGGGACACTTCTCGCTCAGGCTGAACCGGAAACGGTTCGTGTCACCGATCCGGGCACCGCCTACACCCTAACCCTTCTGTTGAAAAACGCAGTAGACAACGGGACGGGGAAAAATGCTTATTCGGGCCGTCCCACTGCCGGCAAAACCGGTTCGGTTGAGCTTCCGCATACCGGGGAATTTGCCAGGATTACGAAAGGGGTTAAAGACGTTTGGTTTGTCGGATATACCCCGGAGCTAACAGCGGCTGTCTGGATGGGCTACGATAAAACCGACAAGGACCACTATCTGACGATCTCCGGCGGCTCAGGGCCGGCTGTTGTTTTTCGGGAAGTGCTCTCCAGGGCGTTGCGGAATGATCCCGTGATTCCCTTTGCAATTCCTGCGGGATACCAATTTATATTCGAAAAAGAAAAAGAAAAAGACGAACATAAAGACAAAGACGAAGACGAGGGGAAAAATAGCGAGCATCCCGACAAAGAGGATGATTTCTTCGAGGACTGGGGAATTTACTTCGAAGGCTTGCCAACAAAAGGGTCGGGAAAGAAGGAAACAATATACCCGCAGGACTAGCGGGTTTGTCGCTTCAAGCAGGATGAACTCCTGCTTTCATATTTTTAGTAACAGTTTGATGATTTCTCTAACCGCTCCACAACCGCTGCCGGATATGCTGCTGACTGAAGCGTAGAATGTGATGAACACGTTGATTGCCAATAGTGCATTGCTCACGACATACGGTTCCTTTACATGGATAAGGGATATAAAGGTTATCACACAACAACGGATGACCTTTACGATTCCCGCAATTCTCCAAAACTCCAATCAATGGTTTATTAATCAGAATTCTCATCTTGGGCTGAAGTTCAGGAATAGTAATAATCTCACTCTTTGGTGTGTTCAATTACATCCGATACTTCTCAATTCCGCTCATCCACCGGTATCTTCATTATTCTCCTTGATTTTCCGGTGTTTTCGGAGCTGCCAGGGAAGCTTTCTCAAAGCGCTTTAACTTGTTCATTATTTTAGATAGTAACTGATTGGCATGGGTTAGATATAATTTGCAAGCAGTCTGGTCCGATTCAGCCATTTCTTTGATGGAAATAAAGAAATCATCGAATCCTTTCTCTATCAGTTCAAAGCGGGCGTCCGCCTGGGACATGGAGAGGTTGAGTTTGAAGAGCTTGTTTTCCTGTTCTACCTCAGCAATGTGCTTGGCGGCTTCATTTTCATTTTCCATTACGTCAAGCTTCCGCTGCAGTTTCAAAACATTTCCCTGCTCGGCCCATAAGGCTTGCAGGTTAGCGGCGGCTTCTTTTTTAGCCTGATCGCGTTCACCCGCTAATTTGGAGATTTTATCATTTTGCTCGGCAAGGACTTTCTGCTGGTCCTTTTTTTCGGCAAGTTTCTGATTTCTCGCATTTACGGCCTGCCGCAGTTCCCGTTTACTCATGTCCGCGACGTTATTGTCCGCTATAAATTGCTCCCGCTCCTCTTCCGGCAGGCCTAAGAGGAGGATAGCCTGGGTGTAATTCAAATTCGGAACCGGCTCCGAATTTTGTCTGCCGTCCTTAGCGGAAGAGTCAAGCAGTTTTTGTCCATATTCTTCGTAGAGCTGCATCATCTTATTGGCTGTGCTCTGGGAGTAGCTGACCGACTCCTCCAGCCATTTGCCCCATTCTCCATGCGCCAGCAGCGCTTTGGCTTCCTTCAGGCGTTTTCCTACTTCGACGGCGCCGGTCAGCAGAATTTTATTGGTTTGATGTTTAATTGTATTGATTTCGGCCGCGATAACAGGCGGGGTGCGTTCTGTTGGTAAATCGCTCATGTTTATCCGCTCTTTCCGGTTTTTTGATATAATATGGGATAAGCCTGATAAGCGTGACAAGAGAAGTACTTTATTTAAAGATGTGCGTTAAGTTGCTGGTATTCCAGGAAAAATCCTGTGTTAAATAGAATAGGAAATCTTATATTAAGAATTTAAATGCCAAAATAAAAATAATCACTGAAGCACATGATGTGCTTCAACGAAAGAATGGGCACTCAGCCCATTCTTTCATTTGGCTCGGTTCTTGCATATGGAATTAAGAACTAGTTTATATCCTGAGTACGACACAGCATAGTTATTGCAGCTTAGGAGGAGAAAAAGATGATGAATCTGTCGGATCAAATAAAAATCAACGCAATCATAGATAATCAAGAAATTCCGGCCAAGGAATATACCGAAATACGCGATCCCGGCAAACGAAGTGACATTGTCGGGTTTGTGGCTTTGGGTAATAAGGAAGACGTTGACCTGGCGGTTCAGGCTGCGCATCGCGCGTTTTTTTCCTGGCGAACAGTCCGTGTCGAAGAGAGAATAGAAAGGCTCTTAGAAGCAGGAGAATTGTTAAAACAATCCGTTACGGATTTGACCTATTTAATGGCGAGAGAGCATGGCGGTCTTATGCGGGAAGTAAAGATGGACTTCATGGCGGGCTATTCCAACTTCATTAACTACGCCCAAGTTGTTCCGGCATTCTTGAAACCGGAGCAAAAAGAAGATGTCGAGAGCTGGATCTCCATCGAAAAAAACCCCAAAGGGGTAGTTGCGGCGATTGTTCCTTGGAATATGCCCGTTGTTCTGACCATGATGAAATTAGTGCCCGCACTGATGACCGGGAATGCGATTGTCGTCAAGCCTTCGCCTAATGCCCCGCTGGCCTTGACTCTCCTTCTGAAGAGGATGGCAGCTATACTGCCCCCAGGGCTTATCAATGTTGTCCATGGCGGCGATGATGTTGGGAAAGCGCTTACCAGTCACCCTTTAGTAAGAAAAGTAGCCTTTACAGGTGGTTGTGCCACCGGCAAAGAAGTCAATATCCGTTCGGCTCAGTCCTTAAAAGCAGTTACTCTGGAATTAGGCGGAAATGATCCCGCGATTATCCTGGAGGATGCTAATTTAGAAGATATGATGCCTAAAATTTTACGGGCGGTTTTTACCCGTTCGGGGCAAGTTTGTTATGCCATCAAAAGGATCTACGTCCAGGATACGCTGTTTGATGCCTTTATCGATGACTTCTGTGCTCGGGTTAATCAGTATATCGTGGGATATGGCTTGGATGAACGCTCGAATATAGGACCTGTCAATAATGAAAGGCAATATACGTTTGTGCAATCATTGATTGAACAGGCAAGGCAAAGCGGAGCTGAAGTCCGGGAATTAGGCATAAAGCTCGACCCGAAAAATTGGGAGAACGGGTATTATATCCTTCCCCATGTCGTTATTGATAAAGAACATTGTACTGATCTGGTGCAGTGTGAACAATTCGGACCGGTGATCCCGATCATCCCATTCACTACAGTTGACCAAGCCATCGCTTTAGCCAACGACAGTGATTATGGATTAGCCGCCTCGATTTGGTCCACAGACAGTGAAAAGGCAAAGACAATCGCCCGGGAAATGGAAGCCGGTTTAACGTTTATCAATACGCATGGCTTAGGATCCACGGTCTTCGGTATGCCTTTTGGCGGTATTAAAAACAGTGGTATAGGCAGAGAAGGCAGTCCGTTATTAACACTGTCAGCGTATACGGATACGCATGCCCTAAGATTATTAAAATAATTAGCCTAAATGCGACTATCGAAGATAGACATTTAATGATCAAATTATTCCATAGTAAGGATGCCTGCACAATGCCAGCGTCAAGCGGAGCACGGATTGCGGAGCGCAACGGTCCATGGATGGACCTAAGTTAAAATTCGCCAAGGAGAGCAAAAGAATTTTAACTTCCTAATGCAAATTTATGGAGGGCACAAGAGCCGAAAGTGGTATTGTGCAGGCATCCGAGCCCCAAATACGTATAATAACTAACGTATGTACGATGTACCAGTTGATAATTTATCCATTTCGGATATGATATGTATTAGAAAACGATTATTATTGAGTAATAATCGTTTTTTCAAATTCGATTGTAGTTTGAACGAAACGGAGGATATAAAGAATTTATGAAGGTCCTATTAGTTAACGGAAGCCCCCATGCCAAAGGCTGCACGTATACCGCGCTGGAGGGAATTGCTGAAACCCTGAATACCGAGGGAATCGAAGCAGAGATCTTCCAGGTTGGGATTGAACCGCTGGCTGGATGTATTGCCTGTCGCACGTGCAGTAAAAAAGGGCAGTGTGTTTTTTCAGATCCAGTGAACGACTTTCTTGATCTCGCCAAAGATGCTGACGGGTTTATTTTCGGTTCTCCCGTGCATTATGCGGCTGCCAGCGGTGCAATCACATCATTTATGGATCGTGCATTTTTTGCCGACTCCCTGGCAGGGCGACGCTCTTTTTACTTGAAACCGGCCGCAGCGATTGTTTCAGCCAGAAGGGCCGGGACAACAGCCGCATTTGATCAACTTAATAAATACTTCGCTATATCGGAAATGCCAATCATTTCTTCCCGCTATTGGAATATGGTTCACGGTGCGACACCGGAAGATGTGAAAAAGGATGAGGAAGGTCTCCAGACCATGCGCGTGCTGGCCAGGAATATGGCCTGGTTTTTAAAATGCAAGGAGGCCGGCATTAAAGCGGGGATACCGTTTCCACAGTCTGAACAAAAGGTATTCACGAACTTTATCCGGTAATACCCATTTTACTTGGCGCGAACAGCTTTGCCTCTTACCAGGGATGCTAAAACGCCAAAAATACAAAGAATCGTAAAGATGATCATCGAAATTTTAAAGCTGGCCATAAACTTAACGGCATAATCCGGAGAGGTTATGGTCATATTTCTCATAAAATGCGCCGTGACTAAGGCAATGATAGACATGCTCAAGGCTTGTCCTAATAAGCGTGCATTGGCGACTGTTGACGAAGCAGCGCCATAGAATTGGCGATAGACTGCGCCCATGATAGCGTTTGTATTCGGGCTTAAAAATAGAGCCAAGCCGATGCCAATAAATAACAGATTGAGTATCACTAGGACGATCGGCGTTCCTTTGCTGAAGAAAATACATATAAAAAGACCCACTGCGGAAATCCCAATACCAATAGTACCAATCAGACGGGGTTCGATCCGGTCGGATAAAGAGCCGGTGAAAGGGGAGAGTATGGCCATCACAAGGGGTTGAGCCAGCAATACCAGGCCGGCCGTTGCTGTACTTAATAGCAATACTTTTTGAAGATATAATGAGATTAAATAGGTTAAACCAAACGTGGTTGTGTAGCTGATCAGGGCAGCCACATTGGAAAAAACAAAGACGCGGTTGTTAATGGCGATACGCAGCGGCAGCAAAGGATTTGATATGTTTAACTCATAGACGATAAAGACAATGAGTATGGCGATGCCGGTAATGAAAATTCCGATGTACAGCGATCCTTTTGCTAAATCTCCTAATCCGATGAGCAGTAAAATTTGACCCAGGATACAGAGGACACTTCCCAAAATGTCAAATCTTTCTTTATGACCTTTCCATTCACCTTTTAATTTCCATAGCGTTAGTGTTAATACGGGGATACTTAAAAGAACACAGATATAGAAAATACCCCGCCAATTAAATAACTGGCAAATAACGCCGCCAAAGACAGGTCCGGAAGATAAGCCGAAATATACAGCGGCTGCGCTTAGTCCCAATACTTTACCCCTGGATTGTGGTGGAGCAACGGAAATTAAAATCGCGTTAGAAGTACCGAAGATCATTGAAGAGGCAATACCTTGAAGTACTCTGAAAATGACGAGAAGTTCAATGGAATGCGCAAAGGTACATAAAAGCGAGGTTACTGTAAAAAGACTCATTCCAGCTGAAAATACTTTCTTTCTGCCAATTAAATCCGCCAATTGTCCGAAAGGTAATAAGAAAGCTGCTATGGTCAACAAATAAGATGTCACGACCCAATTCAGCCAAAATTGGCTCGCTCTGAATTCCAGTCCCATCGAAGGGATTGCCAGATTGATCGAGCCGGCTGTAAATGCGGTCAGGAATGATGTCGTTAATACGATGACAAGTGTAATTCTTAAGAGATCTATATTCTCCTCTGATCTTGGCACGGTCTCTTCCACGTCGGATTCTCTCCTGTCTGAATGCGTTATCTTTGGCATTATTATTAGGGACACGCCAAGTGTACTTTCTCGTTGATATTTGGAATTACTGCGCCGAATAAATTTTCAGCCTGCTAGGCGGAGGAGGGAGGCATAGCCGTAGCTACGGCGACTGACGACAACAACGCAGATGGAAATTTAGGCAAGCAGTAAACCTAATTACCAGCGACACAGTACACTGGTGCGTGTTTAGTCTTTACCATATTGCGTGCGGTGATGCGAGTCTTCCTATTTCATTGTAAAGATACCACATAATTTAGCAAGACATTTATTGGAAATTCAGCTTGCGCTGGCCCTGCATTGCAGCGCCTATCTCCTGTACTTTTGATGCTTTGGGAATAAGGCAGCCATTGCACCTAAGGGTGAGACGTGACCTCGCGGCATTAGTATATCCATGAAAAAAACAGATGCTGTTTTGGATCTGTTTTGAGGTGTAAAGAAAATTCAAGAATGATGTAATAGTTACTTGTTGCACGTTATTTTCGTACAGGGGAGTTAAAATTTTCTTCTGAGTTGGAGACTACTTTTTTTATATGGAAGTTGGATGGTATAATTGAGATAAAAAATTATTGCTTTTTTATGGGAATTCGGCCGGGTATAATATTCGCCAAGAAAACGGTAAAAAGAGTTGAAGGCGGCGAAAATAGTATGGAAGAAAACCTCATCGCCCCCTGCGGTATGAACTGCGGTTTATGTGTCAGTTATCTCGCCATGAAGCATGATTTAAAGAAAAAAGGATTCAGTAAGTCGTATTGTGCCGGTTGCCTGCCCCGGGGAAAGAATTGTGCTTTTATGAAGAAACAGTGTGATTTACTGGGAAATGGGCATGTGCGGTTTTGTTATGAATGCGACAGTTTTCCATGCAAACGACTAAAAGCCCTGGATAAACGCTACCGTACAAAATACCATCTCAGTATGATCGATAATCTTAAGTGTATTCAGGAGAAGGGAATGGCTGAATTTCTTGATAAGGAAGAGGCAAAGTGGCGCTGCGCCGAATGTGGTGATAGGATTTGCTGCCATAACGGGCTTTGCCTGAGTTGCTCTTTGGATATTTTGCGGCAAAATAGAAGCTACCGCTGGGGTGAGGAGTAGTGCTTTCGCGATGAGGTTATTGATAAGGAGGAGACAGCGTTATGATAAATATGGAAACAACAATGAAGAATCTCAATTCCCGGGGGTTTGATGCCACTTACTTTGCAAGCGCGAAAGAAGCTGCCGATTACATTGTGTCGCAGCTTCATGGTGAAACGGTCGGATTTGGCGGCAGCAAAACGGTAGAAGCACTGGACGTGTTCGAACGCCTTGCCGAAGCAAATACGGTCTTTTGGCACTGGAAGCAGGGGATGGAGGTAAGAAGCAAAGCGACGGCTGCGGATGTCTACATTACCAGTGCCAATGCGGTAGCGGAAACCGGCGAAATTATCAACATTGACGGTGCCGGCAATCGGGTAGCCGGTACGTTGTTTGGCAAGAAAAAGGTTTACTTTATCATCGGCAGCAATAAGATTGCCGAGGATTACGATAAGGCGCTATGGCGGGCAAGGAATATCGCAGCACCGCTGAACGCGCGGCGCTTCAACACGAATACCCCGTGTACAAAAGGAGATTTGAAATGTCATGACTGCAATAGCCCGGAACGTATCTGCAAAGGATTGGTCGTTCTTTGGGGGAAAATGATGGGCATGGAAAAGGTTGAGGTCGTTATCATCGGCGAAGAACTCGGATTTTAAACAGTGAGAATCCCTACTTTCTGTGAAGGAACACGTTGCAAAAAACACTTTAGGAGGATTTAGCACGTTGACTATGGCGTGCGACGGATTCAGGTAAAAAAGTAGCTTAACTAAAAAAGGGTTATACTAGATGAATAAATACAATTTTCAAGGGGGTATCGTCATGAAAAAGTTCACTCTGGAAGAAGCTCTGAACATAGCAGAAGCCTTGGGCATTGATTTTAACACTGTGGGGTTTACACCGGAAGAGTACCTCGAAGGGATGAATATCGAACTGGAGCATGGAACAGTAGATCCCCATACCAATGTCACGAATGATGATCCATTAGTAACAGGTAAGATTGCTTTGGCTCACCTCAATGAGATCCCAGGATATTACAATGATGACATCGGCATTGAAGCCTGGGAACATGCGATGGAAGCATTAAACGGCGATTATAAAGGGAAGAAAATACAAATCGTTTAAATCGTTTAAATCGTATAAAACCAGAACCAGGAGACGGTGACGGGAGACAAAAGGGACGGAGACAAAAGGGACGGAGACAAAAGGGGCCACGGGAGACAAAAGGGACGTAGGACTTTGTCCCCTTAAAAGGGGACAAAGTCCTACGTCCCTTTTGTCTCCCTACTTGTTGTAGAAGTTTTTGTATTTTTCCCAGGCGGCGTTGATCGGAGCGATACCTTCGAAAAAGGACATCGGATCCGGTGAGTTCATGAGGCGGAAGCCCATGAAGACGTAACTGCCCCGGGGGCCGTAAGTCGTGATGCAACGTTTGACTTCGGCTTCGATTTCTTCATTTGTAGCACTTTCCAAGCCTGCGCGGCCGTTGGTGTCGTAGCCGCCGATGACCGATATCGTGTCGCCGTACTTTTCCTGGATGGCGACAATATCGTTCATGGGCTGTGCTGAACTCCACGCGAGGGCACCTTCATCGATAAAGTCGGCAATGATCGATTCACATTTACCGCAGGTATGCATAAATGGGATCATCCCGTGCGCCTTGATGGCATCGTTCAGCCGTTTGTGATGAGGCTTAATTAATGAGCGGTAGGTTGCCGGTGACATAAACAGTCCGCGTTCGGTAGCGACATCATCAAAATTGGTGAAAATATCCGGTTTAAAGTATTTTGCTGCTCTTTCAACGATGCCAATTTTATAATCGGTGATTGCTGCGAATAAAGCGTCGCAGGCCTCTGGTTCTTCAATCATGGCGCAGAGGGCATTTTCAAAGCCCATGAGATGAGTTAAGCGGAGGAATTGCGCATTCCAGGCTCCGTATTCGACGAGTTTGAGGTTACGGTTCGCACCCGGAGCGGCAAACTGCATCCCGGCGCTGCCTTCCCAGTCAAAGGCGTCGAGATCCGGGAATTTAACGATATCTTCCCACTGGGTAATATCGGCAAGCACGGGTTTACCACCCGGGACCGGCTGTCCGCTGGCAGACTGTGTCGCATGCCACTGAACGCCAAACCCGTCAAGCCCGCCGCCAAACGGCCCGTTTTCGTAGGTCTCAAATGCTCCGCCGACCAGAATGATATCGGTCATTTCATTGGGAATCCATTCCGGAATCCTGTGTTCTACCGCTGCCAGAAGGAAATTTTCTTTTGGTGTCAGCATGATAGTCCCTCCTATTTACATATTGTATGGCCTCACGCAATTTTGATATCGTCTTTGAGCTCTTATCCAATCGGATGTACTTTCATTATAACGGCAGAACCATCGTTAATGAATACAGTAAAACAGCGGAAATTTAGTCATTAAACACGACATAGTGTAGGGAGGATGTATTGGAACTTTGAGGCTTATAATTGGCCGATCGAAAAGAGCTTGTTATTTATTCGGCAGGTTAATATAATTAATCCAATACATCATACTGATATGATATTATTGTTGAACGTTGTGTTGTCATTTCATAAGATTTAGTTCCTGCGATTTACTTCCTACGATGTGTATGAAACCATGCTGTTATTGTTAAATGGTGCAAAACGCGTATTGAGTCCCCGATCAAGACAATTGTTCCTTATATGGATCGACTAAGACCACAGTGAGGAGACAGAGTATGAATCTTACCCAAGATATTATTTACTACAGTCTATCCCGAAAATATCCGGTGCAGTTTCTTAAAAGAAGTGATACAGAGATGATCCTAAAACGTCCTATGATCTATAACGAGGGCGAAGATTGTGCTGATCGTACGATAATCATCCTGGCGGAAGAGATGAAAACGCTGGCAGATAGGCCGAATTCCGAGTCAAACGCATTATATATATGTCTGGGTAAGCCGCTGAAGTCCGTCAAGTCCGTCTCCGGTTCTGTTATCACCCTTGAGACCGAAGTTGCTCCGGCTGCGCTATTCAACGCGATTCAGGAAATCTATGATCGATTCGACCAGTGGGATGAGACCTTGAGAACAGCACTTTATGAAGGCGGCAGTTTTGGCGATCTGATCGATTGCACGGATCCTCTCGTTACGGGCTCCGTATTCCTGGTGGATAAAATGTTTCACTATGTTGCTTATTCCAAAGAGAAGTCTCGCCGAAACGGATTGAACACCTACATGGACGAAAACGACAATATGACACTAGATGCAGTGAATGATTTTATAGCTGATTCTGAATTTCAGGTATTGTATGAGATGCAGGGGGTTTTTGATTATTCAGCGGATGATCCAACCTTCGGTGCTGTGCACATGATCTGCAAAAATATATTTCAGGATAATGCGTATGCCGGCAGGTTGATTGTGGGGCTGGAAGACCCCGGTGATGATGCTAAAAGGTACACGACGGCGATTTTGCAGCATCTTTATTTCTACATCAACAAGCTTTATCAGACATACCGGTCATTCGATATGAAAGAAATTGTACTCAGCAGTCTGCGCAGTTTGCTTCTGGATAGCTTAAACAATAGGGAAGTTTCGAAGGAACAATGGCAAAAAGCCCTTGAAGAAAACGGCTGGACAACTACTGACAGGCTGCAGTTAATCCAATTCCGGCAAAAACGGCATTATACCAAAAACATCTATGCGGAATTCTTAAGTGCGGAAATTGAGCGAAAATGGCCGGGGTGCGCTTGTTTTGAATATGATGACAGGCTGCTGATGCTGGTAAATCAGGACGCCGAACCCCGATCAGAAAAGGGTTTTTATCAAGCCTTTGCCTATTTCTTACGAGAGAGTTTGCTTATTGCGGGACTCAGCCGTATATTCACCGATAGGAATCAGCTTCGTTTTGCCTATAACCAAACCGAGACCGCACTTGACTTCGGACTAAAGAAAGAACCGACCTTATGGTACTATAAATTTGATGATTATGTACTGAACTATATGTTGAATCAATGTACCGGCGAATTTAGCGGAGAGCAACTCTGCAGCGGAAAATTATTGGCCTTGAAACGTCATGATACGGAGAAGAGAACAGCGTATTATGAAACATTACGCGCGTATTTTAAGTGCAGGATGAACGCGATGGCAGCAGCAAAGACGCTCTATATTCACCGAAGTTCTTTTTTGAGCAGGATGGACCGCATTATTGAGCTAACGGGAATCGATCTTGACTCCGATGAGGAAGTGTTTTACCTGTTGCTTTCGTTTCATTTACTGGAGAATATGTAACAATCCACACCGGAACGGAGACAAAGGCGTGTTGGGAGGGACTGTCGTGCTCACAGTGAGCTGACGTGCTTAGACATAGGGGTAAAGAAAGACGGTATTGACCGCCGACGTGTCGTCGCTGTCAATACCGTCTTTACGTTTATTATACACTAGTTTCAACGATTACGATGACGTATTATTTTCCTAAGACATCCTTCGCTGCATAATCACCGCCAAGGCGTCCGGAGGTGAAGGCATAGCCGATGCCGTCGCCGTTGCCGACGTAAGCATCACTGAACAGTACACCTTCAGCTTCAAGTCCGACAGCATAGAGGCCCTTGATGGGGATCTTCTTGGTGCTTAAAACCTGGAAGCTCTTGTTAACGTTTAATCCGCCGCAGGAAGCTAAGTTATTGATTTGAGCCGGAATCGCATAATACGGTCCTTCACCATAAGCAACAAGATATTTTGCGGCTTTGCCAAAGTCAGCATCAACGCCGGTTTTGCTTGCATTGTCATAACTGGCAAAGGTTGCTTTCAAGGTCGCTGCATCAAAGCCTGCGTTGGTGGCTAATTCATCGAGCGTAGCGCCTTTGAAGCCGTTTTTGTTCTCAACCAAGGAATCAAGAACTTTTTGGAGATCGACCCACGGATTATCCAATTTGAACTTATCTGCCCAGTCAAGATAGAATTCAGGCGGCATCGCCGGTAAGCGATCTACTTTGACGCCCTGCATTCCTTCTTTGGTCATGGCATCGATCTGTGATTGGGAGACGATAACATAATGAACGGGACCTTGATAAATACTGGTATTGGCAGCAGCATCCGGTGTATATACGGAAGTTTCATCTCTGAATCTGTCACCGGACTGGCTGACGTTCATGAAAGTCGGAAGATAGGTCAGCATGAGAGGATAGCTGGCTTTATCGTTGCTGTATTGGGTTTTCAGTGTAGCCGTTCCCGGGGTTAAAGTCTGGTGGAACATTTGAATGCCGAAGTTGACCGGTTTTTCAGCGCCGACAGCCCAAGCCATCTCTAAGCCTTCACCGATGTTCTGCGAAAGGCCGCCCTGGATATTATCAAATCCGGAAGCTTCTTTCACCATGGCATCATTGCCGGCATAACCGCCAGTGGCGATGATGACAGCTTTAGCGGTGATTTCCAGTGTGGTTCCGTCTTTCTTGGTGGAGGAAACGCCGACGACTTCGCCTTTATCGTTCGTCAACAGGCTTTTCCCGGTTGTCTCGGTCAGTACCTGACCGCCATTCTTTTCTACGGAATTAGCCAGCATCTTTTTAAACAGATCCTGACGGATGGCATAGTCCGGAAGCATATGCATTTGCTCACCGAAGAAATTGAGGAAGGTTGTCGGGTAGCCGTGGTTAGCCAGCCAGTCGTAGGTATCACCGGAAGTGGTGATATATTGTCTGAGCTGAGCAGCATTGACTCTCCAGTGGTTTAAAACAATCCAATCGTTGATGATTTTTTCTTCATCAACTTTCACACCATTTTTCAAAGCAGTACTGGAATTGATAAATTTGCCTGCCCATGAAAGGTTGCTGGCGCCGCCAAGCATGGCAGTCTTTTCGATAATAATGACCTTTGCTCCTTGGTCAGCAGCTGCAACAGCGGCTGATATACCGGACGCACCTGCTCCAACGACAACAACATCGGTTGTCAATTTTTCCGTTTTGGCGGAGCCAGCGTCTTGCTTGGAACACCCAAAAGACATCGTCAGCATGAGTATTGCAGCGAGTGATACCATGAGTATTCTTGATATACGGGACTTCTTCTTCATCATTTTACCCCCTATTCTTTTTATTTTATAAACCATAAGAAAATAATAAACATTGGTGTTACACCAAGGTCAAGCAGTATAATAAGAATATCATTAGATGAAAAATAATTTGGATTATAGTACAATTAAGTATAGAGTTTAACTCATTCAATGAAGGATATTATAATTTTAGAGTTAACAAGGTACAAAGAGCTGTATTCTGGGGGAAGATAAATGAAGTACACCATAGGAGAGTTTTCCGATATGCTCGGAGTGACCGTGGATACGCTGAGATTGTATGAAAAACGCGGCATCATTAATCCCATCAAAGACGACAAAAATAATTACCGATATTTTGATGATTTAGACTCCAGGGTGTTACTTGCCAGCAGGTTATACCGGAGTTTGCAGATTCCATTGGAAGATGTTGCGGAATTGATCAATAACGGCCAGTTGGAGGACATCATCGAAAAGATTGACGAATCCAGAATAAAGTTAGAAGATCAAATCAAGAAAAGCACCCTGCTCTTAAACAAAATGATTGAAATTAAAAAGGAAGCAGCGGAAATCCCTAACATGCTGAATCGATTTCAAGAAAAGAAGCTTCCTGGAATCTATCGCATCAGACAAACAGACAAAGATAAATTGTTAAAATATCAATCGCATAAAGAAACGGTGAGCGCTTGGATGAACGTTTTACCTTTCTGTTTTCGAAGTTTCAGGATCAATAAAGAATTCTTTTTCGCCAATGACGATAACGTTGAGTATAACTGGGGTCTTGCTATTTTTGAAGATGAGATGCCATATCTTGATTTGAAAATCACATCGGACATCGAATACATTCAACCTCAGACGTATCTAAGCTCTATCCTGCCCGTAATACCCAATGGGGAATATTTTATGAAAAACGCAGCTGAGTTTATTATTTCCTATATTAAGGATAATCATTATACGGTTATCGGTGATATAATGGGTAAATTAATGTTGACACAAAAAAGCTATCAGCATACCTTGTCCTATATTGAGGCTTATGTACCGATAGGTTAAACATTAGTTTTTTTCCTTGAAATGTCTTTTTGTTAAGAACCATAGATGAAACCTCCGTATGTGATTGCTTAAACACCAATAGCATACTCGGTTTCATACGATGGTTCTGTTTATTTTTTTAGAATAAAAATGCGAAAGGTTATTGACCTTGGTCTTACACCAATGTATATGATTAATCCTATGAGGACTTCGGCCATCTATTTCCTATGCAGCTTATGTGATAAATATGAAGGAGGTTTTAAAATGAAAAGAGGAAATATTATAAAGAAAATAGTTATCTTCTCAATGTGCTTTGTGTTGATTTTCGCTATAGCAGGTTGCGGTTCCAAGACAAATACCTATAAACCGGGCTCCTATACGGCTTCCGGCCAGGGTAAGAACGGTCCGGTCAAAGTCCAAGTTACCTTTAGTGAAAAGGAAATCACGGCCATTGAAATTCTCGAGCATTCTGAAACACCGTCGCTTGGCGCAGATGCACTTCCGTTGATTGTGGAAGATATCAAAGCGAATCAATCCCTTGCAGTTGATGCGGTAACGGGTGCTACGTACTCCAGTAACGCTGTGCTCGCTGCAGTTGAGGACTGTGTAAAACAAGCCGGCGGCGATCCGGAGCTTCTCAAATCGGAGAAATAAATCAGTGCTCTGTGTATCGGCGAATTCATTAAGGCGTTTAATGGATTCGCCTTTTTATCCTTACTGCGGATGCGGTGTATCGTTATCTATGCCTAAATAATATCTAGGAAAAGAGGAAGGAAGTGATGCTGAATGGCTAACTCAAACCGAAAGCTAAGCAGACGGTCCGTACTGAAAGCAGGGATTTTAACTGGAGCAGCACTTACTGTCGGATTACCCGTGACAAAAAAAGTTCTTGCAGATACGGTGGGCACCGCCAATGAAACAAGTCAGATCGGATTCTTTTATGATCAGGGGAAATGCATTGGCTGCGGTACCTGCGCCACAAAGTGTAATCTCACTTGGCGGTGGCCAAAGGGTGCAAAATGGCGCAAAGTAATATTCAATAAGAATGATATCAAAACGAGGCTTTCCATGAGCTGTAATCATTGCGAAAACCCGGCGTGTATGACGGTTTGCCCGGTCAAGGCATACACCAAACGGGAGAAAGATGGGATCGTTGTCCACCACGAGGATCGGTGTGTGGGGTGCGGCTATTGTATGTATGCCTGCCCATATAATGTCCCACAATACAGCGAAACGAAAGGGTATGTATCCAAGTGCAGCTTTTGCGCTTCGAAACAAGATGCAGGGGAACAACCGGCGTGTGTTTCTGTATGTCCAACAGGCGCCTTGGCTTACGGGAACCTTGCAGAATTAAAGAAGCAGCCGGGGTTAGTATCTCAAATAGCCGGTATGCCTTCGCCGGAACTGACAAATCCGTCGTTTGTCATTCTCCCCATAAAAGAATAGCGGCAACGGAGGTAGATAGATGAAAACATTAGTTACTTATGATTTAAGAAAAATACGCGTGGCAGTTATGGTGATCACGCTGCTCCTGATGCTTATTACGGCATCCCCCTGCTTGGCAGAGAGTACCTCAGCAGCAACAGATAGCATAAACCAACAAATTCAAACTGAATCCGGATTTCCCAATACGATCATTGATAAGAATGGGGAAGAGATATCCACAGAACCGGATCCGGCACTTGTTGCCGCTAATCAGACGCCGATCAAACCTGATAAGTGGGGATGGCTCATTGGCATCTATCTATTTTTAGGCGGGATGGGAGCAGGGGCCTATCTGGTTTCTTTTCTTGCCGAAAAAGGTATTTTTGCAAAAAACGGTGCCCTGGTGAAAGCCGGCTACTATATTGGAGCACCGGCTGTAGCCATTGGTGCGTTGCTTTTAGTATTTGATCTTGGACAGGGGCTGCACAAACCATGGCTGATTCTGCGAATGTTCCTTAACCTGAGTTCAGTCATGACTTGGGGTATCTATATCCTGTCATTATTCATTGTCATCGGTCTGATGAAGGCGTTTCTGGCCTGGCGTAAAATCAAATCGCCTTCAGTTATTTCCTGGCTGGGTGCGATATTGGCTGTATGCACCATGGCGTATACAGGGCTTTTACTGTACGCAGCAAAAGCGATCCCGTTCTGGGTGAATCCGCTGCTGCCCATTCTGTTTGTTGTCTCTGCGCTATCCACGGGTTTATCTGCAGCGCTGCTGCTTTCGCATATCCTGGAAAAGCGGAAGGGCAGAGCAAAACCGAAATCAAAATCGGTAAAAAATGCAATGCCGGTGGCAGCGACAGTAACGGAATCGGCAACGGCACTAGTAGCTGAGGCTGCAATACTGGCAGAAGGAACGCTTCAGGAACCGGAACCACAAACAAAACCACAAACAAAACCACAAACACAACCTCAACCGAAAAAAATGACTATCACCCACCTTGTCTTGGTTGTTTTAGAGGCTGTTCTATTCTTAGCATTCATCATGCCTGCATTTAACGGCACAAAAGGGGTAGCCGCGTCCTTATCAGCCAATGAAATCGTTTCCGGTTCACTGGCATTGTACTTCTGGCTTTTATTTGTGGGCATCGGTTTGGTGTTGCCTGGGATTATCTATACCATAAAATTGATTAAAAAACCCCGTGCGGGATCATCGGCAGCAGGTAAGGTGATGGACCTCTTATGTGACGGTGCCGTATTGATTGGCGGACTAACCCTGCGCTGCCTTGTTGTTTTTGCGGCATATCCGATTTGGAACGGACTACTGCGATAAAAAAAGTACTGGCGCGAGGTAAATCATTTCAAACCAAAAGGCTGTTGTCTGACGAGGGATTCAACTTCGCTGGCAGCAGCCTTTTTTTACGACGCTATTTCACGGATCTTAGATTTATAAGACCGATATACCTGTCCCAAATAATATGACTCTGCCTACTTAATATCATCAAGCGCTGTCATCAGAAAGCCATAGAAATCTCAGAGTCAAATGAACCCAAACTACATGAACTGGCGAAATATCTCATCGAGAAGGAAACCATCACCGGACAAGAATTTATGGATATACTGCAGAGCAGCGGTGTCCTGAGAAAAAGAGAGACGAGCAGAGAGGTTCAGCCGCCTTCTTTTTTCAGCAAATGCTCATCCAGCGTTCATCGAACTGTCACATAATCAGGTTACGCTAAAACATAATAACCACTATTCCGTAATATCAAAATATAAGCGCGACAGGAGTGTATCATTCCCAATGAAAGTGTTCTTCTCTAAACCGTATCGCTGGGCCATTGTCCTATCGATGATATTAACCGTTTTTTCTGTCTATGTCCTGCTGGATACCTTTGTGATTCCGAAGGATGTTACCCAAATCCAAACCGAAGGCTCAACCGGAGGAAAAAATTCATCCGCTGGGGATCAAACAGCGAATCAGTCCTCGAATCAATCATCCGGTCAGACACCGGATGAGGCTTCCGGTCAATCCGATCCGATCATTACCGATTCAACATATCACGATGACAATATCACGATAACCATCGATACCGTACGCGAATACGATACGACATTCTACGTTGCTGATATTCAGGTTACAGATCCGGAATACTTAAAGACGGCATTGGCTGAAAATACCTTCGGCAGGAATATCAAAGAAACGACATCTGAAATGGCAGCGGATCATAATGCGATCCTGGCGATTAACGGCGACTATTACGGCTTCAGGAATACCGGCTATGTATTGCGTAATGGGGTGCTTTATCGGGAGACAACGGATGGCAGTACAGATAATGAGGATCTTGTCATTGATGATGACGGGGATTTTTCCATTGTCAATGAAAATGAGGTCAGTGCGCAAAGCCTGAGCGAGGGGGTCTGGCAGATATTTTCCTTCGGCCCAGCGCTAATCGAAGATGGTAATATTGCCGTCACCGCGAGCAGTGAGGTATCGCAATCCAAGAGCAGTAATCCGAGGACTGCTATCGGTCAGGTATCCGGACTGCATTATATCATCATTGTTTCCGATGGCCGTACCAGTGAAAGCGAAGGTCTTTCCTTGCTGGAGATGGCCCAGGAATTTGCCGAAAGAGACTGTACGGTTGCTTATAATTTAGACGGCGGCGGTTCATCGACCATGGTTTTTAACGGTGAAGTCGTTAATAACCCCACCAACGGGCGTAGTATGCAAGAAAGAGAGGTTAGCGACATTGTTTACATCGGATACTAATCTGCCAAAGAATAACCAACTGAAAAAAACGGCCATCGTCTGCCTGGTATTAGCTGGTCTTTGTATTGTTATCGATAATATATACGCTCTGTTTGGTCATGGCGTACGATCCGCAGACATGTCGCTGATGTTCTTATACCCTCTGATCGGAGGAAGTCTGGTCTATTTCCTGTTAAATACATTTACGCCGGGGATATATCGAGCACAGCGTTTTCGCCTGTTTTTCAACCTGTATAATTCCGGGTTGGCTATTTTAACGGTGGGAAGCTTACTGCAAGGCATACTTGAAATTGCCGGAACGGAGTCCGGGTATCTCACTGTTTACAGTGTCATCGGATGGGGATGTACCGCGCTGGGATTTCTGTTTTATGCTGCCACTGTGTTCAGACCAAAAAGCTAATCGAAAAGCAGCAAAAATCCAGACGAAAATTTACGAAAATCAACCTTGCAGGAAGTAAAGGATAATCTTGACAAAATGGGGCTACGCAAAATATACTATTATAAAATATAGTTTAGGTACCGCAAATAGAGCAGGCGATACACTTTTATCAAGTGTGTGGGGCTGGGCCGGACTCACCGGCAGCAGGGATAAGTACCTGTGGGACTATTGTGAAAAACATAGTTCTACAGGTTTTATATTTAGGCACATTCTCTGTTTCAAGTAATATGCATATATTATGAATCGTTCATTGTTAATGAACATAGATAAATATCATGAACCCACGAATCAGATAGAAAAGAAGGACGATTAGGGGAGGAAAAATGCAGAATATAGACAGAAAAGTTAAATATGCGTTATTATCCGTTGTCTCCAATAGTATGCTGATTCTATTCAAAATCATCGCCGGCATCCTGAGCGGTTCCGTAAGTATTATATCCGAAGCCATTCATTCCGGTATGGATCTGGCAGCATCTATTATAACTTTTTTTTCGGTCAGACAATCGTCTAAACCTGCGGATAAAGAGCACCCGTTCGGTCATGGAAAAATTGAAAATATATCCGGATTGGCTGAAGGGCTGTTAATTTTTGTCGCCGCTGCAGTAATTATTAAAGAAGCTGTGGAAAAAATAGTTGATCCGGGTGAAATTGAACAGGCACCGATTGCGATTGCCGTCATGGTTATATCGGCCGTGATCAATTTGTCAGTTTCCAGGACATTGATGCGCGTATCGAAGGAAGAAGAATCCATGGCCCTGGAAGCCGATGCACTTCATCTAAAAACGGATGTCCTTACCTCACTGGGCGTCGGGGTTGGTATCCTGTTGATCCTCTTGACCGATTTTGTCATCCTCGATTCCCTCGTAGCAATTATGGTCGCGGTGCTCATTATCAAAGAGGCATATCATTTATGTAAAAAGGCATTTGATTTTCTTTTGGATTCCAAACTTTCGGATGTCGAAGAGGCTGAAATTGAAAGGATTATCAATCAATTCAGTGATCAATTCAGGGATTACCATAAATTAAAGACAAGAAAATCGGGCAATTGCAAACATATCGATTTTCATATTACGCTGGATAGTGAGATCACAGTGAAAGAAGCCCATGATCTAGTCGGCAGTCTAAAAAAAGCGATGAGTGATCAAATAAAAAATACGCGGGTTATCATTCATATTGATCCCTTTGAAAAAGATGAGCGTGTGGAAATAATCGATATCATTGACGAGAAACATGACGAAATTGAATAGAAACGGAAATAAATAGAAATGTGGGGCCGTTGTCCGTGTGTTCAAAAATGTACGGACAACGGTCAATTTATTTTCCAATATATAACACCACCGTTTTCACCAATTTGTCACATTAAAAACACAGCATAGACATACAAGCGGGTTATAATTTCCCCAATTCAACCATGATGAAAAGTTAATGGACTTTTTGAGGAGAAACCGATGGCATGCGGGGCGATAATTGAGAAAGGATGCAACTGATGACAGGCAAATGGCATAGCAAAATAAAAAAAGTAGGGATAGTCTTCCTCACCGGGATACTCTGTATTGTACTGACAACCGCGTGTTCCAAACAGAACACGGAACAAACTGGCAATTCCAGTCAGGCAGCGGATACGACAAGCAGTGATAACCATGTGGATTATGACTCAGACGATTTAACTTCTTCGTGGGATGACGCCACGGCGACACATATTAATTTCGAAAGCAATAAAATCAACGTCGTTGGGTCGGGAGCGGTTGTTGATGGGAATAAAGTGATGATCCAGTCCTCAGGCACGTATGTGTTGAGCGGAACACTCACCGATGGTCAAATTCGTGTTTATACGGATACAAAGATTCCGGTGAGGTTAATTTTGAATGGGGTAGACATATCCAGTTCAACCAGTGCACCGATCGATGTGCTTAATGCGGAGAAGGTAATCATTACCCTGGCTGAAGGTACTGAGAACACGATCGCAGATAACGATAATTATACTCTTACTGATTCAGCTGAAGAGGAACCGAATGCGGCTATTTTCAGTAAAAGTGATCTGACGATCAACGGCAGCGGGTTGCTCCGTGTCGATGCCAATTACAAAAATGCCATCACCAGTAAGGATGCCCTGAAGATCATCAGCGGGACTATCGTTGTCGATTCTGTCAATAACGGGATCATCGGACGCGATTACCTGGCGGTTAAAGGTGGATTGATTAATGTTCAGGCGGTGGGGGACGCGATAAAAGCAACAAATGATGAGGATAGCTCGAAAGGGTTTATCTTGGTCGAAGGAGGCACGCTCAAACTTGCAGCCGGAGAAGATGGAATTCAGGCTGAAACCAAAATATTGGTTAAAGAGGGTACGTTGACAGTAACATCCGGCGGCGGCAGCGCCAACGGCATTAATAAATCTAAAAATAGCGCCACAGCTGACAGCACTGAGACCAGTATGAAAGGAATTAAGGCTGCGTCAGGCATAGAAGTCAGCGGCGGTACGATCACCATTGATTCAGCAGACGATGCCATTCATTCCAATGGCAGTGTGACGATAAACAACGGAACTGTAAAAATTACATCCGGCGACGACGGCATCCATGCGGATGAGGCAATCACGGTTAATCAAGGCAAAATAACCATAAGCAAATCCTATGAAGGGATCGAAAGTACGGTCGTCACGCTCAATGATGGGACAATTGACGTTACCGCCAGTGACGATGGCATCAATGTGGCAGGCGGGAATGACGCGTCCTCGGTCAGCGGAAGGCCCGGGCAAAATCAATTTGCTGATACCGGCGTCAATTTCCTGAACATTAACGGGGGCTATCTTACTGTCGATTCGGGAGGCGACGGACTGGATTCCAATGGGTCTATCACTATGACAGCCGGAACGGTGCTTGTTAATGGCCCAACCAACAACGGTAACGGATCGATCGACTATAACGGAACCTTCACTCTGTCCGGTGGGTTCCTCTGTGCAGCCGGCAGCGCGGGAATGGCCGAAGCGCCGAGTACATCGTCGGAACAGTACGCATTGAGCATGACATTTTCCGAAATTCAACAAGCTGGTTCGATGGTGCACATTGTCAATACTCAGGGAGAGGATATATTGACCTTTGTCCCGACCAAGAACTACCAGAACATTGTGCTGAGCTCTTCAAAACTGAAGCAAGGCGAGACCTATACGGTCTATGTAGGCGGCAGTTCGACAGGTACGTCGCAGGATGGTCTATACAGCGGCGGTACGTATACGGCGGGTAATCAATATACCGATTTAACGATTTCTGAAGTAATCACCCGGGTGGGATCGTCCGCAAGGATGGGCCCTGCTGCGGGCGGGGACAGAGGGCCGAAAGGAGGCATGAGGCGATAGAAAGAACAAGTAACGGTGTTAACCGGATTTGCGAGCAAAAAGAATTATAAAGAATGAACGTAAAAAAAACGAAGCCGATGCAAAAAGTAACCTCCCACTTCACACACCTGGGAGGTTACTTTTTTGAATTAATGGTGACCTTATGACGTGGACACCACTTTTCTGTAAATACGCATAACGCTAAATCGCAAAGACGACGATCAGCAGCATTTTGAATTTCTCCGCGGCGGCAACGGCATGCGGGATTCCTGCCGGCATAACAATCGTTTGTCCCTTTTGTAGAGTATAATTTTCTGATCCGATGGTTATTTGGGCGGATCCATCCAATAAATAAACCATTGCGTCGCCACCCGAAGAGTGAGAACTGATCTCTTCACCCTGGTCAAAAGCAAACAAAGTCAGACTTAGCGCTTTGTTCTGCGCCAGCGTCCGACTGACGACCTGCCCGGGTTGGTAATCGACCAGAGCAGCCATATCAAGGACTTTTTCAAAATCAATATTTTTTAAAAAATGATTTTCCAAAGCAGTTCACCTCCTTTATAAAAAATATCTTTATTATTATAGTGTCTGTGAAGTATTATTTTGTCAAATGGGCAATTATTATGTATGATAGGAGTAGCACATCTGCCAGATGATATGTAAATGTGGATTACGTTAGTAATATTGACGACGAGGTCTAGGGATGTAATCTGTGATAGCCCGCCAGGAGAAACAAAACTACGTTTAGGAGAGAATGTAACGCATGAATTTTGATCTTATTCAAACACTGTATATTTTGCCGGGAATCATCATCGGCTTTACGTTTCATGAATTTGCCCATGCCCAAGTAGCCGTATGGCTTGGTGACGACACCCCACGGCTGCAAGGAAGATTGTCGCTGAATCCCCGGGTCCATATTGACATTATCGGTTTAATCCTGATTATCTTTGCCCGATTTGGCTGGGCTAAACCGGTCGAGGTCAACCCCAATAATTTTAAGAATAAAACCCGGGACGATATTCTGGTATCGTTGGCAGGCCCGGTCATGAATATCCTTGTCGCCATTTGTTTTTTTATCCTGGTTCGCGTTGTCGGCTTGATACCCGGCACTATCCTGGAGGCTGGCACGGCCACTATTCTTGCCGACATTCTGGACTACGGGGCTTATATGAACGTAGTTCTCGCGGTTTTTAATCTTGTTCCCGTGCCGCCGCTCGACGGCTCAAGTATCTTATTCGGGTTGCTTGGCTGGCGATACCGCGAAATATATTACCGTCTCCAGCAAATGAGCTGGATTATTCTGTTGGTATTGATCTTTACCGGTATTATCAGTTTTATTATTGGACCGCCGATCATGTTTATTTATTCCGTGCTCTCGAGTATTTTTTATTGAGAGGGGACAAGTCTATGATTCATTTTGTCACGGATAGTTCGGCAGATATTCCGCGTCATTTGTTGGAAAAACATACGATTCACAGTATCCCGTTATCGATTCACGTCAACGGCAAAGATTTTGCGGAAGGGGTGGATATTACACCCCAGGAGTTCTATCAGGAAATGGCGCTTTCACCCGAACTCCCGAAAACATCACAACCATCGCCGGCCCAGTTTGCTAAGGTGTTTCAGGAACTGACGGGAAAAGGCAAGGTTCTGTGCTTTACCATTTCCTCCAAACTCAGCGGGTCGTTCAACGCGGCTGTCATGGGCAAAGAACTGTCCGGCAATCCCGATGTAACGGTATTTGATACACTGGCAGGATCATTGGGACATGGTCTGCAGGTACTAAAAGCCGTCGAATTATTTGAGCAAGAACAGCCTTTCCATATGATCTTATCACGACTAAATACGATGCGGGAGGAAATGAAGTTCCTTATCCTCTTGGATACACTTGAAAATGTCGTGAAAGGAGGACGTCTCAGCCGTTTTCAAGGGACATTGGCGAAGGTGCTGGATATTAAGGCGATCCTGCATGTCATCGAAGGAAGAGTAGAAATATTGGAACGAATCCGGGGAAGAAGCCGATCCATGAAACGAATTATTGAACTTGTCGGGGATAGATGTACGGACTTTTCGGATAAAATCATCGGTGTCACGCACGTTAATAATTTAAACGATGCCCGAACCGTTGCTTCAGAACTGGAGAAGCGCTACCGGCCGCGAGAAATTATCATTAACGAGACGGGTGCAACCATTGCCACCTATGCCGGAAAAGACGGTATTATTGTTGCATTTTAATTAATTTTTCATTTGGTATTTTCAGGCGGGCGCTGTATAATTAATGTATCGTTTTCGGGCTTGTAGCTCAGTTGGTTAGAGCACCGTGTTCACATCGCGGGGGTCGTAGGTTCGAGCCCTATCAAGCCCACCAATATAGTGAAATTATCAGGCGAACGTAATAGTTCGACTTTTTACTACCTTAATAGGTTATGGCTTTTGAAAGCGGTCCTAACAAGCAGAAATGAAAAACGGCTTGAGTCCAGGTGTATACCGGACCCAAGCCGTTTTATTTTTGCTGTTTATTTCGCAGCGGCTGATTTTTGATCTTCAACATATTTTGCTACTGTGGGGTCACCCTTCTTGATGGCGACGATAATGCACAGAACGATACCGGCAGCGAGCATAACCGGACCGGAAACAAGCAGCTGATAGTTCGGGCCTGTGAAGCCCAAGAGACCGGCTAAACCAGCGCAAACGAATGGGCCAACGAACTGGCCGACACCCTGTCCGGCAATATAGAGCGAAACGCCGTCCCCGATGCGCGCCCGGCTCTTTACGGTTGTTCCGGATAAAACGTTGTATTCACAGTTGAGCAAGGAGAATAAGGCACCATAGATTGCGGTTAGAGCAACAAAGGTGCTCAGATTGAGAGTCCGTGTCATCATGATCGTGTCAATTCCGAAGATAACAAGTAAAACTGGGATCATGAATCTGCCAATAACCTTTCTCAACGGAACATACAATAAACCGCCGATGGAGAACAACAAGGAGAAGAAGGTCATGGCAAAACCGATGTCATGGGGTTGACCGATACCGTTGCCCATAATAACCATTGCGACGTTATTCATAAAGGCTGCAGTGAAAATGACACTGATCGCAGCGAGAATGATGAACATCCAGTAGAAGTTGCCGAAACCGCCTTTGACTTTATCCTCTTTGACGAGAGGAACGGCGAGTTTTTCTTTCGGAGGTTCAGGTAAGAAGGCAATAATGACAATAGCGAATGGAACGACGATTAAGTAAGACCAGAATACATATACCCAGTTGATTCCGGCTAAAACGCCGCTGAGATAGGAATACCCCATGGCACATGCTGCACCGATAAAGGTCTCTAAGCCAATCATCATTTTCTGTTCTTTGCCCGACCATAAGACGTTAATCGAAGAAATACACAGGGCGAAGACTAAGCCATAGCCAAGGCCGAAGACTGCACGCCAGAACAGAATGATACCAATGCTGCTGTGCATGATGGCAGGCATAACACCGCCGAGCAGAGCCAAAACGATAGCAATATACGCTGATTTACGATATCCGATCGCTGCACACAAGCGACCGCAAAAGATCGAGGAAACGACCATGAGCATGGTTGGCAGAGCGATGATCTGCTGAACGATGGTGGGGTCGACATTGGGAAATGAGGCCTGAATGCTGGCGAGTGCCGGAGCAGCAAATGCTTGTGTGAATTGAATACAAATCAAACTGATAACTGCAAATTTTGGCCAGAAGCCATACTTTTTTTCTCCTGTTGCTGTAGTTTCCATAAACAATCCATCCTCCTATTATTTATACGTTCTTGGGTCCGTCATTCTTTTCAGAAACAGGTATTAAATCGATAAGGACCAGAAGAATTTAATTTCGTTTCTGTTAGAATGACTGCATTCGGATAAATGATTCACCTTCTTTCCCCTAAATTCAAAGTAAATATAAGAAATTCATTCGGTAATACTTAATGCAAGAAACGGGCCAACATACAAAGAGTTTAAAACCGTATAAAATACTATCTCAATACACATTCAGTTTATCACTATTTTGAGAATTCACGTTTTTGATAAAAATATTTTGCGATTTCGCAATTCGTGTTGCTCTTTTGCCATTGTGTCATGGTTTGGACACACGGATATGGGCAGCGCTTGCGCTGCCCATACCTTAGTATCAGCCCTCGGCTATAGCCGTGAAGATACTGACCTACGCGGATTGCTTTCTCTGAAAAGATTTCTCTCTATCAACACGAATATTATCAGCGGTTATACTCTTTTTGGAGGTATACCAAAACGTCAGCCGGCGTCAGCTTTTTCGGCATAAAGAAAGCACAGACGTCATTAAGGGTATCGTTGGAAATATCTACCAAACCGCTTTCCGGTATGCCGAGTTCCTTTAATGTTTTGATACCGACTTGTTTATTCAATTGACGAATCGCTTCGGCTACGGCAGCGCCAATTTCCTGACTGGACAAATCAGCAGCAAGCTCTACGCCGAGAATTTCTCCGATTTTTCTAACTCTATCCGGTTTGACATCACAAACGTATTCCATAACAATAGGGAGCGCCACGGCGCACAGCGTGCCATGGGCAATATGGTACTTAGCGCCAATGGTATGCGCCAGAGCGTGTCCGAAGTGAACACCGGTATCACCGAAGGCATATCCGGCGCAAACGCACGCGAAGCTCATTTTAGTCCGGGCTTCCACATTGGAACCCGTGGCGACAGCGATGGGCAAATATTTGACAACGAGGGTCATGGCATCGATGGATAAAATATCGGACATATCATTTTGGTTTGCGGATGTATAGGATTCGACTGCATGAGAAAATGTATCCATACCGGTTGGCGCGGTGATACCGGCAGGGAGTCCCAGCGTGAGCGTGGGGTCAACAATGGCTAAATCGGCGGTTGTGGCTTTGGACATCGTACCTGATTTCGTACCTGCTTTGCTGTTGGAAATAACAGCGACCTTGGTAACTTCTGCGCCTGTGCCTGCAGTTGTCGGAATCAGAATAAGGAGTTTCCCGGGTTTTTGTGGAACCATTGGGTTAAAATAATCCGCTAGGGAACCGGGATTGCCCATGAGAACGTTGACGGCTTTTGCTGTATCCAAAGAGCTTCCACCGCCCAGACCGACGATGGCATCAACATTTTCTTTTCTGCCAATGGCTGCCGCTTCGTCCACGGTGGTGTCGGGGGGATCAGCAACAACACCATCATATTCAAATACCTCAATACCAGCAGCTTTGATCGTAGCAATGACTTTGTCGGCAACACCGGCGGCTTTAATGCCTTTATCATAGACACATAACACTTTGGCAATATCGAGTTGTTTTAATTTTTCTCCTGTTTGCTGATAGACCCCCTCTCCAAATAACACGGGTGTCAGATGACTGATTTCGAAAGACATGTGAAATTCCTCCCTTTATCTATTTATTGAATTTTACGTCAATTCAGTAATGCATCAAATATGCCAGCCGGTCAAAAGAGCGGAAGATTCTCCTTTTTTCAGCGGATCTGACGACTGCAGGGCTTACGTAGGTTTGGTTAAAATTTTGCGAATATCTTATTCTTTTTCATTTGCGGAAAGTGCTTTTTACGGTTTTGTTATACAAATCTGAGCCGCGCTCCGCAATCCTACTCCGCTTGCTGCCGGAACTGTGGCACGCAGACCGAGCTATGGGGGATTGAATATCAAGTTATTTAGGGAACGGTGTACTAGGCTTTACAGTATTTTGCCAGAGCCTTGTTGAAAAGACGGATATGCACTTCTTCATCGAGGATGATGCGCTGAAGGATTGCTTTGATGTTAGGATCTGCAATGATCCGTATATGTTCCCGGTACGCGGCAATGGCTTTTTGCTCGGATTGGATATCCGCTTGGAGCTGATCACACAGTTGATGACCATAGCAAACAAAACTGCCGGACCAAAATGTACCGGCAGTGCTGCTGCCGCCTCGAATTACCGGATTTCCCCCGAGCTTTCGAATCAGTTCGGCCAGGATCTCCATATGGAGCATCTCGGTGATCGCGATGTTATCGAGAAGTTCTCCGAGTGCTTCATCAACTTCTCTGAAGAAATAATGATGATAAAGATATTGGCTGATGGCGGTGAATTCACTGACCATGCCGGCATAATCATCAATAAGCAGTTCGGCATAATAGATATTGGACTGCTGAACGGCGATTGCCGGATAAGGCGAAGGATCGGCATATCCCTCTCTTCTATGCTTCTTAAAATTGTTTTCGCTCACAATAAATACCCCCTGCAAAGTCTATTTACCTAAACTTTATTGCGCAGGGGGCAGAGAAATGATAGGAAAGAAAGATTTTTAGCTAACCGGCCTGTCCGATTGACGACGCGATGACAAGGCAGTTTAATTTGCGGTGAAGCAGCCCGCATAGCCCAAACTACCACACGGGCATTACGCGGGCAGCCTGCCCAAAGGGCGATTTGCCCGTACGTCGCCACTTTGCCGGGAGGAATCGCTGCCACAAGCTGCTGTATTTTTTTATAATCGATCCCCATATCGGATTGCTCCAGTCCGCGCCAGGATTTGCACTTGCAATACGCTCAGAGTTTGTATACTATTCCTTATAGAATAACATTTTTTTTGGCTTCATATCGCATACAACCGAGGTTATTATGAACATTATCCTGTTTTTCACATTACTTCTGATTTCACTTTGTTATTTCCTGTACCAAATCTACCGGCGGATATCCTATCTCCGTTTAGGCCGGACGGAGGATCGGTCGGATCAGCGCGGAGAGCGCCGTAAATACTTTTGGCAGACGATCCTTTTACAGAAACCGATTGCGAAGTATCCGCTTTCGGGGATTTTTCATGCTTTTATCATGTGGGGATTTGTCATTTTAATTATCAGCAGTATCAATATGGCTGTGAAGGGTCTTTTTTTCATGGACATCTTCATACTACAGACAGCCTGGTTCTTATTCCTGCGCGACCTTTTTATCCTATTGGTTGTCCTCGGGGTGGTTGGGTTTGCTGTTCGGCGTCTGTACCTTAAGAGGACCAAACAGGATTGGATGCACAGTTCGTTAAAGTCCTATAGCATTCTGGCGCTGATTTTTCTTATTGTCCTGACTGAGCTGGTGTATTTGACGACGCAGGCGGCCCTTACGGGAATTGTGCTGCCCGGGGCTTGGCTGGTGGCGGTCTTTGTCGGTGTCTTTTCCGGATTCAGTCCCGTCGTCTTGCAGCTTCTCGATGATATCTGCTGGTGGCTTCATTATGTGTCGGTCTTTTCCTTCTTTTTTGTCATTCCGAACTCGAAGCATCTGCATTTGATTTTTGCACCTTTGAACATTTACCGGCGTTCCCTGAGGACAAAGGGTGCCCTCGTGACCGTGTCACCGCAAGTGCAGACACTGCAGGCTCAGACAACGCAAGCGCAAACACCTCTGGAGTTCGGGAGTCCAGACAGCGGAGTCCAGAATTGTGGAGCGCATACTGTTGAGGATTTTACCTCAAAACAACTGTTAGATACGTACAGTTGTGTACTGTGCGGACGGTGTCACCGACATTGTCCGGCTGAACGCAGTAAAGAAACCTTGAAGCCCAAACGACTTAATGGCTTTATCCGTTCGTATCTGGAGGAGGAAGGTGCTTCTCTCCTCAAGCGACGACAAGGGATAACGGCAGCCAAACCGCCGCTGCGTGTGGCGGGGGAGCTTTTTCGCTACGATTTTATCTGGAGCTGTACGACGTGCGGCGGGTGTAATGATGCTTGCCCCGTCAGTATTGATCACATATCAAAAATCATCGATATGCGGCGCAGTATTGTATCCGAACAAAAGGATATTCCTGGGGCGATGAAAACGGTGATGGATCACCTTGCGCAGACGGGCAATCCGTTCGGAAGACCGCGGAAGATGGCTCAGGATTATCCATGGGCGGCGGAATTGGGGATACCCACGTTGGATCAAAAACCGGATGCGGAATTTGTGTTCTTTGTTGGCTGCCAGGGGAGCCTGGATGAATCCACGCATCAGACAGCGGCTGCTTTAGCGAAAGTTTTACAGCATGCCGGTGAGAATGTGGCTATTTTGGGTGAAAAGGAATGGTGCTGCGGTGAGACTGTCCGCCGAATGGGTAACGAGTTGCTCTACCAACGGACCGTTCGCAAAAATATTGCCGACTGGGCAGCGTATGGCATCAAAAAAATCATTACCTTGTGTCCTCACTGTTACAATACCCTCAAAAATGAATACCCCGAATTTGGCGGAGATTATGACGTCGTATCCCATGTGGCTTTGTTGGCAGAGCTCATCACCCGGGGCAAACTGGTGATCACGAAACCGCTGCATAGCCATGTCACGTATCATGATCCGTGTTATCTTGGCCGCTATAACGCACAATTTGAGGAACCACGAGAGATACTTCGCGCCATTCCCGGTGTCAGCTTAACCGAAATGACACATCATCATTCCGAATCGTTTTGCTGCGGTGCCGGCGGCGGTCGCTTCTGGACCCGCGGGGATAAGGATAATCCGATTTCAGCCAACCGCGTCAAGAATATTCTGGCCACTGAGGCTGACGTGGCGGTGACGGCATGTCCTTACTGCCGGACGATTTTTTCGGAACGAATCCATCAACAGGGTGAAGACGTGGTTGTAAAGGATATCGCAGAGATTTTAGCTCAGAACTGTCTGTAAAGAACTGTTTCATTCATAATGGGAATGGAGGATAAAATCATCAATGATGCTTAAGGAAAAACTGATTGCGGCGTTTACGCGCTTGGGTTTTGATGAGTACCGCGAGATACTGCCAAAGGATATTATCTTTTCCCAATATGTTTTTGATCAATGCGCGCGCAATACCTGCGGCATGTTTGGGAAAAACCACGGCTGCCCGCCGAAGGCCGGAACGGAAGAGGAAAGAAAGAACCGTGTACTGAAGTACAACAGTGCGTTCGTTATTTCGAAAATTATTTCGATTAGAACGCGGCAAGAAATGAACGATTCGCAGATGATCCTGGCTCGAATCACGAAAGAGCTGCGGGATGAATTTGCCCGGGATGAGGTTTTGATCATGGGTGCGGGCCCGTGTTTGGTGTGTGAAAAATGCACGGCATTAACCGATGAACCTTGTCGTTTTCCTGAAAAAACCCAGTATTCGATGGAAGGCAGCGGCATCGACGTGGTGACGATGTCCAAAGAGTTAAATATGACTTACCAATGCCGGAAATGGCAGAGTCGGATTCTTCGCCTTGGTGCTCTATCAAGCATCTAGATCTTTCGAGAACGGTTTAGAGTGATTTTCCTTTGGCATAAGATAATCTTTTACGTCATATCGCATTAAATTAAAACACTTATGGTTTCCCTTAGTAATAAGGAAATGATATAATAACGTAGAAATTCTTAATTATAGAAATTTATTAGGCTAAATCCTATCAAGAGACCAGAAGGGGGCAGGAGTTATGCTGGAATTAAAAAACGTAGCTCTTAATTTAGAAGGAGACCAGGGCGAAGTCGACATATTAAAAGATATCAGTCTCGCTCTGGAAAAGAAAAAGATATACGTCATGACTGGACCGAACGGCGGCGGTAAATCCTCCATCGCTAAAGTCATCATGGGTATTTACCGGGCGTCAGCGGGAAAACTTCTTTTGGATGGTGTGGATATCACTGATATGGGGATTACGGAAAGAGCCCGTTTGGGTATCGGCTATGCCTTTCAATCACCGCCCCGATTCAAGGGGATGAAAGTCAAAGATATGTTGAAGCTGGCCTCAGGAGATCGGAAGATTAATCCATGCGATTTGTTATATGACGTGGGTCTGTGTGCTCAGGATTACTTGGAGAGGGAAATCAATGCCAGTTTTTCCGGCGGTGAATTAAAGCGCGTGGAAATTGCCAGTATTTTAGCAAGGAATCTTAAGGTAGCCGTTTTTGATGAGCCCGAAGCGGGGATCGACCTGTGGAGTTTCCAAAAGCTGACGGAAACGTTCCAGACCCTGAATAAGAAATATGACATGACCATCGTCATCATTTCGCACCAGGAGAGAATTCTCCGTCTGGCGGATCAGGTGGTCCTGGTATCCGACGGTAAGATCAGCGAGATAACCACCAAGGCGAAGATCCTTGGAGAAATAGAAATGCTTGATTCCGGTTGTGAATGCAGAAATAACTGTTCAATTGTAGGAGGAAATGTTGATGCTTACTGCAATCGATAAAACACTGTTAGCAGAAGTCGCCGATTTACATGAAATTCCTCACGGCGCCTATAATATTCGAAAAAATGGTGAGAAGGCTGCCCGGAATACCACAGCCAATATTGATATTGTCACTAAAACGGACAAGCCGGGTATTGATGTCATTATCAAGCCCGGTACCAAAAATGAAAGTGTGCATATTCCGGTTATTCTTTCTGAAGGAATCGATGACTTGGTGTATAATACATTTGAAGTCGGAGCGGATTCCGATGTCCTGATCGTTGCGGGCTGCGGTATTCATAACCCCGGAAGCAAAAAGGCCCAGCATGACGGGATTCATGAATTTTTTGTCCGCAAGGGTGCGCGCATGAAATACGTCGAGAAACACTATGGCGAGGGCGACGGCAGCGGCGAGCGTATCCTGAATCCCAAAACAATTATTGAAATAGAAGAAGACGGTATCGCCGAGCTGGAGATGGTACAGATTAAAGGTGTGGATCAGACCAAGCGTGATACGGAAGTCCGCCTCCATAAGAATGCGCGTCTGATCGTCACGGAAAGATTGTTGACAACGACGAACCAAAATGCCGAATCGAACATTACCGTCGAGCTGAAGGGTGAAGATGCAACGGCACAAGTCATATCACGTTCTGTGGCACAAGATAACTCCACCCAGATTTTCCATTTGAATATGCGCGGTTATGCCCAGTGTCGCGGTCACATCCAGTGTGATTCGATCATTATGGATACCGCTCGTGTCTCCTCGATTCCAGAGATCACCGCGTTCCATTCCGATGCGCAGCTTGTGCATGAGGCAGCCATTGGCCGTATCGCCAATGATCAGCTGGTTAAGCTAATGACACTAGGCTTGACAGAGAAGGAAGCGGAAGATAAAATTTTAGAGGGATTCCTCGCGTAAATCTCACCATACAAAGACTGTCAACCCATCAGCTGTGTATTTTCCATCGGCGGTAAGCAAGTTATCGCCAGTATGAAATATAATCGATCAACCATGAAGCTGCAAGAATTTTCTTTCTTGCAGCTATTTAACTATGCCCATGCTCCATGTCCTGCTATTTGGATTTTGAACAAACAGCTTCTTCATTTACAGTATTTCCCACCCAGCCAAGTGGTCTATTCTTCATGATTTTCGATATATTATTGATGTTATATCATTCGGAACGGGGGGCTGATCACCATGCTTGAATCCATTCTGGTAGGGGGAGCAATGATTATTGTTTTTCTCTTGTGCGTTGCCTGTTTGCTTTTATTTATCAAAGTCTCTTTGGTTGTCAACACGGCAGCACAAATCTATATTGATAAAAATGATCCCGAAAAAAATAGCCGACGCGAGGTGTATTAAACCGTCTTCAAAACAATCAAAAAAAGATAGTCAATGAAGGGAAAAATAGGATAGGGAAATTTACGGTCGAAGGGAGGAGATAAACGCTTTCCGGCGAAATAACATAAAGAAGAGAATTTTCAGTCATAGAAATTAATCTATGGCTTTTTTACTATATTTTGGGTAATCGGGTAAAGTGCTATGTGTGTAGGGAGTAGATAGAAGCGTATGATGACTCAAGCCCAAGAAGCTCTTATAAAATACTTCGGCTACAAGGCGTTTCGGGATGGACAGGAAAAAGTCATTGGCAGCCTCTTGGCAGGTAAGGATACCTTAGCAATCATGCCCACCGGGGCCGGGAAATCCATCGCGTATCAAATACCGGCGCTGCTTTTTGATGGGATCACCCTGGTGATTTCCCCGCTGATCTCTCTGATGAAGGATCAGGTGGACAGCCTTGGGGAAACCGGCATCCCGGCGACCTTCATCAACAGCTCGATCCCGCTGAGAGAGGCGCGTTTGCGGATTGATAAGCTGCAAAAGGGGAACTATAAGATCGTTTATCTGGCGCCGGAGCGACTGGAATCGGAGGAATTTCTGCCGTTGCTGCAAGAACTGCCGATCCGTTTCATGGCGGTGGATGAGGCGCACTGTGTTTCCCAGTGGGGACACGACTTTCGGCCCAGTTACATGCGAATCAGCCATTTCCTGGAGTCCCTGCCGGTAAGACCCCTTGTGGGCGGGTTTACCGCAACCGCCACCGAGGAAGTCAAAAAGGATATTATTCGGTTGCTGGGCCTAAAAAAGCCCAATTGTTTCCTCACCGGCTTTGACCGTCCTAATCTTAAGTTTACTGTGCTCAGGGGAGAAAATAAAAAAGTTTTTATCCAGAATTATTTGAAGATCAATGCGAACAATACCGGCATTATCTATGCCGCAACCCGCAAGGATGTTGATAAGCTCTATACCCTGCTCAAGAGCAGCGGCATGGCTGTCGGCCGTTATCATGCGGGCTTATCCGATCAGGAACGGAAACAGAGTCAGGAGAAGTTTATTTTTGACGACATTGCGATCATGGTAGCCACCAATGCCTTTGGGATGGGAATCGATAAATCCAATGTCCGCTTTGTTATTCACTACAACATGCCCAAGAATATCGAATCGTATTATCAGGAAGCAGGAAGAGCGGGCCGCGACGGCGAACCGGCAGAGTGTATTCTGTTGTTCGGGCCTCAGGATGTCCAGATTCAAAAGATGATGATAGAGGAGACCACATTTAACCAACAGCGTCAAGGCAATGAATTTAAAAAATTACAGGCCATGGTCGATTACTGTTACACCTCCCGGTGTCTCAGGAAAACGATCCTGGAATACTTCGGGGAGATGGACAGTCCGGAAAAATGCGATAACTGCAGCAACTGCGAGGATCGCATGGAAAAGGTCGATGTCACCCTGGACGCCCAGAAGATTTTATCCTGTGTTTACCGAATGAAGGAACGCTATGGCACCGCCCTGGTGGCGGAAGTGCTGAAAGGCTCGAATAATAAAAAGATACTGCAGTTTGGCTTGGATAAATTGTCCACACACGGGATCATGAAAGAGACCCCGCTGCAGGAAATTAAGGACCGGATCAACTTTTTGACCGCGGAGGGGTATCTGGCTGTCGCCGGCGGTCTGTACCCGGTTATCAAGTTGTCCCCCAAAGCAGTACCTGTGCTCAAGGGCGAGGAAAAAGTCTTCCAGTCCATCTTGCGTCGCGAAGAAGTAAACCAGACCGATGCGGAGAAATTATTTGAACGACTTAGGGTCCTGCGCCGGAAAATCGCCCAGGAAGAAGGTCTGCCGCCGTATATGATTTTCGCAGACAGCACCCTCCGGGAGATGGCGGAAAAACGCCCCCAAGACCGGATGGCCCTGATCCGAATCAACGGTGTCGGGGAAAGAAAACTGGAAAAGTACGGCGCGTTGTTTTTAGCTGAGATCAAGGAGGCCTGCTGATGTGATGAAGATCCTTGTTGACGCCGATGCCTGCCCGGTCAAGGACATTATTGTCCGGATTGCGAAAAGTCAGGATATCCCTGTCATCATGATCATCGATACCGCTCATGAGCTTAACGATGGGTACAGTACGGTCATTACGGTGGATCAGGGCCGGGACAGTGCGAATTTGGCGATTATGAAGCAATTGGCGAAGACCGATATCGTCGTGACCCAGGATTTCGGACTGGCAGCACTGGTTTTGGGGAAAGGGGCCAGAGCCATTAACCAAAACGGGCTGGTCTATACCGATGCCAACATCGAAAGACTCTTATTTGAACGTTTCCTGGGACAAAAGGTGCGGCGCAGCGGCGGACGAACCAACAACCCAAAAAAACGGACAAAGGAAGACAATGAGCGCTTTGAAGCGGCGTTTGTACGGATTATAGAGGAGAAATGATGAGTTTAAAAGTAATCTTCGGGCGTGCTGGCAGCGGAAAATCTTATTATTGTCTGCATGCCATCAAAGAACAGATCAAAAGAAAGGCAACAGGGAAACCATTGATTTTGCTTGTGCCTGAGCAGTATACCCTTCAGGCGGAAAAGGATCTGATCGCCGTTCTGGAGACGGGCGGGATCCTGGAGGTCGAGGTATTAAGCTTTCGTCGGCTGGCTTTCAGAGTGTTTAATGAAGCCGGGGGGATTGCCTTTCCTCATATTCACTCCGCAGGGAAATCAATGATCCTGTTTCGAATTTTAGCCGCCTTGAAAGACGAACTGACGGTCTTTGCTCATTCCGCAGACCGTAAAGGGTTTGTTAGCACGCTATCGGCTTTAATGACGGAACTGAAACGTTACCATATCGGACCGGAAGATCTGCAGAAAGCCGAAGGTGCTTTAGCTGATACCGATCCGCTTAAAGATAAACTGAAGGAAATCCGTACAATTTATGCGGGATTCGAGGAAACAATCCGGGATCGTTATCGGGACAGCGATGATGATTTAACCCTGGCGGCTTCTAAGATGGTGGACACGGATCTGTTTCGCGGGGCAGAGATTTGGATCGATGGGTTTGCCGGATTTACCCCCCAGGAATATCTGATCATTGCCAAGCTTCTCACCCAGGCCGAGAAGGTCAATATCACGCTGTGCACAGAATCGCTTACATCGGCACAGATGCGCGGAACCGATGTCTTTGCCGAGGTAAAAGGGGCCTACCGCAAGCTGGTGAACTTGGTTCAAGAGTACGGCTGTACCCTTGAACCGGCGGTAAACTTGAATACATCCTCCTTGCCGAGGTTTCAGGACAGTCTGGAACTATCCCACTTGGAACGGTATTATTCGGCATATCCGTATCCCGTTTTTGAACCGCCGACAAAGGATATTTCCCTATTAGCATCCGTTAATCCCTATGCCGAGATCGAGGCTGCTGCCGGAGAAATCGTCCGGCTGTGCCGGGACGGTGGTCTGCGTTTTCGTGATATTGCCGTGCTCAGCAGAAACCTCACGGCTTACGAAGGGTTGATTGAAACGGTATTCAGCGAATATGGGATTCCGTATTTCCTGGATAAGAAAACAGCGATCACCGATCACCCCTTGGTGCGGATGATTCTGGCGATGCTGGATATTTTCAGTGAGAACTGGTCGTATGAAGCCGTCTTTCGCTATCTGAAGACCGGACTCACCGGCTTAGAACAGGAAGATATCGATCACATCGAAAATTATGTTTTAGCCTGCGGTATTCGAGGCAATCGTTGGACAATGAGCGCCGAGTGGGAAATGATTCCGGAAATGATCCCGGAAGAGAATCTGGCGGACAGCGCGCGTGCTGAACGGGCTCAGGAACTGGCGGAAATTAATCGAATCCGGAATGAAATCATCCGGCCGCTGCTTGCTTTTCGTCAGAAGACGAAGAACAGAAGGCTAACTTCGGAAATCGGCGAGGCGCTGTATGACTTTCTGTGCGGGATCGGGGTGCCCGAGAGAATCGAAGCCTATCAGCAGTATTTTAAGGATAACGGACTGCTCGAGCTGGCCAACGAATATAGCCAGGTATGGAACATTGTGATGCATGTCCTGGACCAGACAGTGGAAGTCATGGGCGATGACGCCCTAACTTTGGAAAAATTTGCCGATACCTTAACGATCGGCTTGGCTGAATACACCATCGGAATTATCCCGGCGTCGCTGGATCAAGTCTTGATTGGAAGCATCGAGCGTTTCCGCAGCCACGACCTCAAAGCCCTCTTGATCCTGGGCGTCAACGACGGCGTATTTCCTGCCGCCGCTTTAGCGGAAGGGATTATTTCCGATCAGGACAGAGCCTCATTGAATCGCTTGGGTATTGAACTTGCCAATGATACCCAATCCCAAGCCTTTAATGAACAATACCTCGTTTATCGTGCGTTGACCACAGCGTCACACTATCTGCGGCTGAGCTGGCCCATCGCCGACCAGGAAGGAAAAAGCTTACGGCCTTCGATGATCATCTATCGCCTGCGAAAACTTTTTCCTCAGATCAAACAGGAGAGTAATCTCCTGCAAACGGGAACAGGCTTGGATAGCCTTGCCGGTCAGTCCCCGGCTTTTCGGCAGATGGTGGCGGCCTTCCGACTCAAGGCGGAGGGGCAAGCAATCGAACCCTGGTGGCAGGACGTTTACCGCTGGTATGAAGAAAAGACAGAGTGGCAAGCCCAATGTCGGGCAGTTCACGATGCGTTTTTTATCCGGAACCTTGCCAATCCGGTAAGTCCGGAAAAGATCAGGGCATTGTATGGTGAGACCGCCTATGCCAGCGTATCCCGGCTGGAGAAATATACATCCTGTCAGTTCGCCTTCTATCTGCAATACGGTCTTAAGGCCAAGGAAAGAAGACTATTTCAATTCCGTGCGCCGGATGTTGGGACATTTATGCATGCTGTTATCGAAACGTTTTCACGGCAAGCTGCCGAAGGAAATTTGCTGTGGCGGGATATGGAGAGAGACTGGTGCAGGGAGCAGGTAACGCTCATCGTCGATGTCATGCTGAATTCCATGCAGGGTTCCGGTCTGGCCGCATCCAAACGCTACGCCGCGCTGGCCGGAAGATTAAAACGCGTGATCACGCGGGCTGTCTGGATGATCGTGGAACATTTGCGACGCAGCGGATTCGAACCCCTCGGCTATGAATTGGGGTTCGGGGAAGGGGAGAAGTTCCCGCCCATCGTTATTGAACTGGGTTCAGGACAGGAGGTCCATCTCGTGGGCCGGATCGACCGGGTCGACGCGCTCAAGACGGAAGAGGGCACCTATCTCCGAATCGTCGATTATAAATCCGGCAATAAAGATTTTAAACTGGCCGACGTGTATTACGGGCTTCAGATCCAACTGATTACCTATCTGGATGCCTTGTGGGAAAACCAGGCATTGGCGCTTGAACAGCCCGTGCTTCCCGGCGGAATCCTCTATTTCCAAATCGATGATCCCTTTGTTAAAAGTAACGGCAAGCTGTCGGAAACTGAGATCGAACAAAAAATTATGAAGCAGTTGAAAATGAAAGGCCTGCTCTTGGCGGATGTCAAACTGATCAAGGAAATGGACCGGACAATCGACGGTTCCTCATTAATTATTCCCGCCCGAATCAACAAGGATGACAGCCTGGGGAAATCTTCCGCGGCATCCCTGGAACAATTCCAGATATTGCGACGCTATGTCAAGAATCTGCTGCAGGGTTTATGTGAAGAAATTATGAGCGGCAATGTCGCCATCAGTCCCTATAAGAAAAAGGGGACAACATCCTGCAAATACTGCAGCTATGCGGCCGTCTGCCAATTTGATCCGTCACGGAAAGAAAACACTTTTCGCCTGCTGACGGACAAAAAGGATGAGGAAGTCTGGGGACTTCTCGGCGGACAATAACACGGCACGTATCATGAGCATGGCCGTAGGGGGCTGAATACGCTAAACAGATGAACACGGTAAACACGGTAAACACGATGAACACGGTAAACACGATGAACACGATAAACAGATACATTCGATCTGAATACGATGAATATAATGACTATAATGAACAGATGAACGCAATCAATGTGATAAATTAGCGATGTGCGGTGATTATTTGTCTAAATGGTTTGACCATTACACGTTATTTTATAGGAAACTATGAACGTGGTTTTTAGAAGTTTAATTGCCCGAGTAATAGTAACTGATACGTAGAGAGCGCTCTTAAAAGAAGGGTTTATGAATTCGGAGGAAGAAATGATAGACAATGAAATGATGAACGCCATGTCAAAGGAAGAATTGATCGAACTGATCGGAATTTACGCCAAGAACTGGACCGCATTAGACGGGGTATGGTTCCAGTCGGTCGAGCGCAAATTCGGTATGGATGAAGCAATGTATCATGACGGCGAAGCATGGAAGCGTTATACAGCGATTGAAGCCAAGCGACTAAAAGAATTTCTCAAGCTTCCTGAACAGGCCGGGCTGGAAGGTTTAGCCCAGGCGTTACGCTTACGATTCGCTGCGCACATCAACCCCAGTGAAATCGTGATCGACGGCAATACCTTGACATATCGGATACTGGACTGTCGGGTTCAAACGGCCAGAAGCCGTAAAAATCTGGCTTACCATCCATGCAAACCCGTTGGATTCCTTGAGTATGATGGATTTGCCAAAGTCATTGATCCACGTATTGCATGTACCTGTTTGAGCTGCTTCCCCGATGTCACCGACGAATCTTGCAGCTGTTCCTGGCTGTTTACACTGAAGGAAGATAACAGGCAAGTAACTGGTAATTAGTCCAAGTTAACCGGTAATTAGCCGAAATTAAACGGTAGGTAACTGCTAATTAACCTAGGTAACCGATAAATTGCCCAAAAAGGAAATATTGCAGACTTGAATATAATACTCCTCCAATAACCAGCCGTAATCATAACGATCTGGTTATTTTGTTCTTTATTGGCAAATAATTGATATTTTTTAGAGGAAAATAAGTAAAAATGTGGAATTAAGATATAGTCTTTTTATTGTATTAATCATGTTAATCATCAATTATCTATCTTATACTTATTGATTTGTTTATCTGTTTACTGTTTATCTAATTATCTGTTTATCTATTTGTCTGTTTGTCTGTATATATTTTCTATCATCCTAAATAACTCCGCTATAAACCACCAGACGACTCTCCTCTTAGTGGGAATAATTAGAAATGTGATTTTTGGGGAATAGCCTCTTATATCGGAGGGATGAAAATGGCTGTCTGGGTTAAAATTAATCCAATAAATCAAACGGAGCTCTTAGTGATGTTTGACTATACGGCAGAACGTGTCGAAAAAATTAAAACAATAAAGGGACGAACATGGGATCAAGGGAAAAAATGCTGGATCTTAGCCAGGTCAGAAGACACGCTATCATCTCTTTTTCGAGTCTTTAACGGCGATTTAGTTTTGGATCCGATCACTAAAGCATGGTTGAATTCGATAAAGTCAAAAACCGAAAGTATCATGAAGATCCAAGGGAAAATGGAAGAAAGACTTATCCTAAAGGGCTATAGTCTTAAAACAAGAAGAAGCTATCTTAGCCATATCAACCAGTTTTTAATGTTTACACCGAAAGAATTGAGCGCAATAACTACTGAGACTATTCAAACATATCTCTTGTATGTACTAGCAGATAAAAAACGTTCCCACTCCTACGTTAATCAGGTAGTAAGCGCGATCAAATTTTTGTTGTTTACAGTATTAGAAAGAAGTGACATCAACTATAATTTACCTCGCCCCAAAAAGGAGGAAAAGCTTCCAGATGTATTAAGCCAGGAAGAAGTTAGAGAAATCCTCATTACGGTATCTAATATTAAACATCGTGCCATTTTATTTCTTATTTATTCAGCTGGATTAAGGGTAAGTGAAGTTATCAACCTGCAAGTGAACGATATCGATAAAGACAGAATGCTCATCCATATTAGACAAGCAAAGGGGAAAAAAGACCGTTATTCCATTCTTTCGCAATCGACGTTAAATATCTTAAGAAAATATGTGAGTCAATATAAAGTCTCAGAATGGCTCTTCAAAGGCGAGCAGGAAGGGAGCCACATATCGGAGCGGACAGTTCAGAATATCTTTAAGGCCGCATGTCTGAAAGCGAATATAAAAAAGGATGTATCGGTACATTCCTTAAGGCATTCTTTCGCGACGCACCTTCTTGAAGGTGGCACCGATTTACGATATATACAGGAACTTCTAGGCCATAAAAACTCAAAAACAACCGAAATTTATACCCACGTCAGCAAAAAAGATCTTGCCAAAATCCACAGCCCGATTGACACCATGGATTTGTAGACATTTAAAAACAATTGCGAATTGAACTTTCTGCTAAAAGCAATATAACCGCAACACATGCGGCTATACTCCAGAATTAGGACTTAAACCGCAAAAAATATGCGTTTATACGACGTTATACTAAAGCCTGGGTCAAAATAGGGAGGTAGGAAGTTTTATGAGAGATGACCTGATTAGAAAAATAAATACGCAAAAATTAATACCTGAACCATCTCACTCATTACCAGTTGTATCTTTAGAAGATTTTTTTGAAGGAAATACTGATGAAAGCTCTATTGGATGTAATTTATTAGATCACCCGGGCATTGAAAAGTTTTATAGCGTGCTCATGACTTTAAGAGACAAAGATTGCGTACAGGACATATTAGTAGAAATATATGAGGTTGAAGAAGATTATTGGCCATTTTCGGAACGAGTATATATCTTATCAAATCTGAGTATTGAAGAAGTATCTAACTTCATATCTGATTTACAGCCTAGTGATATTGGTGAAGGTTATCAATTCGGAGAGCCAAAGGTAGCACCTCTACTAAAAGAAGGTTTTTCGGTATTTTCGGTATGGTGGGACTAAGCTGCAAGAGAAGTATATTCCATCACTTCCCATAATAGAAATTCAAATAATACATGCAAATTATAGATAGACTGATTATTTGTAAGTAAAAATAACTCGTATATTTTGCATGCGGGAATTTGCCGGCCTTCGTATAACAGCGAATTGCCAAAACTTAGAATATATGAAAGTAGTATGACGCTTCGGCAATTCGCGGGACGTTATACGACAGGTTGTGCAAAGGCCGCGCCGTCCTGGCGCGGAACGGAATAGGTAATAGTGGTTTTTGGGGTAGAAAAACGTTCTGAAAGGGAGTGCTACCGATGATGAGGGATACGGAAAAAACAATAGGTAATCTGATTGACAAAGTGAGCGTTTCAATTATTAGTTCAGTTGATAATGATGGATTTCCTAATTCGAAAGCAATGTTACCGCCAAGGAAGAGAGAAGGAATTAAGTACATATACTTAACAACCAATACATCGTCAATGAGGGTAAAACAATATTTGGATAATCCAAAGGCCTGTGTTTATTTTTATGATAAGAGATTTTTCAGAGGAATAATGCTTAAAGGGACAATGGAAGTATTGGAGGACAGTGAATCAAAAGAGATGATATGGCGTGATGGAGACGAATTATACTATCCCGGAGGAGTTACCGATCCGGATTATTGTGTATTAAAGTTTACTGCGCAAAGTGGAAGGTACTATAGTAATTTTAAATCCGAAGATTTAATTATTGAGTAGGTATGTAAGACGTATGTTGTAGGGGCGGACGTCCTGTCCGCCTCTGAGTATGGGGGCACAACCCATCGTATAACAGCGAATTACCAAAATCTGAGAGAATATGAACGTAATAACCAGACTTCGGTAATTCGCGGGACGTTACACGAAATCAGGTGCATTGCCCGCGCCTCCGTGCGCGGATTTAAAAGTTAAATTGATAGTAGGTGTTTTACTTGAAGAATCACAGTTTTGAGGAACTTATAAAGGAATACAAAGATTGCGTTAAAGTTAACGCCGATATCAATTATGGAGATAAAAGTGAAGTAAGGAAGGCAAATAAAGCAGTTGACAGGATGATCATGATATCACGGTTAATAAACGAAAACTATTTATGTAGAATTTATGACTTTGCTGAACTGTTGAATCATAAAGATTTTAGAAATGATATTTGGGTGGCGCATCATATTTTAGAAAATATGGCTTACCCTCGTGATCTAGAGGCTAGAGCATTAGAAGTAATACTTGAGTATTCAAAGGAAGATTCAGTTAATGGGCTAGGAAATCGTATGTGGCTAAAGAATTGGTACAAAAAGGTCGAGTTAGACTAAACAATAATGTGAGGAAGTAGTGATATGAAGAGAGAAGATTTTGTTCTATCCAATAATTCTTATGAGATTGAAGTTGATGGTATATCGGTGAAGATTCGGAAAGATGCCTTTGACGAAAAATCGGTTACTTACGCCAACAGAATTTTTGAATTATATCTGTCTAAAAAACATGAAATAATTGGTTATATTTTGAGCAAATGTTTACTTGATTTTTACTCTGGTAGTTACTCAAAGGATGAAATTGTTAATGGAATAAAGGAAGCCCAAATTTAAATTATTAGTAATAGATGGGGCAAATTAACCTGGCTAAATAGTGAATTGGATGAACATATCATAGAAGTTGAATTCGATGATGATATGCAATTATCCTATGTAAGTATAGATGGATGATGATTAAGGGGCCGACGTCCTGTCGGCCTCTGAATCTGGGGGCACCTGACTTCGTGTAACAGTGAATTCCCAAAATCTGAGAGAATATGAAGGTAGTAACCAGACTTCGGGAATTCACGAGACGTTATACGATATTCCCCTGTCGAGGTATTCCTTTGAGGAGTGTTAATTTATGGCAAGTATGAAAGAACATAGGGAAGTTTTGTTAAAGCAATTATCTGAGCGACTTGTTCAAATTGGGTTTGATAAAAAGATTCATGGGCAGTCGTTCTGGAAGTTTACCGAATATGGACGAACAAGCATTCATCTCGGCTTTATCAACCATGTCACAGATTTTGATATTACAGTAAGTGTAGGTATTCGAATCGACAAGGTTGAAGATATGGCAAATGCGTCTAACAAACTTATTAAAGATAGAGAGAAGAAAATGACGTGTACAATCGGGACAGAGATAGGAAACTTTATCAATGGAAGGCAAAAACGATGGACTATAAACAATTTCGAAGATATTGGTCCGGTTTGCGATGATATTTATATATATGTAATGGAAGTTGCCGTGCCGTACATTGAGAAATATTCTGAGCTAGAGAATGTTTATGAAGTCTTGCTTAGAGATGATAAAGAGGGATGGAGGCATGCGCCTATTCATTATCATAGGGCCATTTGTGCTGTTGCAATGGCAAGATTATTGGGAAAATCTGATTATAAAGATATCGTTGATAAGAAGACAAAATTTTTGAAGGAAAGAGAAGACTATGGGCTGCCCTTATTCCTTGATTTTATTAACAAGCTTGATGAAAGCCAGGGGAACATCGTATAACAGCGTATTCCCAAAATCTGAGAGAATAAAAAAGTAGTAACCAGACTTCGGGAATACGCGGGACGTTATATGACATTTCCTGCTTGACCCGCCATCCATGGCGGGAATAATTGATAAAAGAGGTATGGATGATGGAGGTTAGAAAAGCGGGGATAGAAGATATCAATATACTTATCAAGTTAAGATTAGATTTTCTATCAACTTTTTTTGGAACATTGTCACCTGATGATGAAGCTTCAATTCGTTTACAGCTACCAAGCTATTTTAAAAAGCATATTAATCAAGAATTTCTAGCCATATTAGTTGAGGTGGATAATAAAATAGCTTCAACTGCATTTCTTTCTATATCTGAAAAACCAGCCAGTCCTTCGTTTATTACCGGTAAAACAGGAACATTACTTAATGTATTAACTTATCCTGAATATAAAAGAATGGGATTTGCTACTAAAGCAGTCATCAAAATAATTGAAGAAGCAAAAAATCTAGGAGTGTCATCAATTGATCTTTCTGCATCGGCGGATGGAGAACGATTGTACGAAAAACTAGGTTTTACAAAACAGGAGTGTCCCGAAATGAGATTACGGCTATAATATGGAAACGGATTGATTAAGGACGCGCCGTCCGTGGCGCGTTCTGAATCTGGGGGCAGGAAACGTCATATAACAGTGAATTCCCAAAATCTGAGAGAATATGCAGATAGTAACCAGACTTCGGGAATTCACGGGACGTTCTACGACATATCGTGCAAAGGCCGCGCCGTCCTGGCGCGGACGAAAGGAATACTGAGAGGTTAAATGTTATGAGAGAGTCAGAAAAGATATTTGAAGATATATTCAAGAAAGAATTAGAGCCAACATTATTAGAATTAGGCTTTTCAAGATATTGTCTGCCAAAAGGGTGGATTCAACCTTCGTTTTTGTTTAATAACAATACTCACAATATTTGGTTTGGATGTTCCTGGGATTGGAGAGATTTTTACTTTGAAGCAGAATTGGGCAGTCTTTATAGATTTAAAGATGTCTTGCCAAGAATAATTGTTTGTGGCTTTGTCTTAGAAAAGAAGTCCCAGACAAAATATACCTCAGAATATATTACCGATCAGATTAATAACGCAAAGAGAAGGATTATTGATTTAGCGAATAAGAACTTTGAGAAATATTACGAATTTATTCTGATTGCACAAAGTAAAAAAATTCAAAGGTTAAAAATGTATATTGAAAAGGAAATATCATCTAAGGAAGAGTTGCCGTTCGCACATTAGAAAGTTATCTATTTATCGGCACCGTGTCATATTTTTTGTTATTAAGGAGCTCGTTGGTAGAAATTTAAGGAGCGCCGTCCGTGGCGCTGCTGAGTCTGGGGGCACGATACGTCGTAGAACAGCGTATTGCCAACACTTGGAAAAGATGCATGTGGTTGGGACGCGTCGGCAATACGCGGGACGTTATACGCAATGCAATGCGAAAGGCCGCCATCCATGGCGGCGGTTAATGGAGGGACGTATGAGTCTGTTTAGATTTATAGCATCAGATAATGTTTTACCAGAGATTGACTTGAGTGGATTTCAAAAACTCAAAGTAAGGGACATCAAGAAAATAACACCATTGCCTAGAGGACCTGTTCCATGGGAGGAACTGGACGATGATGTGGAAGTATTATATGCTGCGGATGAATCAGAACTCGGAGGTTTACATATCTCGGTCTGTAATAATCCCCCAGATCGTTTAGATGATTATATAACGAGGAAAAATGTTTACTGGCTTGAGCGAAACATAGACGAAAGATGGAAAAATCAAATAAAGGAATATTTATTCAATAACATTCAAAAAGGGAATAGAATTGAACTTTGGTCTATTTGGTTTGGAAGTGGATTTGTGCTTGAGGACAAAATTCGTAAACGAATTAACTTTTCACAGATAAATAGCTTTGACTACGAGTTATTAAATAAGCCATTTTGTTGTATTTTTATAGAATGATAACAAGGTGATTGAAGGGCCCGCCGTCCATGGCGGGCGCTGAGTCCGGGGGCATTGCACTGCGTATAACAGCGTGTTTTCGACACTTTGTCAATATGAATGCGGTTAGGACGCGTCGCAAACACGCGAGACGTTATATAAAATAGCGCGCAGGAACGGCCGCCACATCGTGTGGCGGATAAAATACGGGATGAAAGAAGAGGAGAAAAGAATATGGTTGAATCAAGGTGTGGGATCGTATGTACGGAATGTGAATACAAAGAAAAAGCGAATTGTTTAGGCTGTGTTAATATAGATAAACCGTTCTGGGGAGAGCAATGCCCGGTAAAAGCTTGTTGTGAAAATAAAGAGCATTTGCATTGTGGCGAATGTGATACTTTTCCTTGTAAGTTACTCAACCAATTTGCATATGACAAAGAACAAGGTGATGATGGCAAAAGGATAGAGCAATGTAGAAAATGGCTTAGTAGGTGAGAGCGTGAAAACAGATTTAAGAAAAATTCCTGGGGTAGGTAAGGAAACCGAAAAAGATTTAATTGAAATGGGTTATACCAATATTGAATCACTAAAAGGACAAGATCCGCAGAGCATGTACGATCAACATTGTTCTCTGAAGGGTTGCCGAGTGGATAGATGCCAATTATATGTGTTTAGATGTGCGGTATATTTTGCTGAGAATGATATACACGAACCAGAGAAACTTAAATGGTGGAATTGGAAAGATTAGGGTCGATGTAGGGATTTCTACTGTTCAATGTAAGTATTTAAGGGGCCGACGTCCTGTCGTCCTCTGAGTCTGGGGGCGCGCTACTTTACATAACAGAGTATTGCCGACACTTAGTAAAGATGAATGTGGTTGGGACGCGTCGGCAATACTCGGGACGTTATACGACAGGTTGTGCAAAGGCCGCGCCGTCCTGGCGCGGAACGGAATAGGTAATAGTGGTTTTTGGGGTAGAAAAACGTTCTGAAAGGGAGTGCTACCGATGATGAGGGATACGGAAAAAACAATAGGTAATCTGATTGACAAAGTGAGCGTTTCAATTATTAGTTCAGTTGATAATGATGGATTTCCTAATTCGAAAGCAATGTTACCGCCAAGGAAGAGAGAAGGAATTAAGTACATATACTTAACAACCAATACATCGTCAATGAGGGTAAAACAATATTTGGATAATCCAAAGGCCTGTGTTTATTTTTATGATAAGAGATTTTTCAGAGGAATAATGCTTAAAGGGACAATGGAAGTATTGGAGGACAGTGAATCAAAAGAGATGATATGGCGTGATGGAGACGAATTATACTATCCCGGAGGAGTTACCGATCCGGATTATTGTGTATTAAAGTTTACTGCGCAAAGTGGAAGGTACTATAGTAATTTTAAATCCGAAGATTTAATTATTGAGTAGGTATGTAAGACGTATGTTGTAGGGGCGGACGTCCTGTCCGCCTCTGAGTATGGGGGCACAACCCATCGTATAACAGCGAATTACCAAAATCTGAGAGAATATGAACGTAATAACCAGACTTCGGTAATTCGCGGGACGTTATATGACATAACCATTTCGGAGAATTGTATGGGGAAAAAGTTACTATTTCTTGGGTAGGTTAAAAAGGTCAATTCGTATTGTAGATATTCTTGTTTGATTTACTCTCAAATGATTGTTGAGTGTAACTTCAATTATTCTAGATAGGAGGTAAAGTATGGAAAGAAAGACTGTTTTGATTAATGCCAGTTATCTTGTGGAAATTGATGAGGCGGAAATTAACAAAGACAATGGTCAGTTTGAACAAATAGAAAATCTGATTTCCAAAGACATTATGTTTGAAGATAGAGTTCTGGTTGAATGGGAATCAACTTCAAGCATAGTACTTGACCCAAGTACCTTAAACTGTGGTCGATGTTCAAAATGTAATCGTTGGGTAACAGATAGAGAAAAACTAGATGCTATTACTCAGCTTTGTAACGGTGCTACAGTTGATGGGCAATTGCTTTGTGACGATTGCCTTCCCCCTGATCATAAATGGGCTTTCTGATCAATTAAGTCGGTTAGTTAGATAAGTATGGAATCTCGGGTCTATGGTTACGTCATATAACAGAGTGTTACCAAAACTGGGAAAATATGAATGTAATATGCAGACTTCGGTAACACTCGGGACGTTATGGGAAATTGCTGAGAAAGGATTAATTTTTATGCATGATAGAATTCTAGCTGAATTAAATAATATTGAGAAACAATATCACGTCCGTATTTTATACGCATGTGAATCCGGAAGTCGAGCATGGGGATTTCCTTCAAAGGACAGCGATTATGATGTGCGATTTATTTATATACATCCGGCTGAATGGTATCTGTCGGTTTTTGATAAAAGAGATGTAATTGAGGTACCTATCAATGATGCATTAGATATCAATGGCTGGGATATTCGTAAGGCCTTACAATTGGTGCGCAAATCCAATCCATCTATGATTGAATGGTTCCAATCTCCTATAGTATATAAACAAACAACATCGGTGCCGGAAAAGATCAGATCCATAATTACTTCTAACTTTTCGCCAAAGGCTTGCTTATATCATTATCTGAGTATGGCAAAAACAAATTATCGTGAATACCTTCAAGGAGATTTGGTCAGAACAAAGAAATACTTTTATGTATTAAGGCCGATTTTGGCTTGCATGTGGATTGAACAGTATGAGAATATTCCACCGATAGAATTTGGAAGATTGTTTGATACTCTGTTATCTAAAAGTGATTTAAGCAGAGAGATCGAAGAATTACTGAAAAGAAAGATAGCAGGTGAGGAATTTGATTCTGAGCCACGCATTAGTGTAATAAATGAATTTATCGATTTGAAGATAGATCATTTCGAAAGCTACATATCGTCGTTAAGGAGCGGAGTTCCTAGAGAAGAACAAATCTTTAATACGGTTTTTAGGGAAGCATTAAATGAAGTCTGGGGTTAAATTTGCCGCAACATCCCATAACACCGAATTCCCGACACTTGGAGGATGATGCATGTGGTTGGGGCGCGTCGGGAATTCCTGAACGTTATACTAAAGCCTGGGTCAAAATAGGGAGGTAGGAAGTTTTATGAGAGATGACCTGATTAGAAAAATAAATACGCAAAAATTAATACCTGAACCATCTCACTCATTACCAGTTGTATCTTTAGAAGATTTTTTTGAAGGAAATACTGATGAAAGCTCTATTGGATGTAATTTATTAGATCACCCGGGCATTGAAAAGTTTTATAGCGTGCTCATGACTTTAAGAGACAAAGATTGCGTACAGGACATATTAGTAGAAATATATGAGGTTGAAGAAGATTATTGGCCATTTTCGGAACGAGTATATATCTTATCAAATCTGAGTATTGAAGAAGTATCTAACTTCATATCTGATTTACAGCCTAGTGATATTGGTGAAGGTTATCAATTCGGAGAGCCAAAGGTAGCACCTCTACTAAAAGAAGGTTTTTCGGTATTTTCGGTATGGTGGGACTAAGCTGCAAGAGAAGTATATTCCATCACTTCCCATAATAGAAATTCAAATAATACATGCAAATTATAGATAGACTGATTATTTGTAAGTAAAAATAACTCGTATATTTTGCATGCGGGAATTTGCCGGCCTTCGTATAACAGCGAATTGCCAAAACTTAGAATATATGAAAGTAGTATGACGCTTCGGCAATTCGCGGGACGTTATATAAAATCGCGCGCTGGGCCGCCGCGTCCTGCGGCGGAAAAATCTATATTTGTGATTTGTACCGGGTCTATTCTAAGTACAATATATTGCTATATTATTGCTATGAAGCTGGATTAGGATATAGGAGACTAAATAAATGACAATAATTAATGAGATCATTGAAATAGTTAATAATGAAGAACTGGAAGACATATTGAATATTGGGTGGATCGATAGGGATGAGGAAATAAGAAGATTTGTTCCTTTGCTAAATACAATATTTTTAGAATTTAAATCTAAATGTCTAAAAATTCACCGAAAACAAAATACTGACTTTGAAATAAGCATGAAATTAATTGATAAGCATGAAATTTTTAACGAAAAATCTTATAACGAGGTTTTTAAAAAGTATGAATTTTGTACTTCTTCACTCTTGAACATGTTTTTATATGAAAACAGAATACAGAATTTCATTACTAAAATAGAATCTTACAGCGAGACTGAAGAAAAATATATAAGTGGTATTGTCAAGTGCATTGGGTTTGAAGTTATGAATAATTCGTACATATTTCTTAACCCACTAAGCTATAACACAATTGAAATAGGCAAGAAACAAGAATGGGATCAATGGCTCAGAGAGCTTACAGATGATGGACCAGGTATACTATTGAATTACAATCCAAAACAACTGTTATTAAAGGAGTGGCGAAGGCTTACTAATGGATAAGGGGCCGACGTCCTGTCGGCCTCTGAGTATGGGGGCGCGCGACTTTACATAACAGAGAATTGCCGAAACTTTGTTAAGATGCATGTGGTTGGGACGCTTCGGCAATTCTCGAGACGTTATATAAAATCGCGCGCTGGGCCGCCACATCGTGTGGCGGAGATAAAGTGCGAAAGATTATTGAAGTGATTATAAAGCAAAAGACGGCTGAGATCAGAATGACAAATGGAGGGATTAATGATTATGGAAAAGATAAATAAGTACCTTGTTTATATCTTTGGCTTTTTAACCGTAACAGTAATAATATTACAAATTACAATGAGTAAAGCAGGTTTATCACAGTTAGAGACTACATTATTTTCGATATTACAATTTATCTTTTCCCTCTTTTTTGCATGGATGCTATCAAAAATGTCACTTCAAGATCAATTCCAACAGAGTCAAAAAAAGTTCGCTTTAGCTGCATATAGAAGAATCAAAGAAATCGAGAGAAGTAATGATAGGTTAGTTCAACTTACAGATTACAAGATAGCTCAATCCAAAGAGGTTAGGGAGCTTGAAATAATAAACTTACTAGCTGTTAACGTTCGTGGAACTATTAGAGCATCAGTTGCGGATTGGGCTGACATAATTGGTGAAGAACTTGAAGTTTTAGGAAAACTTGAACAAAAAGAAACTGAATATGAAATATTACTTTCGAATAAAACATTTGAAAAGCTTTCAATAGACTTGACAAAAGAGATAAAAGATGCAAAAGAAGAAATTGATAAGCTTAAAAATAACTTACCATTATCTTTAAAAATCCAACAAGATAATAATGAGGAAGATAAGGAATCATCTAATAAAATAACATTAGCTATCAACTTAATGCAACTAAAAAGACTTACCGATAATGAAGGGTTTCTTCAATTAGAAGGTTTTTGGGATGAGGGCTTTGATGTAGATATAGGGAATTATACTATTGGTAACCAAATGATGGTAAGGTTGGGTGATATTGCTGGAAGAGAAGATGTATTAGTAGTATTTGATAACGAAGGAAGAAAAGTAGGAGTATTAACAAACATTTTGTTACCTTTCTCTTACAACACTTTTTCTTCTTCAGTATTTGAATTTTTAGAAAGATCAGAGTTTGAGGTAACAATTAGTCATATAGACGAAAAAATAGATCCTAGTACAGAGAGGCGTGAATTTAAGGTAAAAGTAAAAGTTAAAAATAATATTTTGACAGGCGATTAAGGGGCCGACGTCCTGTCGGCCTCTGGCTCTTGGGGCACGCGACTTTACATAACAACCGGTTCCCGCCACTTGGAGGATGATGTATGTGTTCAGGGCGCGGCGGGAACCGGCGAGACGTTATCGGAAAGATGAGGCAAGGCCGCCGCGTCCTGCGGCGGAGACAATATGTATGAGTAGCTTAAATTATAATTCAAATATTGTTGAGGAGAAGAGAAAATGAATGAATTAACTCATGATCCATCGGAGTATGTTAGAGGATTGCAACAATTATTGATATCAGATAAGAAGAAAATTGCATTTTTATTTGGGGCAGGGACTTCTTTAGCTAAGAAGAATAGAAATTCTTTGTTTATCCCGGCAATTGGTAAAATGACAGAGATGATTGAATTTGAGCTAAATAAAACCGAAATATTTAGGTCTGCAATAAAGGAAATAAAACAAGAAATTGGAGAAGATAAATTTAACATTGAAACATTTTTATCAAATATTGAAGAAAAGAAACATATTATTGGAAATGGAATACTAAATGGGCTTAAAGTTGAGGAGCTAGATTCACTAATAGTTGAAACCAAAAATCAAATAAGAAAAATAGTATGTGTACATGAGGAAATATTGGCTAAAAAGAGCCTTGATGATCTGATACATGTTGATTTCGCTGAGTGGATAGGTCGTGCAGATAGGAAGTACGGAGTAGAAGTTTTTACAACCAATTATGACTATTTTTTAGAATTGGGAATGGAAGAAAAGTCTATACCTTATTTTGATGGGTTTTCTGGGAGCTACAAACCTTTTTTCTATCCAGAATCTATTGATGATTTATCTTACTTATCAAAACAGACAAAGCTTTGGAAATTGCATGGTTCATTAGGCTGGCATTTGGATATTAGTATTGACAAAAATATTGAAAGGGTTTGGCGAAAGGATTCTGATTGTGAAGACATTTTAATTTATCCTTCTACTCTAAAATATGCTGATTCGAAAAAACAGCCGTATATAGCTTTAATGGATAGATTGACGAATTTTCTAAAGCAACCAGATTCGATCCTTATAATTTGTGGCTATTCGTTTGGAGATTTACATGTAAATGAAAGAATTTTAACAGCACTAAGATCTAATACATCTGCTCATGTTTATGTGTTATATTTTGACATCCTTTGGAAGGATGGAAAAAAGGATGGATATGCTTTATCTGAAGATTCCAGTTTAGTAAAACTGTGTAAAGGAAATGGAAAACTATCTGTTTTTGGCTGTCGAAGCGCAGTAATAGGATGTCAATATGGAAAATGGAGATTAAAGAGAGAACCGGATAAAGAAGATACAATAAACGTTAATCTTTATTTCGATGAAGATGGTCCCTTAGATCCTGATGAACCTAAAAATGAGGTCAAAAAAGGCGAGGAGAAATGGACTGGTGAGGGGGAACTTATACTACCTGACTTTGCGAAATTTGTAGCATTTCTACAGTCAATGATCTTACAATATAAACCAAATGGAGGTCAAAACGTATGAATGATATACAGACCAAAATTGGGGAGATTGTTAGTGTAAGTGGGAATATAATTACAGTTCAATTATCAGATAATATGAAATCAAATATGCCTGTTATTGAAGGGATCGTATATCGTATCGGACAAATAGGATCATTTTTAAAAGTTCCGCTTGGATATGCAAATCTATATGGATTAGTAACACAAATCGGGGCTGCAGCTATTCCTGATAAAATCCGGGAAACAATCACTGAGGAGGATTATACTAAATTAGATAATAGACAATGGCTTAATATGGTTTTAGTTGGTGAACAAATTGGTAATAAGTTTGCTCGAGGGGTTTCCCAATCTCCTACAACAGGAGATGAAGTTCATTTAGTTACAATAAAGGACTTAGACGTAATTTACGGGGGGTATGATGAAAATAATTCTATTACTATCGGAAATATTAGTATCTCTGAAAGCTTAAATGCTAGAATTGATCTAAATAAATTGGTTGCTCGTCACTTTGCCGTACTCGGTTCAACAGGAAGTGGAAAATCAAACTCTGTCGGAGTAATATTAAATGCAATCGCTAACAAAAGTTATAAAAGTTCTAGGATTCTCGTTATTGATCCACACGGAGAATACAATAGCGTTTTAAAAGAAAAAAGTAATGTCTACAAGATAAGAGCTGATACTGAAAATGAGTTGCACATTCCTTTTTGGGCATTACCTTTTAATGAACTAATAAGTATCTTTTCTGGCAACCTATCTGATCAAAATCGAGACTATGTAAGAACAAAAGTGGTTGAAGCTAAATTAAAATCAGTCGAGAAGAATGCAATAAATATTCAAAAGGAGCTTGTTACTGCAGATTCTCCAATCCCATTTAGTATTAAGCAATTATGGTTTGAATTAGATGATTTTGAGAGACAAACTTTTCAAGAGAGAGCTAACCCTGAAAAAATGACTACAAAAATAGTCGAAGGCAACGCAGATAGCTTGATTTCAAATGAATATCAACCTGCAAGTGCAGGAGGAGGTGCCCCTTTTTTAAATAATCAAGCTAAAGGAATATTGAGCTTTCTTGATAGTATTAGATTGAAATTGAAAGATTCAACATATAACTTCCTATTTCAACCAGGTAACTTTGCCCCAAATTTAGAAGGTAAAGTTAATAAAGATTTGAGTGACTTATTATTTGATTGGCTTGGTGGTAAAAAGCCAATAACTATTTTGGATTTATCGGGAATACCGAGCGAAATCATGGTCTCAATTTCCGGAACATTATTGAAAATAATTTATGATGCATTGTTCTGGGGGCAAAATCTTCATGTCGGAGGAAAAGAACAACCCTTACTTATCATACTAGAAGAAGCTCATAATTATCTTCAAGCTGGAGAAAAGTCAATATCATCAAGGACTGTACAAACAATTGCTAAAGAAGGTAGAAAGTATGGCGTAGGATTAGGCTTAGTTACACAAAGGCCTTCGGAACTGGATGAAACGGTATTAAGTCAATGCGGTACAATAATTGCATTACGTATGAATAATTCAAAAGACAGAGGACACATTCGTGCAGCAATTCAGGATGAACTACAAACGATGATAGATTTGTTACCTAGTTTACGAACCGGAGAAGGAATTATATCTGGTGAAGGGGTCAGAATCCCTTCAAGGATTCAGTTTTATAAACTTTCCAACTCACCAAAAAGTTCAGACCCGAAAGTATCGGAAAAATGGATGGAGGAAAAAGAAATAAAATTAGATGATTATAAACAATTAATAACTCTTTGGAGAAATCAAAAATTAAAGGAGGATGCGAAATGAACGATGTTGAAATGATTTTTGTGAGTTCTTCTAATATTGAAAGCGTAGGTTATGATGAGGAAAACCAGATTGTTTATATTCGATTCCTTGCAGGAACATTTTATTGTTATAAAGGTGTTCCTAAGCATGAATTTGAAGGGTTATTAAATTCACCTTCAGTAGGTTCATACTTACATCGAAATTTTAAAAATTTCTATCCTTATGAAAGATTAGCATAACTTAGGCCACTTATTCATTTATTTTTCCATTATTAAGGGTGCGCCATCTGCATATTTCGGACACATCCGGACACCGATTCCGGCAGTATCCGGACAGCGTAACGGACACATCCGGACAGTAAAACGGAATTATCCGGACAGTATTTCGGCAGCATCCGGACACCTTGTCGAGTTAGTAAACTAACTGGTACCCTTTCTTTAGAAGAAAGAAAGGGGCAACACGATGAGGAGGCTCGAAGTGCTGAAAGTCAAAGAAATCTTAAGATTAAAACATGAAGTCGGTCTATCCTTGAGAGAAATCGGGAAATCCTGCGATTGCGGCAAATCCACCGTATCTGAAGTACTTGAAAGAGCAGAAAATGCCGGAGTCACATGGCCCGTAACCCTTACGGACAAGCAATTGCTGTCACTACTTTATCCGCCGATAACCAGTAAACATACAATGCCCGAACCGGATATGGAATACGTTTTCTATGAGATGAAGCGAAGAAGTGTCACCCTGATGCTTCTCTGGGAAGAATATAAACATAAGCATCCCGACGGCATCATGTACACGCAGTTTTGCGACCGTTACCGGAAATTCAAGAAGGCCAATCAGCTCACCATGCATATCGAACACAAAGCGGGCGAAGAAATGCAGGTCGACTGGGCCGGCCAAACCATGGCTTATGTGGATCCGGAAACCGGGGAAATCAAGACCGTTTACCTTTTCGTAGCGGTGCTCCCGGCTAGTGCTTACCCCTTTGTTTATGCCTACGGCGACATGAAGCTGCCGAGTTGGATCGACGCCCATGTCAGAGCGTATGAATACTATGGCGGGGTCCCGAAAGTAACGATCCCGGATAATACAAAGACCGCCGTCACGACACCTGACCGGTTCGATCCGGTGCTCAACAAGAGTTACAACGAAATGGCCCGGTTTTACAGAACAACGATCATACCTGCCAGGGCAGCCAAGCCAAAGGACAAAGCAGCGGATGAGAATATGGTTGGCAATGTCTCCAGAAAGATCATCGCGGCTTTAAGAAATAGGCAATTTTTCAGTCTGTATGAGCTCAACCAGGCGATAAAAGAAGAACTGGTCAAGTTCATCGTGCGGCCTTTTCAAAAGATGGATGGCAACCGTCTTAGTGCCTTTGAGAAGATCGACAAACCTTGTTTGCAGTCATTGCCTGCAGGAAAATATGAATTTGCCGAGTGGAAAGAGACCAAAATCCAGTTTAATTACCATGTGGATTATGAGGGATTCTTCTACAGCGTCCCCTACACCTATGTTGGGCAGAAATGCTCCATCCGGGCCACCTCCAAAACCATTGAGATTTATGTGAGCGGCGAACGAATCGCCGTCTTCTCAAGGAACAACAACCACTACAAACGCTATATGACACTGCCGGATCATATGCCGGAGGGACATAAAGCCGTCTCGGGCTGGAGTTCAGAGCGTTTTCTGTCCTGGGCCAAAACAATCGGTCCGAACACTCTGGAACTCATTAAACACGTCCTTGAAAGCCGGGAATATCCAGTGCAAACCTACCGAGCTTGTATGGGTATCATGAGACTGAGTAAAAGCTATCCATCTGAGTCTATGGAAAAAGCCAGTGAAGAAGCACTTGCTAAAAGGACTTACACTTTCAAGTACTTCAACATCATCCTGAAACAGGTAACCGCAAAAGCTCTAAAGGCAGAAGAATGCAAGATCATTGCGCATGCTAACGTCCGTGGAAGCCGTTCCTATGCGGGAGGTGGCATCCATGCTTAACAATCCTACCGTAGAGAAACTGAAAAGTTTAAAGCTTAAAGTCATGGCCGAAATGTTCAGTGATCCGAATGTTCATTTGAGAGAACTTTCCTTCGAAGATCGTCTGGGACTCATGGTAGAAAGAGAGTGGCTGTCTAAGAAAAATGCCCGGATCGGGAGGCTTTTACGCCAGGCAACGCTTGGCATGGATGCCTGCATTGAAGATATTGACTACACCGTCGATCGAACCATTGACAAAAAGACTATCCAGACACTGGCGACGTGCGCTTTTATTGAGCAGAAACTCAACGTTGTTATTTCAGGCAAAACGGGAAGCGGTAAATCGTATATCGCCTGCGCCATAGGGAATAGTGCCTGTAGGCAGGGTTATCCCGCTAAATATTTCCGAATGCCTGAATTACTTTTAGAAATTCAGGAAGCAAAACAGGAAAACCGGTATAGCCGGTATATGTCGAGTCTTCAGAACATCAAGCTCTTGATCCTCGACGACATTGGTCTGAAAGCTTACTCGCTTGAAGAAAGTCGAGACATCCTGGAAATCGCTGAAAGCCGTTACAACAAAGGTTCTATGGTGCTATCCGGACAGGTTTCCCATACGCTATGGTATGATCTGTTCCCGGACCCAACAATTGCTGACGCCATTATGGACCGTGTGATCCATAATGCGTACATCCTGCCTCTGGATTCCAAAATATCCATGAGAGAAGTGACTGCCAAAAAGATGATCAAGGATCTGTCGTCTTAGGAAACCGGTTATGGATAGTGCCGCTTTGTGGACAACCTTACGCTGCGCTCCAGGTTGACCACAAAGCTTGGACAGGCAGTATGAGGTATTCCTTAAAAGAGCCTGACCACACTCTACACAACCACGACGGCGAAGGTTCTTGTTGACCATATCCATAATTTGGGGTATGCTTCAAGGCATTAGGGGCTACTACAAATTACATGAACAACTAACCGACAAAGTGTCCGGATGTTCCCGGTTTACTGTCCGGATAATTCCGGAACGGTGTCCGGATGCCTCCGGAATGCCTGTCCGGATACGCCGAAATACGCACCATCCGTGGCGCACTCAAGCTTTGGGGGCCTCATCCTTCCGATAACACGGGATTTACGCAACTTTGTCGATATGGAAGAACTATGACGCTGCGTAAATCCCTGAACGTTATATAAAATCGCGCGCGGGGCCGCCACATCGTGTGGCGGATTTGCTGAGGAAGGACTATGAAAAATTTTGATGAATAATTTAATGAATTGAGGTGTTCATTATGGGTATAAGCAAAGAAATAAACAATCAGTTAATTGCTAAAGGTGCCTCAAAAATTGGATTTGCGGATTTATCATGTTTACCAAGAGAGCAAACAAATGGATTTAATTACGGAATTATCATTGGGGTATCGTTAAAGCCGGAAGTAGTATTAGGTATTAGCGATGGGCCTACTTTAGAATATTATGAAGAATACAAAAGGATAAACAGATTATTGAATGAACTTGATGAATATACTGCTGAGATTCTCAGAAACAAAGGTTTTTCAGCATACCCTAAGACACAAAGCAATGTTGAAATAGATGAAAAGACAAGAAGAACACAATTACCCCATAAAACGGTAGCAACTAGAGCCGGAATGGGTTGGATAGGAAAGTGTGCATTATTAATAACAGAAGAATTTGGCTCAGCGATTAGAATTTCAAGCGTCTTAACAGATGCAATCTTGGATATAGGAATACCGATAGAAGAATCAAAGTGTGGTGATTGCCTGGAGTGTAAGACGTCATGTCCAGCAAGTGCAGTTACCGGTGAAAATTGGAATATAAATAAAGATAGAGATGCGTTTTACAATGCATTTGATTGTAGAAAGACAGCACTAGAGAAAAGTTCAAAGATAGGCCTCAATGAAACCATATGCGGATTGTGTATCCTGAAATGTCCTTGGACGCAGAAATATTTAAGGGGCCGACGTCCTGTCGTCCTCTGAGTCTGGGGGCGCGCGACTTTACATAACAGAGTATTGCCGACACTTTGAATAGATGCATGTGCTTGGGACGCGTCGGCAATACGTTATATAAAATCGCGCGAAGGAACGCCGCCACATCGTGTGGCGGAAATCTGTGAAGGATGCTTAGAAGATCCTGAAAGGAAGAAGGTAAGGGTTTTGGACTTGCAAAGTGAAAAGATGGAAGAAATATATGATTATTGTCAAGGTTATGATGGAGAAGCTATAACCAGGCATAATGACTTTAATCACTTTATTCATAGAATAGGTCTTCTTCTAGATGCTGGCTTTGATACAAATGATGAGGGTATGAAGAGGATTGCAAATAAGATATTATCCGATCAAAGTGAGGAAGGGGCTTTCTTATCTACCCTGCAAATATCAAAAAACTATGGGGGAACTGGATTACCTGAATCAGGGTGGATGCTGTGCGATTTCCCCGTGCTTCTCTATTTCCTCATTAAGATGGGATATGAGAAAGATAATCGTGTAAAAAGTGCGATCAACTATTTGATCAATCTAAGTGATCAAAATGGCTGGAGGTGCAAGGGTTCATTTGAGAGATTCAGGGGGCCTGGTAGAAAAGAAGATCATTGTCCTTTGGCAACGTTATACGCCTTAAAAGTATTTTCACTTTTACCGGAATACCATAATGAGCCGTTTGTCATAAATGGAATAGATGCAATATGTTACCATTGGCAAATAAGCACTGAACGAAAAATTTATATGTTTGGGATGGGGAAAAATTTCAGAAAACTAAAATATCCTACTCATTGGTTTGATATCGTTCACGTTGTTCGTGTTTTGGTGAATTTTGAATATGCCAAGGGTACTCAAGAATTCAAGGAAATGATAGATATTATCAAGAGTAAGAAAACTCAAGAGGGTGATTTTATCCCGGAAAGTGTTTTTACTGCATACAAAGGGTGGGATTTTGGACAGAAAAAGAGTCCATCATCTTCATTATCGAATGTGATTAATGAAATTCTTGATAAAGTATGATTTTGGGTGGTTTAAGGGGCCGACGTCCTGTCGGCCTCTGAATCTGGGGGCGCGCGACTTTACATAACAAGCAGTTCCCAAAACTTAGAATATATGAATGTAGTATGATGTTTCGGGAACTGCGGGACGTTATATAAAATCGCGCGCGAATACACCGCGCCTCCATGCGCGGATTATTGAAGGGAAGATTAATTTATTGAATAAACAGAAATTTTTGAGGGGGATACTCCCAATTATTCTGCTATTTTCCTTTTTATATCTTAATGGCTGTGGCAATGTCTCAAGTGCCGTACAGACCACCCCTGATTCAAATACTCATCATGCGGTGAATGAGGTGATGCCGGCCGACATTGTAGCAGCACTCAAAGCTAAAGATTCTGGAGAAGAGAACTCAACTATCCTGGCTTTAGTTGAATTGCCCAGATCTCTGTCAATTTCCATTCCTAATATTGATACCACTAAAGTGCATCAAACACATCCGTTACAGCAAATGCAGATAGACAGTTTGAAAAGTCACGGTTTCAGTGATGAAGAGATTGCAAATATGGACTTTGGAGATTATAAAAATATAGAGAAAACATGGTTGTTATCGCCCGGCATAATTCCAGATATTAAGAATATTTATCCTGAACTTGCCAATGATGATATTAGTAAATGGACCGTTGGGGATTTTCTTGCTTACTCTATGAAAGTAGATACGAAAGCTTATGCACCGACAGAAGAACAGGCTATAGCCCTTAAGGCAAGAAATATCACCCTTCAAGATGCACGGGTACTTTTAAAACAGTTCCACTCATATGATTCAATCTTGGAACAAGAAGATGAAACTTTAAAAGGTCTTCTTGAAAGGCACTATCACTTTAAAATTGACTATATTAAACAACTAGCGATACATAGTGAATAGAAAAAATATACAATTACATTTTTAATTCTATTTATATTTAAGGGGCCGACGTCCTGTCGTCCTCTGAGTCTGGGGGCGCGCGACTTTACATAACAGCGTATTCCCAAAATCTGAGAGAATATGAAGGTAGTAACCAGACTTCGGGAATTCACGGGACGTTATATAAAATCGCGCGCAGGGCCGCCGCGTCCTGCGGCGGAAAAATTGTTTGCAAAGTATATTTTTGGGGTATTTATGATGAAGAGAATCCTTAAAGTTTTAATAATTGCACCTACAGCAATAATAATTGTCACTTTTGTTTTATTTGTTCTACTATTTACTTTAACCCCAATTGTTCACAATCTCACTTTGAATAGTTTTGCTAAGCAGCTGGATAACTGCCCTTTGCCAGCCAAAACAGAGTTAATCGAGAAAGAATCTGTGTGTGGGAAACTTAACGGAAATGGAGATGGTATGGATTATTTTGCTTGTATTCTTATTAAATCAGATCTTTCGTTAGACGGGGTAGAGTCTTATTATAAAAAATGCAAATTCAGACCAGCTAAGAATAGAAAAGATTATTTAGTGGATGTGAAGATTAAAAGAGTAAATAGTGAAATACTTGATGATGAATTAGTCGAACATAGAGATATACAATTCTCAAATCTAAAAAGTGTAAAGGACTACTCAAAGTATTTTGTTGTACTGATTTATGATGGCGGATATCCGGCGGGACTTGATTTTAGAGGGTGTTGATTTGTTTAAGGGGCCGACGTCCTGTCGTCCGCTGAGTTTGGGGGCGCGCGACTTTACATAACACATCGTTCCCAAAACTTCGTCTAGATGAATGTAATATGACGCTTCGGGAACGATTGAACGTTATATAAAATCGCGCGCAGGGCCGCCACATCGTGTGGCGGGAACTATCATGTGAAAGAAGACATTTTAGGTGTTGACTGGATTTTCTGATCACAGCAAAAAAGGGGATTGAGTTTATGAACTGGAGTGAGTTATTTAACGCCGATCACCAGCCATCTTATGAAGATATAAAAGAATTTATTGGCCAAGGGGAGCCATTTTGGTCTGAACTACTTTCATATCTTGATATCAAATATCAAGTTCAACCCAAAATGGCCTATAGTAAATGTTCAGCGCAGCCGGGATGGAATGTAAAATATCAAAAGAGTAGTAAGTCATTATGTACGCTATATCCAATGGAAGGATATTATATTGCCTTAGTCGTGATAGGGGCCAAAGAGGAAGAAGAGGCAGAAATGGCTTTAGGAACATTTACTCCATATGTTCAAAACCTATACAGGAAAACATCTTTTTCCTGTGGTGGACGTTGGTTAATGATAGAGGTAAGAGACAAGTCAGTACTCGATGATATTAAGAATTTAATTGCAATAAGGGTAAAGCCTAAAAAGCAGCGTCGTTAGATTTTGAGGGGCCGACGTCCTGTCGGCCTTCAAGTCTGGGGGCGCGCGACTTTACATAACAGCCGGTTCCCGCCACTTGGAGGATGATGCATGCGGATCGTGGCGCGGCGGGAACCGGCGAGACGTTATATAACATGGGAGGCAGAGAGACCGCCGCTTCCTGCGGCGGATTAGGGTTAAGGTCGATTACATATATTAAAGATATTGCACGTGAGTGCCTGTTCAAGTATATTTGGAGGCTTTATTATGAAAAAAGAAGATATGGAGTTGTCATCAGAACAACGTGAAGAATTACTTAGAACATTGAAATCCCGTTTTGAGAAGAACATGAACTTACATAATAGTATTGAATGGGAAGATGTACTAACAAAGCTAGAATCTAATCCTGGAAAACTGTGGTCACTTAATGAAATGGAAAGAACTGGTGGCGAACCGGATGTTGTTGGTTATGATAATTGGACGGATGAATACATCTTTTATGATTGTTCGAAGGAAAGTCCTAAAGGTCGTAGAAGTCTTTGTTACGACCGTGAAGCGCTGGAGTCAAGAAAAGAAAATAAACCGGTAAATAACGCAATTAATATGGCTGCTGCCATGGGCATCGAGATACTAACGGAAGATCAATATCGGGAGCTACAGAAACTTGGAAATTTTGATACCAAAACTTCGAGTTGGGTGAAAACACCTGCTAATATTAGAAAACTCGGCGGAGCCATCTTCTGTGATTATCGCTATGACACTGTCTTTGTATACCACAATGGGGCAGAATCCTACTATGCTGCCAGAGGTTTTCGAGCTTCATTAAAGGTTTGATTCATAAAGTTAATATGCTTATTATTGCAACAATGGAGACTTTGAAAGTTATAAGGGGCCCACGTCCTGTGGGCCTCTGAGTCACGGGGCCTCCCACGTTACATAACAAGGAATTACCACAACTTTGCCAATATGCATGTGATATGATGCTGCGGTAATTCCTAGGACGTTATCGGAAAGATGAGGCAAAAAGCGCCACGTCCTGTGGCGCCTGTTAGGGAATGTCTGGGAAATATTGAAAGTGAAAAAGTTAAACATATTTTTAATAAGTATGGAGGAGTAATAGTATGTTAACAAATTCTTATTTAGTTACAACTAGAAACCTAGAAAGTATACTTAATACTATTTTGACAGCAAAGGCACCTGAACGTTTTACCAACAAATTTTTATCTGATCTTGGATTTACAAGCAGTAATGATCGCCTAATTGTTGGGGTATTAAAGGCTGTCGGAATGCTTGATGAAGGCTCTGCCCCAACACAAAGATATTTTGATTTTCTAGATCAAACACAATCAAAGAAAGTTTTAGCAGAAGGTATAAAAGAAGCATATGAAGATTTATTTAATCTTCGTATTGATGCTCAAAATATGACAAATGACGAAGTTAAAAATAAATTAAAAACTCTAACTCAAGGTCAGAAGTCTGAAAAAATTATTAGTTTGATGGCAATAACGTTTAAAGCATTATGTGAATATGCAGATTGGGAGAAAGCAAAAAGTATTACTCCAAAAGCTGAAAAGGAAGTAACTAATATTAAAACAAGCCCTTCTCATGATAAGCCTGCAAATGACGAGCAAAAAAGACCGGATGAGCCAATAACTGACCGGTCAAAATCTCTTGATTTACATTATAATATTCAGATCCATTTGCCGGAAACTAGAGATATGGCTGTTTATGATGCAATCTTTCAAAGTTTAAAAAAACATTTGATTTAGGTGGTTATCATGGATGACAAAATTTATTCATTTATTATGCGCGGGGAGTTAACGAAAGTCGCGTTGGATTACTCTGGAACAGTAAGTAAACATCATTACTCAGAGATTATTCAAAAACAGATTTCAGATAGTCTATCTTTAGATTTACTCGATGATGAATTCGTAGCAAAAGCTAAGCAAATGGCAACTGTATATGCTGCCATTGCAGCATTTGAAAATATGGTGCGGGATTTTGTTGTGAAAATACTAATAGAAAATAAGGGAGAAAACTGGTGGGAAGACGGTGTTTCACAAACTATTAGAAAGAAAGCGGAATCTAGAAAATTAGAAGAAGATAAAATTAAATGGCATACGCAAAGAGGAGATAGCTTAATAAATTATACTGAGTTTGGTGATTTAGCCTCCATAATGCTTCAAAATATTAGCTTGTTTGAAGATCATGTAATTTCAATAGAGTGGGCAAAACAAATATTTAACACACTAGAAAGGTCGCGAAATGTAATAATGCACAGTGGAGAATTAGGCGCACGTGATATTGAAAGAATTGGGACAAATATTAGGGATTGGATTAGTCAGGTTGGCGCATAAGCCTATAAATAGGGAATGTTAAGGGTGCGACTTCCTGTCGCACTCTGGCTCCGAGGGGCCTCATCCATCCGATAACAGAGTATTGCCGACACTTCTTAAAGATGAATGCGGTTGGGACGCGTCGGCAATACTCGAGACGTTATCTGCAATGTGGCTTCTGGGTATAATTTGGGGCTTCGATTGTATTATAAGGAGGATCAATTTGAATCTCTACGAACTTGGTGAAGAGCAATATGTTAATGGACAATATGAAAAGGCATATTCTTATTTTAAAGAGTCGTATGAAAATGGCGAAGAAGTTACAAGTTCGCTTAATTATATGGGTTGTTGTCAATTTGGATTAGAAAATTACTCTTCGGCAATTGAACTATTTGATGAAGTATTGAAATTAACTTTATGGGAGAGGGCCTTCATCAATAAAGGACGAGTTTATTTGAAATTAGGTAATTATAATGAAGCGTTTGCCTTGTTTAACAAAGCGCGAATGATTAATCCATTTAATGAAGATGTATATTTTTATTTGGGGGTTTACTTTGACAAAATTGAAGACTATGAATCCTCAAAATCTTATTATGAAAAGGCATTGGATCTAAACATAAATGACCCTAATGTTCATTTGAACTTAGGCGTAGCTCATATGAGGTTGGGAAATTATACATGTGCATACGAAGAATTCTGTATATCGTTAATGGATGAAGATACAAAAGTAGATTCTATATATAACTTGGGTTACACATTACTTAAATTAGGGCGTTATGATGAGGCAATTAATTATCTAACGCAATATCTAGAACTTGAACCAAATGACTTCAATGCAATGGATGATATGGCATATATACATTCTAAGCTTGGAGATTTAGAGAAATGCTTAGAATTTCTTAGGAAGATGCAATTGTTAAAACCAAATGACGAAAGAACCCAGAAAAAGATTGAATTTGCTTTAAGGAAAAGGTCAAGTATAGAAGGGTAAGACACGGCCACACTGCAGATAACACGCCGTTCCCGAAACTTAGAATATATGAATGATGTAAGACGCTTCGGGAACGGCTGAACGTTATATGTCATAACTGGGTCAAATATTTTTTCTTAAGAATTATTTTGGGAGGTAGAAGTTATTTGAAAGCTATTCGTATTCTTTTTGCTTTGTTAATAGTAATTTGTTTATCTGGTTGTACGACATCAGAAACAAATTCAGACAGAGCCGCTACCGGGAATATAAGTTCTGATAATTTGAGTGTAAGTGATATTAAGCAAAAAGTTGAACAGCCGATTGTATTATACAACGGAATCTCTCTAAATGAAACTGACAGGGATGCTAAAGTTATTGATGGTTCTGATGTTATAAAGAATAAGGAAATGTATTTAAAGTATGAGAGGGAATATTATTTATATTCAGATGGAACCTATATTGGAAGAGCTAATGGAAAAATCGAAGGAAGGGGATTAGATTACTATTGGCAAGTGGTTTTTCCCTCTGAGATAGGTAAAAAGTATGAAGTTGCAATTTCAAACTCTTATAATCCATATCCAAGACGGTTCGAGTATATAGCCTCAGATTTTCCTAAAGAATTTGATGAGAATAGTGAAGTCATAAGAGAAATTAACAAAAAATATAACGTTAATTCATGTGTAAAGGAAGTATGCCGTGTAGATCTTGATGGTAATGGGAAAGATGAATTTTTAATTTTAGTTGTAGATTATGTAAATAATTTCTTTACTAAATGTCTTGTTGACTCAAATTATCATATAGTCTCGTATTTAACTGTATTCAATGAAAAGTATGAATATTTTGATGAACTGGTTAAGGACTGTGATGTTTTTAGTTCCGGTGAAATTATTGATATTAACAACGATGGTATTATGGAAATAATTGTAGATTTACCATGTTACGAAGGATTGTTGTTTAAGATTTTCACATATAACAACGGTAATTTTGTTGGAGATTACATTACCAATACTTCTTTGAAACCTTAATTTTTTTATAGGGGTATCATTTGTCGTTACGACATATAACAGCGTATTACCAAAATCTGAGAGGATATGATTGTAGTAACCAGACTTCGGTAATACCCAGCCGTTCTACGACATATCGTGCAAAGACCGCGCCATCCTTGGCGCGGGACAAAATGGATTTGGGAATTTCTTGGTAGTAGTAATAATGCGAAGTGGTTTGCTTCATGTGTAAGATTGAGCAAAGCAATACTTTTTAAATTCATATTAGTATTAATCATAAACTCCATAAACTTTCGTTTGTATCTTTTATGTAAATTGAGAAATCTTATATAGAGATACTTTTAATCAATGTAGTGCTGATAAGTGGGAGTTGATATGTTAATTGAAACAAAAAAATAATTTCCTTAAAATTATTCTTATGATCTTTCTGATTATTCTTGTTCTCCCTGTAATTTCTTATGGCACGGCATACTATAAAGTTAAATCTTATATGACTTATTTTGCTGCTTATAACCAAAAGCCTAATTTAGCGAATCAAAAGATTATTGAGTTGAAATTGTATCCCCCCATACCCCTATATTCAGAACAAGAACCGGTAGAAAAAGAAATGAGACCAAGATATGCCTTTTTTTTTCAGACAGAAAGCTTCCATGCTGCCGTAAATCCTTTTAACGCACAAATTCTCTTATTTGTCGGAGAAGAGTATACTTCCGTTGCAACTATGTTAACACCCAAAGAACTTGAAGATATAGCCGTTAAAGTCTATTCCGATTTAATTGGAGACAGCGATTTTGTATATTCAGGTTATAATGTTTATAATCATCCGGATTATCCCGCATTCTATATTTTTAAATTTGATTATCAGAAGGTCAAAAAAGTAACGGTATATAAACATCAAGAAATATTCTTATCCCACTATGTTGTAACATTAAATTCAGGTGGAGACCTTTTGGGCATAAAGCTTGTCTTAAAAGGTTTTAATAACTGAATTAAATATTTTGATATATTATGATTTAGATGCGAGCTTATGATTAAGGCAGCGCCGTCCGTGGCGCTGCTGAGTCTGGGGGCACGATACGTCGTAGAACAGCGTATTCCCAAAATCTGAGAGAATATGCAGGTAGTAACCAGACTTCGGGAATACGAGGGGCGTTCTACGACATATCGTGCAAAGGCCGCGCCGTCCTGGCGCGGACGAAAAAACCTTATGTATAATTTTGAAGATGTAGAAATAACGTCGTTAAAGGAGGATCAAAATGGATTTGTCAAGAGCTTTAGATGAAATGAAGAAGAATGCAATAAAGCTTACCATTAGAACCGAGACGCGAGAAGAGTTACCCATCGGAACTTCAAAATTTGGAGGCAATCCAGATGTTCCTAAAGATTTCAAGTGGTTTTATTATGAAGGGAAGAATTTCAATGATGAAATTAAAAATCGCCCATTAAGTTTTTTGGCTCAAATTAATTGTGAAGAAGTAAAACGCTACGATGGAGAAGGGTTGCTCCCGTCTAAAGGAATTCTATATTTCTTTTATGAACTTTCGACTATGACCTGGGGGTTTGACCCACAAGATAAAGGAAGTGCTAAAGTTTATTATTTTGACGGAGATTTAACGGAACTTACTAGAGCAGGCTTTCCTGAAGATATGGATGATGAATTTAAGTTACCCGAATTCAAAATTGATTTTAGTAGTAAATTTGATTTACCTTCTTATGAAGAGTTTATCGAATTGAATGATTTTGATAATTGGGATAAATATGATGAAATCAAAGCTTCAAAAGGTTATGAGCAAGAAGATTTAATAAGTAAACTATTAGGCTATGCTGATGTGATCCAGAATGGAATGTTACTTGAATGTGAGAAAGTAACGAATGGAATCTATTGCGGCGATCTGCCGAAAATTGACCCGGAAACACTAAAACAGCTAACGAGGGACTGCAATCATTGGCAATTGTTATTGCAATTAGATACTGTTGCAACAAACGATTTTGAATTGATGTTTGGAGATTGCGGACGAATCTATTTTTATATTAAGAAAGATGACTTAAGACTGCGTAAATTTGATGATTGTTGGTTAATCCTTAAGTGTGGTTAATTATAGGCATCGCCATCCGTGGCGATGTCTGAGTCTGGGGGCACGATACGTCGTAGAACAGCGTATTCCCAAAATCTGAGAGAATATGCAGGTAGTAACCAGACTTCGGGAATACGAGGGGCGTTCTACGAAATGGGAAGCAAAGCGCCATTCATGGCGCTATTTATAGAAAGCATTATGTTTAGCAAGAGGAGATTAGGGAATGAAGAAACCTCGCCCCAAAAAGAAGTCTAGGAAAAAGAAGAAGTTTCCTGAATTCAATAAAGTTGTAGGGATCGTACAAGATAATGATAATAGACAAATTCAAATATTTACTAAAGATATGCTGATTAACCAAATAAAAAGAGATTCAAAGAAGATCGAGAAATCTTTTGATAAATTATGCGGAAGTGATATAGAGAAAATCAGTGAATTCTTTAGTCAGGCTCAATTTCTCATTGTTAATGCGTTTAGAGTATCTGTAGATAAAGAAGATGATAGAAGATTAACTTGTTCTAAGCTATTATTGAACGCTTCAAATTCTTTGGTTGCAAGTATTGAACTTTTAAGAAAAGGATTTGTATTGCAGCCTGGCATGATAATTAGGAATATATTAGAAACAATTTGTACAGTTTGCTATATCATACTTGAAGATGATGGACATGAAAAATTTATTAGTGGAAAGTTGGATAGTACCTACACTGTAAAATATGGGAAGAAAGTGATTGAACCAATAGGAAGAATGAATGGATTATTAAGCAATCAATTTGTTCATATGAGTGATTTGCGTAACGACATTAATCCGTTAGTTGAGTATAAAGAAAAAACTGAGCAACTAACCATCAACATTGGATTTATCAAATCTGCAACTTGGCTTATTTATGTAGCATCTGAATTAGTTTTTTATAATGTATTAGATGATCATCTTTATTGGAATAAGATAAGCGAATATGGATATGAGTATAATCCTTCTGAAGAGACTAAAAAGTGGATGGAGGAATTTTTTGGGATCTAATTAGTCCAATTAGGATAATTTCTGGGGGAGTCGCCATCCGTGGCGCCTTCTGAATTACGGGGCTTTCCACTTCGTAGAACAGTAAGCGATTTATGATGTTCAGTACAAAGAAAAAAGCCAAGACATAAAGTCAATGGCGTTAAATGAGGAAAAATCGCTATACAAAAAACCTGAACATCATGAATCGTGTGTTGTACTAAACCGTCTGCCGACGGAAGAGAGAGCTATGGGAATTCAATCTTTTCAAACCCGAGCTGAAAGATAAAAATAGGGGCAAGTCTCAAACATAGAGCCGGGAAAAACTCAAGAATAACCGGAATCAACTTCAAAAAGGACATACCTTCCCCCTCCCCAAAGTGGGCGTTGCAAAAACGATGCAATTGAAAAAGACTCAAGTGACGGCAGAAGGAAAGCACTGCCAGCCAAAATTCACATTAGAACTGCCGCAGCAAGGACAATACCGGACTTTTGGTCGGAGGAAAAAGGCCGGCATCTTACAACTCACCAGCCGACGGCAGCGAAGCAGTTTCGTACCAATATTCCGGCTGGAGAGAAGCCCATAATGCCGGATCTTCACAAACCCGTCGGGAAGTACATGTTGGAGAAACCTCCGGGTAAACTCGGCGACATTAAGAGTCATCACCTTGGATTTCGCCTTATCTTTATAGTCCTTCCAGGAAAAACTAACCGATCTGCCGTTAAAACCGGTGATCCTGGAATTGCTGATGGCCACCCGGTGTGTATAACGGCCAAGATAGCGAACAACATGCTCCGGAGACTTAAACGGTTTCTTACAAAAGACAACCCATTTTTTCGCATAAAGAGTATCCACAAGAGAAGAGAAATGACTTGGTGTGGCAAGCGAAGCGGCCTCATGTAAGAACTTCAGTTTACCGTGGGCAAAGGCTTGTTTCAAAAAATATAGAAACTTACCCCTGAACTTATTGGAAACAACCTTAACCGGAATAAAAAACTTTTTGCGGGAGCGGACAAAGCGAAGACCGTCATTCGAAAGTCCGCCTCCTGGGACAATCGCATGGACATGAGGATGAAAGGATAAATTCCGGCCCCAGGTATGCAAAACCGAAGTAAGACCAATGGCAGCGCCAAGATACTTAGGATCTCTCGCCAGTTCGGTCAGAGTATGACCGGCTGCTTGAAGTAAAAGAGAATAAAGCAGCTTTTGGTTGTAGAGTAGAAGGGGACTCAGTTCATGCGGGATGATGAAAACCACATGGAAATAGCCCACAGGCAGCAGATTTCTGAGGAGAGAACCCGCGAAGTTCCATTTCAGATTTCATTTGCAAAAAATGGTAAGATAAGGTATAACGGTTTTGAGTCATGAAAAAATCATCCTTTCAAAGTTAATAGTGAGAGCTTGAAAAGATGATATCATGACTCATATTAAATTAGGTTGTTTTTCCTAAAGCCACCGCGCAGCGGTTTAGTACAACAGCGTATTGCCAAAACATAGTAAAGATAAATGTTATTGGAATGCTTCGGCAATACGCGAACCGTTAGTGCGCCCAAGCAAAGCTTGGTACTTCTTGCAAGGTGAAAGTCCTTGCTGGGTAAAGTCTTAGCCAACCACCCATATCGCGTGCTGCGCCGAAACTAGCAACAGTAAGGCGAAAGCTCTACTGCATGACATTTTTTGGAGATATTATGTAGATAGTCGCCTTTGGGTGATATACTTGATAGGATTTGAAAGAGGTGAATTCAATGAGTCAAGCAAAAGAAGCAGCAATCAAAATTATAAATATACTATGCTATAGAATTTACAAGTCGAATAATTGAGATGATCGAAAAGCTTTCAACAAATTTAGAACGTAAGGTTCCTGAAGTTGATGATGACAGTATTCGTGAGATTGTGTTTTATAATTATCGCTTAATATACAAATTAGGTAATGAGTCAATTTTAATATTAGCAATAATTCATGCAGCCAGAGATTTGAATAATATGAAACCGCAGCCTTGGGAAGATTCATAAATGCCCAAGGTTTTCTTATAAGTCAGAGCCTTTGACTACCATAACACACAAAGTTCTTAGTATTTGTAATTGATACATTTTAAATGGAAGTTAAAGACATGAAAGTAATTGGAATTAACGGAAGTGCAAGAAAAGACGGGAATACCTCTATTATTATGAGAATCGTCTTTAAAGAATTGGAAAAACAGGAAATTGAAACGGAATTAATCCAATTCTGCGATAAAGAAATTGCTCCTTGTAAAGGATGCTTTGCTTGTAGAGGAAACGAAAACTGTATTTTAAAAAATGATTTTTTCTTTGAATGCTTTGAAAAATTAGCTACATCTGATGGTATTCTGTTAGGCTCTCCTGTATATTCTGCGGATGTTTCAGCAAAAATGAAAGCATTTTTAGAAAGAGCTGGTGTAGTTGTTGCTACTAACCCGGAAATGCTTAAATATAAAGTTGGTGCATCAGTTTCTGCTGTACGAAGAGGAGGTGGAATGATAGCAGTTGATACGATGAACCATTTTTTGTTAAATAAAGAAGTTATAGTTGCGGGTTCTACATACTGGAATATTGTATACGGAAAAGACATAGGCGAGGTTCTTAATGATGATGAGGGTGTTCGCAATATGAAGAATTTAGGACAAAACATGGCATGGTTATTGAAATAACTAAACAACTAAAAATATTGAGTATACTGGGTATTTGAAAATAATAGGATAGACTGATGCGTTGATATACCAAATTAGAAAAGGATTTTATAAGGTAAGCTTCGAAGAAACAGAACATTTTCAAGTTATGCGTTCTTTTTTAATAATAGACAGAAGATCTTATTGGAATGACATTGGACAATTACTCTTCAAGGGTCTTTATGTAATAATTCCGATTCCTTTGTTGCTTTTTTCAAATATTTTAAGGATTAATCCTAAAATAATTCCCCATAAAATCACCGCCAATAAATTTGAAAGAGCCCCAGGAAAAGGTTGTATACCAGATAAGACTGGAATCCGATAAAAATTCACGGCAACTTTAAATGAAAACCACAAAAGTAAACCATATATTGTTGACTTGTAAACAATACCTTGAGAGGTGATCATAACAAGCAGATGAGCAAAAACTACACCAAGAAACCCATCCCATATAATTATTTGGATTATAAGGGCAATAACACTTTGAAGAGAGTTTTCTGGCTTATCCAATGTTAATAGAACCCATAACCAGTCTAGAAACCTAATTTTTGTTATATGGAAAACATAATAATCAAATAGATTCCAGACATTCATTGCAATACCAGCAATTATTCCAGCTAGTAGTCCACGAGTTGTTCTGTCCATTTTTATCTCCTTAGATTTTTATGGATATAGTTTTTGTAATTATTGTTATTCTATTCTTACATCTTATAACAAAGCACAATTTCGGAGGCTAAGATGAGGTCAATTAGAATTAAGATAAAATGGGTGCTATTGACTGTGATAATATGCTTTCTCCTGGTGGGGTCAATCTATGTTTTATCGCCTTTTCCTACGAGCGAGACCGTTTCAGTTAATCTTCCGGATAAGTATGAAATTCCGATTAATTCGGCATTTGAGCATCAAGGAAAAAACCAGTGCGCCGCCTTTTCTACTGCGTTCGTATTACGAAACGTCGGTCAACGTGCCGAGGGTCAAGAGGTTTACAATAGAATTTCATATAAAATACCTATTTCCGGATATGTTTTGCCAAAGGGTGTCATTACTTATATAGAATCACACGGATTTGAAGCGGCTATTTTTAAAGGTGATATAAATTCATTAAAGACAAAACTCGTGCAAGAAAACACCCCAGTGATTGTGATCGTTGGCAATGGACTATTCTGGCAGCATTATATGACGTTGGTAGGGTATGACAACGGTCTAAAAGAGATGTATTTCTTTGACTCCGGTAGAGAAAGGGATGAAAACGCAGAATTACCGGGGAACAGAACAATGGCGGAAGATTATTTTTTGAAATGGTGGGACAATGGTTTGCCAATCTTCAGTCAAGTTTATATAACACTGGAAAAAAGGGTGTGACTTTCAAGTTCATGACTTCAAGTTATCATCACAATGGGTCAGAATAATTTACTGGCTGGTCCAAATCTACTTCCAAAAGCTGCCCCGCATGAACTAAACCCGATCCAAAGCCATACAGAAGCACGCGGTCTCTCTTTTTCACTTTTCCCTCACGGATTCCAAGATCAAAAGCGAGTGGGATTGATGCCGAAGAGGTGTTTCCAAAATAGACTAAACTATGGAGCGTTTTTTCCATCGGATATTCTAATTTTTCACAGATCGGTTCAATTAGTCGCAAGTTAGCACTATGAGGGATAAACCAATCCACTTTATCCAGATTGGAATGGGCTTTGTCCATAAGCTCATTAATACAACCCGGAATATTTTTTACTACCCATTTAAAAACTTCTCTGCCATTCTGGACGAGATATGGCGTATCCGTTAACGCCGTGCCATCGATTTTGTTCGCTAATCCCGTACGGTATACATGTTTGGCCCCACTGCCGTCACTTCCAAGGTGGAATGCAATAAAGTTATCCACTTGGTCATCCGTTTCAACTAACACGGCACCAGCGCCATCTCCAAATAGAATACAGGTGTTTCGATCAGAGTAATCGGTAATTTTTGAGAGTGTATCCGCTCCTAGCACTAATATTTTCTTATGAAGTCCTGATTTAATATAGCAGTGGGCCGTGTGCAATGTATACACAAATCCGGCGCAGGCTGCACTTAGGTCAATGCAACCTGCTTGGGGTATATTCAAACGATTTTGGATAAGACTTGCTACAGAGGGGAAGGGGAAATCCGGCGTACTTGTGGCTACAATAATCATATCAACATCGGATAAATCTTTATTGTATCGATACACTAAATTATTAACAGCAGCGACACATAAATCACTGGTAAATTCATCCGGTCTACTGATTCTTCGCTCATGGATACCTGTTCTTTTTATTATCCACTCATTACTCGTATCGACCATACTTTCCAGGTCGAAATTGCTCAATATCCGTTCAGGTACGTAAGTTCCAATAGCAGTAATTCTTGCCCCCAAACCAGTCACACCTTTCTTATTAAAAAAGTACATTATACTAATTCTAATATAATTTTCATAAAAACAACAGCGATGATGAGTTGCGAAATGACCGCGTATTTCATCACTATAGATACCTTACAGAATTGGCAGACAGATAATCAGTCCATCATCGGTAAGAATAGGCTACGAAAAATAGATAACATGGATAATTCATGAATAAAGTGTTTAGGTGCAAAAAAATAGAGTCATATGACTCTGTAAAAATGGTGATGAAAAAGATTAAGTATAATTGTGGCTCTTATTACTTTAATTAGGGTATGGGTTGAATAGGTGCTATTCTAAGTATTCGCCCCGCGGGGTTCGAATAATGCGTTGGATTTTTTCCTCGTTGCCGTTGACGGCATTGATATAAATCAGATATTCCTCATTATCGCGCTGTATCCGAAATTCATAACATAAGGCTTCAGGCCAGCCCGGCAGGGAGATTACCGCCAATCGGGATTCTTCAATAGAGACATCTATCCGCAGGCGGGTTTTGGCTTGAGCGAGCGATATTTTTGGCAGAAGGGTGCGCTGTTGGTGGAACAGCCAATAGGAGGTAGCATCATAGCTGGTGATTTTACCGTTATCCTTGGCCACAATGAGACGGATTTTGTCAGGATAGATGCGCACATTTTGTTCTTCGGCGACGGCATCCAGCTGGATCGTGCTGCCGGCATCGCTTACCGAGGTCTGAACAAAGTTTTCCCAACCCAGTGCTTTTAAAGTACGTCGGGTTCGTGCGGCTGTCTGCTCGGGTGAATATTGCTGCTCGCCGATCTCTCTGTCATCCCGGAAATAAGTGATGACTGCGCCTTTCTTCGCGACATCCACCGTCGTGCTTCCAGATTTAAATACATAGACATTGAACGTTCCGTTGGAGGGCCCAACAAATTCAGGTGCCGCATCCGGATACCCCAGCGTTTTTAGAAAATCTGCCGCAGCAGCTTTGGCTTCAGCTTCAGTCACTGTTTTTTCCGGAAGACCGAGTGGTTCGGCTACCAAATGGGTATCGGTCTGACCTTCATAAGAATAGGGAGGGTATTTCTGAAGGCTGGCATCGAGCTGTTCAAGCCCCGAACTGACGGAATCGGGATTTGCTGTCGTACCCTCTTCACCGATGGCTGCAGCGGGTGAAGTCGTTTCATCAGCCCCGTTGGCATTTTGGCTGTTTTTGCTCTGCCAGGGAATACTTTCGGTCCGTAGTCTAACATTTAATTCCTGCACCGTCCGGTTCACGGCAATTAGACGCTCATGCATATTTTTTAGTGTTTGATCCTGATCTGAACTGAGCGCCTGACCTTTAGCGATTTGCTGGGTAGTGAGGTGGGTGTATTCAGCGATTTGATTCAAGAATTGATCGACATAATTCAACCCATAGTGATCTGTGGGAAGCTGGGACAGATCCTTGACGGCGGTTTCACTTTGCTGCCAGGACTGGCTGAGATGAAGTACTTGTTGTGTCGGTGTCCCGGCAGCTCTGCTTTTGGCCATAGAGGTTTCTAAACCATCAAGATGCGTAACCAGATCCGCAAAGGAACTTTGGTATTGGTTTTCCGCCGTTAGTTCCAATCCCTCGGCCCGTTGATATTGATTAACGCCCCAGACCAGCGACAGAACAAGGGCAGCAGATAAAGCCCATAATCCGAATTTCTTTATCATCGTGTTCCTCCTAACGGCAGAAAATGTGTTTGCCGATTTGTATAATCTGAGGTCTGGACCAGATGTACCTGTTGCTTGTTTTGGCCGGGTTGAAAAAGAACAAGGCGCCATAGGCTGGATCTGTGCCGTTTAAGGCTTCATAGACAGCATCATAGGCGGAAGAAACGGGTTCACTCCAAAGGGTACCGTCGGAAACCGGAGAAAATGCGCCGGGCTGATAAATGACCCCTGGGATTGTATTCGGAAAAGAAGAGCTTTTAACACGATTCAGAACAACAGCCGCAACGGCGATTTGGCCGCGATAAGGCTCTCCTTTCGCTTCGGCACTGACTAAATGAGCCAGAAGATTGATATCTGAATTCTTATAACCGATTGCCGTGCCGCCGCCAGTGACACTCTCTCCGGTTAAGCGTTTCAGTTCGCGGATTGTACGGGTGCCGGCAATGCCATCAACCCGCAGACCGTGTTCTTTCTGAAATAAACGCACTCTGGCCTCGGTTTGAGCTCCATATATACCATCAATTCTTCCGACGACATACCCCAGCATGGAAAGTCTTTTCTGAAGCTCACTAACCTCCGGTCCGCGTGAGCCGCGAGAAAGGTTGCGGTCTCCAAGCGCTGCATCGGCAGAATTACTGAATGTGCTCATTCCCACCATGAAAACAATCATGAGAATCAATATTTTCTTAGACAGCGGATGAGGAACAGATTGCATACAAGCTACCACCTCGACTCTTTTTGTTAATTAGTCTGGCTTATGTCGTGCAAAATTATCCCGGGACAAGATTCTTTTCAAAAGAGCACCGCCGATGGAAGGAGAGAACGGGACGAATCAAGAATATACCGGTATAACGGTGCAAATGACAGTACAAAGACAATGACAATGACACATCCAGCGGACAGCATGGACGGTGCAGACGTTTTATACTAATAACATAGGATGGTAACATCATGGGAGATCACGGCAAGTGGACAAATGAACAATGGGACGCCATTACGGCCAGAGACTGTAACCTGATTGTGGCTGCGGCTGCCGGAGCAGGGAAGACAGCGGTCCTGGTGGAACGGATTATCCATAAGATCACCAAGCATGAGCCCCCCGTCGATATTGACAGGCTGCTGGTTGTGACGTTTACCAATGCGGCGGCAGCTGAAATGCGGGAGAGGATTGCCGAAGCCATGGCGGCATTATTAGAGCGGCTTCCGGATCCCGGGAATATTCAAAAACAGCTGACATTGATTAATAAAGCCAGTATCACAACCATTCATTCCTTCTGTTTAGAGGTTATCCGCAGCAACTTTCACCGTCTCCGGATCGATCCCTCATTTCGAATTGCAGACGAGACGGAGTCACTGCTCCTTAAACTTGAAGCAGTCAATGATCTTTTTGAGGATATCTACAGCCAGGAGGAACAGGATCAGGAGTTCTTTGAACTTTTGGAGTCCTACGGCAGAAATAAGGACGATCAGGCAATACAGGATATGGTTCTGTCGCTCTACCATTTTATCCAAAGCAGTCCCTGGCCTGAAAAATGGCTGGATGATATGACTGCGCAGTTTCAGTTCCCTCAGAATGTCGATTTCAGTCAAACACGGTGGGGAGAGCTGCTTATAGGAAGTTTCTCCATGGAAATCGAAGGGCTTATCGAGGACATGGAAAGAGCGCTAAGCCTTTTACAAAACGCGCAAGGCCTTGAGAAATATCTGGCGCTGTATGAGCAGGAATATGGCTTATGCAAAGACCTGCAGCAGCGTTGTCAAATAAAGGGCGAATCCCAATGGGATAATCTTGTTGACACATTAAAGGACCTTCAGTTTCAGCGTCTGCCGATCCCAGGCAAGGACGCAGACAAAGCTATTCAGGATACCGTGAAAGAAATCCGTGAAGAGGTCAAAAAGAAGATCAAGAAGCAACAGCAGCGGGCATTTTCTCAGAATTCGGCCGAGATAGTCGCTGATCTGGCGGTGATCTATCCGCTGATGAAATGTCTGGCCCGGTTGGTCAGTGATTTTATGGAAAGATACGCAGCGAAGAAATCCGCCAAGTCACTCGTTGATTTTAATGACTTGGAACATTTTTGTCTCCGCATTCTTGCCGAAAAGAGCGACGATGGGGAATACCGGCCTTCGGATACGGCCAAGCGCTACCGGGAACACTATGCCGAGATTTTGGTCGATGAATATCAGGACAGCAATTTGGTCCAGGAAATGATCATCAAAATGATATCCCGCAGTGAGTCGGAAAAACCCAACGTATTTATGGTCGGCGATGTTAAACAGAGTATTTATCGCTTCAGGCAGGCTAAACCCGAACTGTTTTTGGAAAAATATCGGGGCTATTTGCCGGAGCCGGGTTCTTTAAATCGGCGAATTTGTTTATACAAGAACTTTCGCAGCCGCAGTGAAGTGATAGAAAGTGTCAATTATTTATTCAAGCAGATTATGTCGGTCAAGGTCGGCGAACTGGACTACACGGATAATGAAGCGCTCAATCCCGGCGCGCTGTATGCGGATAATACGGAGGAACTTCTACAGGCAGGCGGTACGGTGGAATTTCATCTGATTCAAACAGAAACCGAAGAGAATGACGACCCAGACCGGATTACGGGCAACGGCGACGACGAACAGGAGACTTATGAAAATCCGACAGACCCAGCGGATAGTGAGGATGAACCGCTGGACCAAGCGATGCTAAACGCAGTCCAGTGCGAAGCGCGCTTTGCCGTGCGGCGAATCCAGGAGTTGATGGGGTTGGATCTCGAAGGCAGGGCGACCGCTGTTTTTGACAAGGAATCGGGGTGTTACCGTAAAATTAACTACCGTGATATCGTGATCCTGCTGCGTACGACGAAAAATTGGTCTGATGTTTTCACTGAGGAGATGACAGCGGCAGGCATTCCGGTATTTGCCGATACGGGGACAGGATTTTTCAAATCCGTTGAGATCCAGGTTGTTCTTTCACTGCTCCAAATCATCGATAATCCCTTGCAGGATATTCCGCTCTTAGCTGTTCTCCGCTCGCCGCTCGTCTCATTTTCGCCCGATGAATTAGCGCAGCTGCGACTTGCCAAAAAAACAGCGCCGTTGTATGACGCGTTGCTTGTCCTGGCTGCGGATGCCAACGAGAGAGAAAATACACCCGAGTCGGTAAAAGAAGAGGGAGTGAAACCGGCGGGCGAGACGAAAGCCAAGGCATCCCGTTTTGTTGATCAACTCTTAAAATGGCGGCAGATGTCCCGGTACTTGTCTGTAGACAGGCTTATTTGGCTGCTGTACACCGAGACCGGTTATTATGGAATCGTTGGGGCGATGCCCGGCGGCGCGCAACGGCAGGGGAATTTAAGGGTGCTTTTTGAACGTGCCAAACAATACGAGGAAACGAGCTTTAAAGGGTTGTTTAATTTTATTAATTTTGTCGACAGGTTAAAAACCAATCAGGGAGACATGGGAAGCGCGAAGATCCTCGGAGAAAACGATAATGTCGTTCGGATCATGAGTATCCATAAAAGCAAAGGGCTGGAATTCCCTGTGGTCATCCTGGCAGGCTGCGGCAAGAAATTTAATCTTCAGGATTTAAATAAAAGCATTCTTTATCATCAAGAGCTGGGATTAGGACCGGATGTGTCCGATCCCGTACTCCGGGTAACCTATCCGTCGATCCCCAAATATGCCCTGCGGGAGAAAATAAAAATCGAGACACTATCGGAAGAAATGCGCATCCTCTATGTTGCCATGACCCGCGCTCGGGAAAAATTAATTATATCCGGAACCATCGGCAATATTGCCGGAACCTGCGCCAAATGGCAGAAAGCGGCGTTGAAGACTGGAGACACGCTTTCTCCCTACGACATGATAAAAGGAGAGCGTTATTTGGACTGGTTTGGCCCTGCTCTCTTAAGACACAGGAACGCTTATTCCGCGCTTCAGCCGTTTATGGCCTATTCTGCGGATGTTCCAGCCCATCGTCTTAGTGATGATTCTTCCCTGTGGGTTATTCGTCTGTGGTCTAAATATGAACTAACCGGGCTGACAGCCGAACAGGCGCAGGATGAGAATGAATTCAGGCATTGGCTGAGCAGTCTGTCCGATGTTGACGAAGAAGAAAAGCCGATAAATGCAGATATCCACCGACGGCTGGGCTGGCAATACCCCTATATTCAAAGCACCCGTATGTCGCCGAAAGTAACGGTAACAGAACTTAAAAGACGTTTTGAAGCGGAACAGACGTTGGAGACAGACGCATGGAAACAACCCCTGATCCGGAAACCGATGTTTCTGGAGGCGAAGAAGGGTTTAAACGCGGCAGAAGCCGGTACTGTGATGCATTTTGTTATGCAGCATCTCGATCTGCAGCAAGAGAATATTGAAGGCCAGATTGCCGGCATGATCAAAAAAGACTTGCTGACAGTTGAACAGGCTGAGAGTATCGATCCGATGAAAATCAAAATGTTTCGCATGTCGTCCCTGGGTGTTCGCATGCGGGCTGCCCGTGTCATAAAGCGCGAAGTCAGGTTTAATATGGAAATACCCTGCAGCGATATGTATCCGGATTTGGCCGTCGGAATTGATCCGAAGGATACGATACTGCTGCAGGGCGTCATCGATTGTTATTTTGAAGAAGACGATGGCATCGTTTTGGTGGATTATAAAACCGATCATATTCCTGAAGGCGGCTCGCTTATCCTGCTGGAAAGGTATCGCCGGCAACTCGACTATTATGCCCGCGCTTTGGAAATGCTCACCGGGAAAAAAGTGAAAGAAAAATACCTTTACCTCTTTGGTAACGGCGACGTTTTACAGTCCCTGCAATAACCGTAGATTTCAAGTTTATGCCGGATGACATCGAAATTCTCCTGGCTTTCCAGCAGCTTTTCGAAATCCTTCATCGGGCATTCATCGATGGAAATGTGTTTATTGCATTTCATACAAATCAGATAATGTTTATGTTCATGGTTATTCAATTCATAGCGGGCTTTGCCGTCATCAGATAAAGTACTCTTTAAGAGCAAGTTGCCGGCAGTCAATTTCTCCAGTGCACGATAAACAGTCGAAAGCGAAATGGAGGCGCTTTTTTCCTTTAATGAAATAAAGATGTCTTCCGCTGTTAACGGTTCTGTGGCATGTTCCAGCAACTCAAATATCAAGCTTCGATGCTTGGTATTTTTAATCCCTGCATTTTTTAGTAACTCCGTGGATCCCGGATTCTGATGTTCAGGCAATCTGCTCAGTCCTTTTTTAGTATATCAGAAAGTATATAAGTGACTTTCTGTCGTAGAAATTTTAATTCACGTTCTGAATTACATAAGTGCAGCTATGGCTGCCGCCTTCATTTAAGGACTTGGCGCCAGACAAGTTTTACTTACTTCTATACTTATTGTATACCTTTTACGGGAATTCACAATGTTTTGAACCAATAAAAAATGTCAAAGCTAGAGACGATCTATGGGAAAATTAAATTCTATGAATAATACACTGTTGGACACAGTATAATAGATATTATTCCAATGCAAATGCAAATCATTTGCAAATATGTTATAATAAATCTAATAAATTCGCATACGGTCAGTATGCAGATCAAACAGGGGGAATATACAATGCGTACAAGACGTTGGATGGTGGCAGTGGTGATGCTGCTGTCAGTACTCGTGCTGTTTAACGGCTGCGGGGCAAAAGGAGATACGAGCGCGAAGGTATCAGCCAATGCGGAGCCGGTTGTTGCCCAGGGGCCGATAACAATAGCCACCTCATTCTATCCGATTTACATTTTTACCCTGAATATCGCGAAGGATATTCCGGGGGTTTCGGTTGTCAATATGACGGAGCAGACAGCCGGTTGTCTGCATGACTATGCTCTTTCCACGAAGGATATGAAGAATATAGAGAACACACAGATTCTGATCATTAACGGCGCAGGGATGGAATCTTTTATGGACAAAATCATTGCTCAGCGCCCGGACTTAAGGATCATCGATTCCAGTCAGGGGATTGAGCTGATCACTGAGGACGGAAATGAAAATCCCCATGTCTGGGTCAGCATCTCCAAAGCGATGCAGCAGGTACAAACCATTGGTGATCAGCTGGCCATACTTGATCCACAACACGCGGATAACTATGCGGAAAATACCGCCGCCTATCTGGCTAAATTGGAAGCAGAAAGAGTCAAAATGCATCAGGTATTGGATGGATTAACGCATCGCGACATCGTTACCTTTCATGAAGCCTTCCCTTATTTTGCGGAAGAGTTCAATTTGAATATCGTCGGTGTCATCGAACGTGAACCGAACACGGAACCCAGTGCGAAAGAACTGGCGGAAACAATCGAAATTATTAAGCAACTCAAGGTCAAAGCACTGTTTGCGGAGCCGCAGTATTCTGCGAAAATCGCCAAGACCATTGCCCAGGAAACCGGTGCCCGAGTGTATACTCTTGATCCGGCTGTTACGGGTCCGATGGATGCGGATGCGTATATTTCTATTATGGATCAGAATCTTAAAATTTTAAAAGAGGCGCTGCAATGACTCTCAGAAAGCACCCCCAACCTGTCGAAGTAAGCTGTCCGCATACATTGAGCAATAATTGCTGCTGCGGATTATGCTCGACACGCATCAGCAATCTCGGTGTCACTATTAATAAAAAAGAAATACTCAAAGATATCAATCTGCAATTATGTTGCGGGGATCTGACCGCAGTTATTGGACCCAACGGTTCCGGAAAGACAACCCTTTTCAAAGCGATGCTGGGTGAAATTCCGCACACGGGTACGGTAGAGTTTGTTGATGCTGCAGTTGCCGATAAAGGACATCCGATCATTGGCTATGTGCCCCAAAAGCTCGATTTTGATTCCAGCGCACCGGTTACTGTCATGGACCTTTTTGCGGCTGCTCATGCTAAAACGCCGGTATGGTTCCGCACACGACGTAGAATAAAGGACCGCATGCGACGCAGTTTGGAGCATGTACAAGCCGAGCATCTGATCGACAGGCGCTTGGGCGCTTTATCCGGCGGCGAACTGCAGAGAGTGCTTCTCGCCCTGGCTTTGGATCCGCTGCCAAACCTTCTGTTCCTGGATGAGCCGGTATCCGGAATCGATCAAAAGGGCTTGGTGTTATTTTACGATATTGTATCCAAGCTCCGTAAGGATTTTGATTTATCGATTATTTTAGTTTCTCACGACTTGGACCTGGTAGCCAAATACGCGGATCGCGTTGTCTTTTTGAATAATAAGACGATCACCTGTTGCGGAACAGCCGAAGACGTCTTCCGTAACCAAAAGGTCATCGAAACCTTCGGACAAGGAGCGTATAAAGGAATGGAATCGGGACAATTGATCGAGACGATTCCGTTGACAACAAATAGGGAAAGAGAGAAAGAAAAATCGCATGATCGCACACTGGTATAATCTGCTCGATGTCTTGTTGCCCTTTGATTGGCTTCAGTATGATTTCATGAAAAATGCCTTGCTGGCGGTGATTCTGGTTACGCCGATTTTTGGCATTCTGGGGACGATGATCGTAAATAATCGGATGGCTTTTTTTTCCGATGCCCTGGGACATTCGGCTTTAACCGGTATTGCCATTGGCGTCCTATTGGGGATTCAAAGTCCCTTTTGGGCTCTTTTAGGCTTCTCGGTAATTTTTGCCGTGGCCATCATGATTGTAAAAAGTGCCAACATGGCATCGACGGATACGATTATCGGTGTATTCTCTTCCACCGCTGTCGCGCTCGGGATCGTGATCCTCTCGCGTAACGGAGGATTCAGCAAATATACCGTTTATCTGATCGGGGATCTCTTAAGCATCGCCCCATCCGAGCTGATGGTTCTTGGCGTGATTCTCATCGTGGTCCTGATATTTTGGGCCGGGTGGTTCAATAAGCTGCTGCTGGTCAGTATTAATCAATCCTTGGCGAAAAGCAGAGGCATCAACGTGCGTTTTTACGAATTCCTGTTTGCTGTGATCATTGCGGTTGTCGTTACTGTAGCTATTCGCTGGGTAGGGATCTTGATCATCAGTTCCCTCTTAGTACTCCCGGCGGCCGCCTCCAGAAGCATTGCCGGAAATATCCGGCAGTATCATGTGTTTGCGGTCCTTATCGCTATGATTTCAGGATTGGTCGGCTTGATTTTCTCCTACTACTGGGGAACAGCCACCGGCGCAACCATCGTCCTGATCCTGGCCGTATTTTTTGCCGGTACTTTCTTAATAAATATTGTACGGAGGTAAGCCATGGATGGCGCTGCTTCGTAGCAGGACCCCAGTACATCATGCCATGGAGGGCATGTGTGTCAACTTTATTAGGAGGCACGATAATAGATTTATGACCCGATAGTAGGTCTGGGTAGTTGGTTCCAGCGCCGAGCGAAGCATGGAGGCGGAGCGCGGCTCTTTGTGCCATGGAGGGCACAAGAGCCGAAAGCGGAACTGAGTACCCAGACTGACCCGAAAAATAAAAAAGATTACTGCAATTGAAAGGATAAAACACAATGTGTAAGGAAAAGACCCCCTGGGAGAAATGTGTAGAATTTCACGGTCATGAATGTATGGGGTTGGCCACGGGCTTTCGTCAGGCCAATGCCGCGCTGGATGCACTGGGTATCGTCCGGGGTACAGCAGAGGAATTGACAGCGGTGGTGGAAAACCGGAACTGCAGTACGGATGCCATTCAGGTGCTGACCGGCTGTACTTTCGGGAAGAGCAACTTCATTTATAATCAAACCGGCAATCAGGCTTTGACCTTAGCGAATAAGCGAACCGGGAAGGCCGTTCGGATCCTGGCCAAACCGAAAGCCACTCGTCCGGAAGACGGGTCCTATAACGCGTTGCGGGCTAAAATATCCGACGGAACGGCGACTGAAGAAGAAAAAGCAGTATGGACCGTCCAGTCAAAAGGAAGGATCAATGCTTTTCTTTCCGCACCGATTGATGATTTATATACGATAGAAGAAGTACCTATGCCATAAAACATGATGGGTTAAAAAATACATGATGGGTTAAACTCTGTTTCTGAGATACTAATCCAAGTCAGCGGCCTATGAACATAAAGAAAACGGGTAATGAGGCACTGATAAAGGCAATGAGCATGGCCCCGAATCCACCCAGCTTATTATGGTCATCCCGCCATAAACTCTGGCCAAAGGTAAACGTGTAATAGGAACTCGCCAGAATCAATAAGATAAACGCATATTGGATCATTCATTTTTCTCCCCTTGTATTGATGTCGAACTGCGGATCGGACTGGCCTGATAGATGCTTCCGGAGCCAAATAGTTTGACGCTGACGTTGGTTTTGATCACGGCATCGCGATAATGGGCAAGCCAATTGTATTGTTCAAAGTCCGGGATCGTCATAAAATTACCGGCTACCTTCTTGCCAAAGTAGAATATATCCGTATTCCATTTCTTTTGAGTAGTTTGAATGGTATCCTGGATACCTTGGGTGAAGTAATCCTGAATGAGTTTTTCTATTGCCGCTATGTCTTGTTGATTCTCATGGTGGATTCGACTCTGAATGGATATGATATTGGAATCCAACTTTAACTCTAGTTCAATAACAGGCAGCCCGTTTTGCATACGGGCTTTTATTTTAGGTTTTTCTATTAATCGGCATTGGATGACAATAAAGTACCCCGGTTTGTCTGGGTCTTCCAGCGTAAAATTCCCTGTTCGGAATTCGCCGATTGTCATCAGGTAAAAGCGCGTTTGATGCTGGTCAAGGCTCCCAACCATTTTATCACCGTCAAACACCGCAGTACCAAATAATTCTTTCTTTGTCCCGCCTTTGCGCGGAATCATACCCGGTTCATAGGATGTTTTTGGGGTGGCCGGCAGCATCGTATGATCCTTATCCTCTCCGAAATGGTTAAAATCGTTGACCCCGGCATAGACCGCCGTTGCTTGACCATAGGGTGTTAACAGTGATGTATAGAAATCCGTAAAAAAGACATCCGGATAATAGCCGGTCATCTTGGATTGTTCAAACATGAGGTCAATGCCTTTCGACGCGCTGGTACCGATAAGTGTTTTGTTTTCCCGGATGAAGTCTTCGGCTTTGCCCTGACAGACGACAACCCGCATGAACTCCCTGGCTTCCCGAAACCTAACCAGCGGATCGATATATTTTTGGATGCCCTCCCGGGCATACTCTTCGGAAAAAACCAGCATTTTAGCATGCATCAGTGACACTTGACGGTTGGCGGAGGCATTTAAAAGATTAATTCCCTCCAATAGGGTGGGGGACTCAACAGTCGTTACAATGGTTCCGTCTACTTCCCCTGTATCGTCGGAACTGCTTCCTGCGCCGCCCCCGCCTGATTCGCTGCTTCCGGCGCTTTTTCCTCCGCCTCCCTCCTTATAGGATGCATACTGAAAGGTCATCCGGATCATACCGCTGCTCCCTTTGTCCACACCGATAGCTAACGTATAGACTTCTTCGTCTACCTCAACGGCATCATAACAACCGTACTGGGGCAGAAAGCCAACCAGGACGATCAAAATAATACAGATCAGCTTAGAATGGGAGCCAAAGGCGTTAAACCTAACTTTCCGCATGGGATTTCACTCCTTTTTTACGGCGGATTACAGCAACAGCGAAGACAAACAGGGGGATAAGCATGAAAATCCCGATGCTATATTCACGGACAAACATAACGTGTACTTCGATCAAGTCGGTCACAGTGGTCGGGGTCATCGTGATGAAATAAATCAGGATGGCGAAGGGGATTAATAATGGCCGGTGATTCGTGATCTTAAAGACGCGACAATAAGAACTAATCGCTTCGTAGAACAAGAAGCTGACGGTGATAAGGGATGAAAAGATCCAGACAAACAAGAATAACGTCTCAACGCGTTGGAAAAAACGCGAGAAATAGATCACGCGGGTGAGCTGATACATGCCGGAGATATGCTCGCTTCCCGCCGTATATTGAAATGAGGCAATCATGCACATTAAGCTGGCTGAAAGCATCAGACCGGTTGTCAAAAGACTGAGGAAGCCAACACGCTTAAACAGTTTTACATTGTGCAGAGAACGGATTATAACGGCTAAGAGCACAATTTCATCATAGGCGGAACTGCGCAGCAGTCCGACTAGGGCTGTTTTTTGCACGCCATATCCGAGATAGGGTTTCAAGTAGTCAAAGTCATAGCTTGGAATCGCTAACAGCAAGATAAGGATAACCCCGCCGATGATCGGATAGACAAAGACACGGGATACGCGGGCGATACCCTCAAGTCCAACATATCCCATCACAATGGTTATGAGCAGAAATGCACCAATTAGAAAAGATGAAGGCGAAAGTGGCAGCGTGTATATCTTGAGAATCACGATAAACTCGCTTAAATTAATTCCTGCGAAGTAGACCAGGTAGGCAGTGAAGATCAAAATGAGGATTTTACCAATGAATTTACCGGTAACTGTTTCAAAGATGTGATAAAGATCTGAGCCCGGGAAACGTTTCATCAGGAAATAAAGCAGAACAAAAAAGAGTAAGGCGGTACAACAGGAAATAAGTGTTCCTAACCAAGCAGCCGTCCCTAAGAGCCGGATAATGGCCAGGGGGCTGGTATAAAAGATCTTCGTTACCAGTACGATGGTTATCAGGCTATATGCCTCGTAGAAACCAAAATGCCCTTCCTTGATCATGTCAGTGCTCCTTATCCCTTATCCGGATCTTGCTGCGCCCATTGCCGTGCAATCTCCGGCTGACGTTCAATATCCTGGGTGTTTAGAAAATCAGGGCGCTTTTCCTGCATCCAGAGAGGCCAGCGCACCACTTTATCCCGGCTTGATCGGCTTGTGGGAGCGATAACGGAAAAGAACGGAATGCCAAAGGATTTCAAATTGACCATCATCAGGGTATGGCCGATAACGGCCAGCGCTATCCCATAGAAGCCAAGCAGGGTGCCGGCAATAATATAGTAAAAACGCGTGAGCCTAACCCCGAAGGCCAGGCTGTAATTCGGAATAGCAAAATTACTTAAACCCGTGACAGCGACGATAATGATGAGGATCGGACTGACAATATTCGCTGAAACAGCGGCGTCACCCAGGATCAAAGCGCCGATAATTCCCAGTGTATTGCCGATAATTCCGGGGATACGGATACCAGCTTCACGGATAAGCTCAAACCCCAGTTCCATTAGCAGGATCTCGACTAGGGTCGGAAAAGGAACGTTTTCTTTGGCTTTCGCAATAGCGATGAGCAAATCGGTGGGGATCATCTCCCGATGAAACGTCGTCATGGCAATATAAAGGCCGGGGAGCATCGAAGCGGCTAAAAATGCAAAGAAACGGATAAAACGGAGTGCCGAGGTATACTGCCATTTTAACGCGGCATCTTCCGGTGAATGCATAAATTCATTCATCGTAACGGGGACAATCATGGCAAACGGCGCGCCGTCCGTGAGGATGACCACGCGTCCTTCAACGATATGGGAAGCCGTTCGGTCCGGGCGTTCCGTGCTCAATATAGTGGGTATTATCGTTAATGGATTGTCTTCAATTAACTCCTCCAGCATGCCGGCACTGACCAAAAAATCTGTCTTGATATTCTGCAGACGCCGTCGGACTTCTCCTACCAAAGAAGGATTGGCAATATCCCCAAGATAGACAATAGCCAGCGTCGTACTGCTTCTTTCCCCAACTTCGAAAAATTCCGTCATCAGATGACTGTTGCGAATGATGCGTCTTAATAAGGAGATATTAGTCCTTAAATTCTCGCCGAAAGCTTCCTGAGGTCCCTTGACGATACCTTCTGTTTTAGGCGATTCGACGCCACGTTTTTCATACCCGATGGATTCACACGTCAGGAAGTAATCGAGACCGTCGATGTAAACCGCGGTATTGCCTTTTAATATTTCGGTGAGGACTTTTTGGATGTTATTTAAGGATTTGATGTCGTTGGTTAAAATGATATCCGTGTACGGCTTGTACGGTTGGACACGATCATCGGATTCAGAGATTGGGGCACCCCCGTCCGAGTAGGCAAGCAACGGTTTTAGAATGAAATCATTAATAACCATTTTATCGGCCATTCCATCCAAATAGGCAATAAAGGCTCTTTTTTTCTGACTGATTCGGAACTCGCGGATAACCAAGTCTTTGTTACGCGGGACACCAAATAGCTGCTTGATGAGCTCAAGATTCGCGGTATATTCGGAACGCACGTGATCCGGATCGGAACGGTATGACCGAACTTGGCCGGGAGTCATCGGTTTCCGCGCCATCTTCCGTTTTGTTTTCGCTGAATCGTTATTTTGTTCCTTGTCTTGTTTTGTTTGCTGTCCCTGTCTTTGCTGACTTGTATTTCGCTGCTCCGGTTTTGGCGATTCCTTTTTCTGACCTTTTTCATTTTTTTGTTTTGGTGTGGATTCTCGTGGTTGGGGCGTTGACGCCTTGTTTTGGTCCTTACCGAACCCAGCGGTACTTGTTTGCAGCGGATCCTGGTCCAAGGCGTCTTCGCCCAAACTGAACGTCTTGGGTCTGTTCGTCTTTTTGTAGGTGATTAAGGACAGTATTTTTTTCCATTGCGGCTGCTGTTTATTTGATGTCACTTTGTGATTTCCCTTCATTCTTTATGCTGTTATTATGGTTAGTCAAATAGAATTACATACCAGCAATCGATATCTTTTGACGGCTGTTTCCAATTGAAACCTGAATAAATTAATCATTAACTTAGCAAAATCACGATTCACGGAAATATGGAAATGGTTTTAAGGTGAAATTTGATGACAATTTTCCTCAAAAAGAAATAAATTGTTTGACATGAGAAGTTGGCCTGCTGTATAATTAACCAAAATTAAACAACCGGAGATTCCTATGGAAACGATCATTGGTAAAAGACCCGTAGAACAACTCAATACGTTCGCGTTTTTCGCCTTTAGCCTGTGCTATTATTACTTTTACTTTAGCACCGGTTATTTCTGCTTGTTCTACAACCGCATACGGTCTCTCTTCACTAATGAGCATCCGGTAAAATCATGCTTCGCGGCATGACCGGCGAGAGAAGATAATCAAAGTAAAATTGTTAAGGTTAAAGAAGGCTCATTAGAAATAGTGGGCCTTCTATTTATTTATTGGGCCAAAGATATTTTCAAGCTTGAATCATTAAACAGGCCATGGGAGACAAATAAATCAAGGAGGAAAGTCATTGAAAGCGCCGTTTAGAAGTACGGATAGGAAAAATCAAAACGAATGAGTGATTGAAGGAGGAGACGGCATATGATTATTGTTATGAAACCAGGAACATCGTTGGAGGAAATCGAAAGATTAAAAGGCAAAGTTTTAAGCATGGGGTGCGAGATCCATGAATCGACCGGGGTTAATTATCACATCCTTGGATTGATCGGCAATACCAGTAATATTGACTCCGATACGTTTCTTGCCATGGAAAGTGTGGAAAAAGTAATCCATGTCCAGGAACCTTTCAAGAAGGTCAACCGGTTGTTTCACCCCGAGGATTCGGTTATTGATGTCCATGGCCGAAAAATCGGAGGCGGTCACTTTGCTGTGATTGCCGGGCCCTGTTCCGTTGAAAGTGAAGAACAAATTCTTCAAATCGCTGAGGAGGTTAAAGCAGCCGGTGCCGGTTTTTTACGAGGCGGGGCATTTAAACCCAGATCATCACCGTACAGCTTTCAAGGTTTACGGGAAGACGGTCTTGATCTTTTGAAACTGGCCAGGGCTAAAACCGGTTTGCCCATTGTCTCCGAACTGATGTCGACAGAGCATCTCAGTCGTTTTGTGGAGGATGTCGATATCATCCAAATCGGGGCCAGAAATATGCAAAACTTTGAACTATTAAAAGAAGTCGGCAAAATTCAGACGCCCATTATCTTGAAAAGAGGATTATCATCCACGATTGAGGAATTGTTGCTTGCCGCTGAATATATTCTTGCCCACGGCAATGAAAACGTGATCCTTTGCGAGCGCGGCATCCGAACCTTTGAAACCTATACACGCAATACACTGGACTTAGGTGCGATACCGGTCATTAAACGGTTGAGCCATTTGCCGGTCATCGTCGATCCCAGTCATGCCGGGGGGTTATGGTGGTTGGTTGAACCTATGGCTAAAGCGGCTTTGGTGGCCGGGGCTGATGGGGTTATGATCGAAGTGCACAATGATCCGGCTAACGCGAAGTGTGACGGTCAGCAGTCAATCAAGCCGGAACGTTTTAAAGACCTGATGAATTCCCTCAGGCAGCTGGCAACGATTGACAATAAAATCGTATCGTTTTAAATAGAGATACAATAAAGCACTTTTTTTGGAGGTGTGTTTCTTGAGTGAACCGGACTTTAGTAGTATGGAAATGACGGTAGTGGGTCTGGGACTGATTGGCGGATCATTCGCCATGGCATTGCATCAATTACATCCAAAAGCGATATGGGCGGTAGATATCGATGCGAATATTTTGGATCAGGCAGAAAAGGACGGCGTCATTACGCAAGGGTTTACAGATGCCGAAATCCCGCTGCAACGCTCCGACGTGGTTATTATCGCCGCTTATCCTGACCAGTCAGTTACGTTCATTAAAAACAATCTGGCCCATTTCAAGTCGGGTGCCATTATCACCGATGTCGCGGGGATCAAGGAAAAACTGGTTCAAGAAATCAACGGATGCCTGCGGAGTGACCTAAGCTATGTTGGCGGGCATCCGCTGGCCGGTAAAGAATCGGGTGGATACAGTAATGCCAGCGCCGCAATTTTTCAAGGTGCAAACTATTTGTTGACACCCGTGGCGGAGACGCGACCCGATAGTCTCGCCGTAATAGAAAAGATGCTTCTCAGGCTGGGGTTTCGGACGCCGCTTCAGATGTCCCCGGCTAAACATGATACGGTTATCGCTCTGACCAGTCAGCTGCCTCATGTCATCGCTGCCGCTTTGATGAACAGTGGGGATACTGAGGATACCGGCAGTCTGGTTGGGGGGAGTTTCCGTGATGCGACCCGAGTTGCCAGAATGAACCCTGAACTTTGGAGCGAACTCCTGCTTGAAAATAAGAAAAACATTCTGGTTCAGATTGACGAATTTATTGAAAATGTTCAGCATATCCGTTCAGCAATTGCTGATAATAATCAGGAACAGCTGAGCGGCATGTTGAAAGAGGCCGGTCAGCGCCGCGAGAGATTCTAAAGGTAATATTATAGGTACATTGCACGAATACACATAGCATGAAGGAGAGAGTACTTTGGCCTGTTTGCGCATACTGCCATCCAATCTATCCGGGGATATCCGGATCCCGCCCTCAAAGAGTATCAGTCATCGCGCGGTTATCTCCGCAGCACTTGCCGATGGCGTAAGCCGGATCCATAATGTGATTTTGTCGGAAGACATTATTGCGACCCTCGATGGAATGACTTCCTTGGGGACATCGATACTGGCATCAACAGCAGAAGCGGAGGAGCCGGGATTATTAGAATTAAAGGGATGCTCACAGCCCCAACTTATTCGTGATACGATCCGCTGCCGGGAATCCGGTTCTACGCTCCGATTTCTGATACCCATCGCCACCCTCACCGGCGGGCCGGTAACGTTTACCGGCGAAGGCAAGCTGTCGGAACGGCCGCTTAATGCGTATTACGACTTGTTTGATCAACAGGGGATCCTTTACGAAACGGCGGGCAGAGCGCTTCCATTGACCATAACAGGCCGGTTCAAGCCGGGCAAATTTTCCATAGCGGGAAATGTCAGCTCACAATTTATATCCGGACTCATGTTCATGCTCCCGCTGCTTCAGGGGGACTCCAACATCGTGATTACGACCGATTTGGAATCCCGCGGTTATATCGATTTGACCATCGATGCCCTGAGACAGTCGGGTGTTATCGTTGAAAATTCAGATTACCACGCGTTTTTCATTGGCGGCAAACAAAAATATAACCCCATAGACTTTCGCGTCGAGGGGGACTTCTCACAGACTGCTTTCTGGCTTGTGGCCGGAACAATTGGAACCGGGCTTACGTGTTATGATTTGAATAGGCAGTCGCTCCAGGGAGATCGCGTCATTTTAGATATCCTCTGGCAAATGGGAGCAAAGATGGCTTTTTCCGAAACGGGGGACAGATTGGACGTTCTGCCTGCGGCTACTCACGGTATCGAGATCGATGTGTCCCAATGTCCGGACCTAGTCCCGATCCTTGCTGTTATTGGCGCCCTAAGTCAGGGCACAACACGCATCATCAACGCGGGAAGACTTCGGATTAAGGAATCGGATCGTCTCAAAGCAATCGCGACGGAGTTGAACACATTGGGAGCGCGTATCCGGGAGCAGGAGGAAGGACTTTTAATCGAAGGAGTCGAAACTCTCCATGGCGGGACTGTGGACAGCTGGAATGATCATCGTATCGCCATGGCCTTGGCCGTCGCGTCCATCAAGTCAAGCGGACCGGTGATTTTGAACGGTTCGGAAGCAGTAAGAAAATCATATCCTCATTTTTGGCGCGATTTTACCAGATTGGGAGGGATAGCGGATGAGTGGAACCTGGGGTGAATATGTTAAACTCTCTTTGTTTGGAGAATCCCATGGCAAATGTGTGGGAATAGTCATCAACGGGCTTCCGGCAGGGATCAAACTGGATCTTGATTTTATTCGATCAGAATTAGCCCGAAGGGCACCGGGGAAAAATGCACTTTCGACTCCCCGGCAGGAAAAGGATGAATTTGAGATCATCAGCGGTTATTTTAATGAGCATACAACGGGATCCCCATTGACTTTTATCATCTGGAACAAAGACTCACATTCCAACGATTATGAGGACCTGAAATATAATCTTCGCCCGGGACATGCCGATTATACGGCAATGATCAAGCACGGCGGATTTAATGATTACCGTGGCGGCGGGCATTTCTCCGGCAGGCTGACAGCATCGATGGTTTTAGCCGGCGCGATTGCTAAGCAGATCCTCAGTAAGAAGGAAATTGCGATTGGCGGACATGTATTGAGCATCGGGAATATTCGGGAAGAAAGCTTTGATGAGTTGGATTTGGCTGTTAATTCGATCCAGGAGCTGGCCCGCATGGATTTCCCGGTACTTAACAGCGCTATCGGAGAAGAAATGCAGCAGCAGATTCTTTTAGCCAAGGCGGAAGAAGATTCTCTGGGCGGCATTGTGGAAACAGCCGCTATCGGATTGCCTGTCGGGGTAGGCTCGCCCTTTTTCGATTCGCTGGAAAGTAAAATAGCTCATCTGCTTTTCTCCATTCCCGCAGTCAAAGGAGTTGAGTTTGGGGCAGGTTTCGCCATCACGCAAATGAAAGGGTCCCAAGCTAATGACAGCTTCGTCTATGTGAATAGCCGGGTGGAGACCTTAACCAATCATAATGGCGGGATATTGGGAGGTATAAGCAATGGGATGCCGCTCCTATTTCGAACGGCATTAAAACCGACACCTTCGATAGCCAAGGCCCAAAGTACAGTGGATATTTCCAGGAATGAAGAAGTTGAGATTCGGGTCAAGGGAAGGCACGATCCGTGTATTGTGCCCCGGGCCGTTCCTGTGGTGGAAAGTGCGGCCGCATTGGCTATATTAGACTTAATGATAGAAAAGGATGGCGTCACGTGGATGATATAAATAAGAAAAAACTGCAGGATCTCCGCCAAAAAATCGATGAAATCGATAATGAACTGCTCCGACTTTTTGAAACCCGGATGGAAACGGTCATAGAAATTGCCGATTTTAAGATTGCGAACCATATCAATATTCTCGATGAGTCACGCGAGGGTAAAGTTCTTCAGAAGATTACCCAGGTAGAAAACAAAGAACTGGCTAAACCAGCCGAAGAATTCCTGAAGGCTGTGATGCATGTCAGCAAAGGTATTCAGGCGGAGCGTTTCTTTAAGCCGGAGAATGGGTCGTGGAAAGTTTTCCCCGAGCTGCAAGAAGTTGAGGAAGTAACCGGCGAAACGGTAGGCTTCCAAGGAATCCCCGGGTCTTTCAGCGAACAAGCGTTAAAAGAATACTTTGGCAATAACCCCAAGACCAAAAATTATACCAATTTTGACGATGTATTCGACGCATTGGCAGCGAATGAAATCGATTACGGTGTACTGCCTTTGGAGAACTCGTTTACCGGCGGTATTGCCGACGTCTACGATTTATTATGCCGATATGGCTTTTCCATCGTCGGTGAGAAGAGTATTCAGATCGACCATAACCTATTGGCACTGAAAGGAGCAACTCTCGGGGATATTAAAGACGTATGTTCTCATTCCCAGGGTTTCCAGCAGTGCAGTCTCTATCTCAAACAGTTTCCGCAGTGGAATCAGATCCCGGTAAGCAATACAGCCGTCAGTGCCAAGAAAGTAGCGGATGCGGGGACACCGGGTCAGGCATCGATTGCCAGCAGGCGGGCAGCCGAGCTTTACGGGTTGGAAATATTGGCTGAAAAAATCAATAATAATCCGGCCAATTTCACCCGCTTCATTATTATTGGAAGACATCCGAAATTTCGTAAGGGCAGCAACAAAATCAGCCTGGCAGTCGCTATTTCCCATGAACCCGGTTCCCTCTACAGGGTGCTGAGTCACTTTGCCCGCAATGGTCTCAATATGATGAAAATCGAATCACGCCCCATGGCGGACAAAACATGGGAGTATCTTTTCTATATTGATTTCGAAGGCAACCTGGATAATCCCGTTGTGAAGAAGGCAATCGAAGAAATCGAAAAAGAGAGCGCCTATTTCCAATTGTTAGGCAACTATCCCGCAGACAGAAAGCATCTGTCCAAGGTTACAACGGAATAAACTCAAAACCAATGGAAACTCACATCCGCCGAAGATATTGGGAAAGCCACTATTTACCTGAATAATTTTTCACTATCCTGTTTTATAATGAAAGGGAATTCATTAAGTTACACCAATATAACGCAGGAGTGGTAGTTCAGATGAAGCCAATATTTGAAAGGTCACGCACTTTATTTGAGAAAATATTCTTTACCTTGGTGGTACTGACGGTTATTGCCTTTTTTTTCGGAAGCAATCTTAATCTTGATATTCTGGTTTATGTCGGATTTGGAGCCTATGTGATTATTGGTTTGTTTGCGTTCATCCTTCCGGGTAAGATGATGGATGTACTTAAGAAAGAAAATGAGGACTTTTTGGTCAGAAATCAAAAGAAAATCCCTTTGATCAAAGCGGGATTTCGCTGTTTCGGTTTTGCCCTGGCTGTTTTGGGTGGTGTATTAGGCTATATTTTTACCGTGCATTTCTAAGCCGGGCAAATCACTTATCATCATAACGAGTACAAGCATGGACAGAAATACTCATAGCTGGGGTTGTCTGCATGCCACATTCCGCTTTCGGCAGATAGCGCCATCCGTGGCGCTATCTGCCGCGCCACGCAATCCGTGCTCCGCTTGTCGCTGGAACTGTGGCACGCAGACTTGATTTGAAGGAAACAGATATTTAAGGGGACGTATCATAACTTAGCCCTTAGTGAAAGACGTCAGCAATGGCGTCTTTTCTTTTGGGGTGTTGGGGTGTTGGGGTGTTGGGGTGTTGCAGGCTTGCATGGCATGATACATGTATCATGCCGTTTCCCACGACTAAAACCAGCGATACAGAAAAACAGTCCACTGGACTATTTTCCTGTATCGCCTCGCTAACATGCCAAAACCCCGCTGCTTACTGCAAGCTGTCGCTCCTTGCCATCCATGGCACCGCGACAGTTGTCCATCCGTGGACAGAAACCGTTGGTTTCTTAACGTCGCTCCCACTAACGTCCGCTCATGGATCTATGCAATCCTGCAATATTTGAAGAAATCAGAAGATATAGGGAAATATTTTGACGTGACATGGTATAATTTTCGTTACGCCCCTTAAAATTGCTTGATGACCCAATAGTAAGTCTGGGTGGCTCATTCCAGCGCAGAGCGGAGCACGGATGCGGAGCGCGGCTGTGACGGCCATGGAGGGCCTAATGTCGCGGATGCCAAGGATGGCAGGGAGCGACGAAGCCATGGATGGCACAAGAGCCGAAAGCGGAAGTGAGGCACACTGACAAACCCGAGAGCAACTATATATTGAAAACGGTTTATCAATTTCTGAAGCCGACCTCTAACGCTTTAATCAGTCCGGCAGCTGCTTCAGAACGGGATACGGAAGCATTGGGATCAAATTGGGTTCCATCGGCTTTTATTATGCCCATGCCGGTTATTAAGCTGACATATCCTTGTGTATCTTTGGCAATATCGGTATAGGACGTATGATAAATATCGCTGACCATAGCGATCTTTTCCAAACCAAGGTAACGGGTCATGATTTTGCAGTAGAGCAGACGGTTCACGGATTGGCTGGGAACAATACTCTCTTTTACCCAGCCTTGTTCCTTGGCCAATTTTATGATCTCATCATCAGAAAGGCTGCTTTCACTGCCATTTTTAGCAGCATTCAGAGCCCTCAGTAAGGAAATAGCGGTTATATTTTTTGAGGGTTCAAACTTAGTGCCATACTCACCAAAAAGACCGGCTAATCCCAATAACGTGATTTCTTTTTCTGCAGGGTGACCAGCAATATCAATGAAACGATGCGGTTGAGGCTGTTGCTTCATGGGATTACCCTGAAAATCAATGAAAGCACCGGTTTTAGCATCCATCCTGTCGGAGGTCAGCTTGTTTTCCGTTGAAGGCTGGTAAACCAAGCGGACTTCTTTTGCTTCCCCCAACTCATAGCGGACAACATACTGCAGAATCATCGGGCGGGAAGCGAAGAGTTTATTCTGAGCTTCCGATTGGGAAATGGCCAGGGATAGTTGAGGGAAATCCAGATTCCACCAGGTCAGATTATAAGACGAGATCTTGCCGGTCAATAAGTCCACATTGATCGAAATATTATTGGAAGGGAAAGAGATACCGTTGACGATCCGTTCGTAGGTTACCAGCAATGATGTTGATTCCATGTTGCTGTCTTTGTCGACGGGATCTTGAGACAGTTTAAGCTGATCAAATTTGCTGGGTGCAATTTTTTTGATAAAGTTTTCGGCTATTATCTTCGCTTGCTCGGCAGTTATTTTCGTGCCGGTTTGAGAAGACGACGGATTATAGATGTTGAAGGATAATACATCCCCGTTTTCAGCATTGATGCGGGCGGAAATGCTTTGGGCTAAGGAATCACCTGATGACGAACCCCATTCAAAAGACCAAACTTTTCCGTTGCGCTGATAATAATCCTGAGACAAATTGATGCTTCTTAAAGTGAGTGTTGATGGCAGAGTAATCCATTTCTGCGCCACCGCGATGGCTTGATCTCTGGTTAAGAGTTTGGCATTGGCAGCCAGTTCCTTCTGTTCTTCGGGTGTCAACACAACAGCCTGAGCAGTATCTTCAGTCGATTTGCTCAGATTACCGGCGCCTCTTCCATTAAACAGCCACTGATCTGTGCTGATATTCAACGCCTGGCCGGAGAAAGCATCGATTGTTCCATTGTTCTTTATTTGGTAAATCAGTTGTACGTTTTCATTATTAGTGCCGACGATGAGCGGTTTATAAATGGGGGTGAGGAAATATTGCAATTCAAGGAGTTTGGCACTTTGAAAAGCGTCCATAGCTTTTTGGGCAGAGATAATATTTTTAACTGCAGGAATCGCTAAGTCACTCCAGACGATGGTGTACGATGTGACCTTTCCGGTATCCGCATTGATTTGGATAGTTGCCAGGTTGCCTTGGAAGGGAACTCCGTTTTCGACCCGCTGCCACCGGAATTCATAGGTGGCAGATCCATATGGATTTAGAGGTACCAGATTCGTTTCTTGGATATATTGGAGATGGGAAAATTTTTGACCGGTTAACCGCTTAACAGTGGACGAAGCGATTTGTCTTGCTTCTTCGTGTGTGAGAGCGGGAAGTTGAAAGGATTGATCATTTTGGCTTGTTTGCCAGGAATTAATGGAAAGGATCTCACCGCTGCTTGCGTCGACTTGCGCGGAAAAACTACCGCCGCTGCCGCCTGGGGCGTTCCAATTTAAATACCAAACGTAATGGGTATTATTACTGTTGAAGCCGGAAGAGAATTCCGTATACTCCACTGGTATAGAGAAATTGGATTTAACAGTTGTCAAGGCTTGCTCAAGGGATATCTTCGGGGTGGAATCCGCCGTAACAGCTTTTTCTGAACCGAATAACGGGAATGGTATCTGGATGATCAAGAGAAAAACCAAAGGGAGTATGATCCATTTTTTGTTTGACATCACACCGGCACTTCCTTTCAAAACGCAAATGTATTTCCAGCTGGTCCCCAAAATATGTATACTTTTACTTTTGGTTTCCGTATATAATAGACTTAAATTTGTACAGCAGTATGACGCATAAAGAAAAATTTTCCTTTGGGGATAAATAACCAAAGGACCGAAAGGGAATACCGATGAATGAGTATCTGATTTCAACAATAGAAATACAACTATCGTATGCCGATACGGATATGATGGGCGTGATTTATCATGCCAATTATTTAAAATGGTTTGAACTGGGACGATGTCAATTGGTCAGGGATGCAGGGTATGACTATATGGAAATGGAGACAAAAGGATATTACGCACCCGTTTACAAGGTAGATGCCACCTACAAAAAAGCAATTCGTTATGGCGATCGTGTTTTTGTGAAATGCTGGGTCGAAGAGAATCAAGGTTTGTGGACGGTTTATGCCTATCAGGTTTTAAATGGCGAGGACGAGGTATGTGCTGAGGGGACGACAACGCACATTCTTGTACGCAAGGATAATTTTAAACCGGTTCAATTCAAGAAAGTTTTTCCGGAATGGTTTCAGCGCTATGAGGAAATCAAGAAAAAATAAAACAGTACCTTGTTAACCTCCGACAAGGCTAAGCAGTATTGCGAAGAATAATCTGCTGCCAGGATATATGAGATTTAGGGTTAACAAGGTACTAATGATAAAAGACCGTTGCATACAGATTGGCTTTAATTTGCTTTAATTCGCTATGCAGCGGTCCTTTTATTTTGTAACATAACTTGTAACATGCGTTACCGATTCTTCAAACAAAAAGCGTTATAGTAAAGCTAACAAAAAGAATATCGATGGTGTATTAACCACGTAATACAATGAGAAAATTAAACAGGAAAGGTGATAATCATGCTTAGAAAAATAATCGAAATCGATCAAAACAAATGCAATGGCTGCGGACTTTGTGTCAATGCCTGTCATGAAGGTGCTATCCAGCTCGTCAACGGCAAAGCGTCGCTGATCAGCGACGAATATTGTGATGGACTCGGTGATTGTCTGCCGGAATGCCCGGTCGATGCGATCCAAATCATTGAGCGGGAAGCCGCCGATTACAATGAAGAATTAGTCAAGGCAAAAATGCAAGCGAATGCTGCCAAGCACCAAGCGCAAACAAGTGCCAAATTACCCTGTGGCTGTCCGGGAACACTGGCTGCTGAAATCAAAAAAGCACCTGTGCCCAGCAGAGTAAATCTTGAGGATGAGCGTCCTTCCGAACTTCGGCAGTGGCCCGTCCAGTTGAATCTAATCAATCCCCAGGCATCCTATCTGCAACATGCTGATCTGCTCATCGCAGCCGATTGCACGGCGTACGCTTATGCATCATTTCATGAAAAGTTCATGCGGGATCGAATCACGATGATTGGCTGCCCGAAACTGGATGACAACGATTATTATACGGAAAAGATCGAGCAAATACTGAAGATAAACAATCCGAAAAGCGTGAAGGTCATCCGGATGGATGTCCCGTGCTGTTCCGGTATCGTGCGTGCGGTCAGGACGGCTATGGACAATGCGGGGATATCGGTGCCCTACAGTGAAGTGATTATTAACTCCCAAGGTCAAATTCTATAAAAAAGAAACTTCCTTCATAAGGCAGCCAGGACTTCGATGGCCTGAGCATAGATGTCGGTGCATTTCAGGAGATGATCAATTGCAATATATTCATCCGGTTGATGTTCGATTTTAGCCATCCCCGGAAAAGAAGGTCCGAAAGCGACAGCACGCTGAAACGCTTTGGCAAAGGTAGTCCCGCCCATCCCTATGGGGCGGGCTTCTCTGTCTCCGCTAAAGTCTTGATATACATTAAGCAGGGCCTGGATATGCGGATCATCTTCGGGAAAATGCAGGGATTCAAGGGAGTCGAGAATGGTCAGATCGGCATCAAAATCCTCAAATGCGGATTCTACTTTAGGCCGGATCGCATCCAACGACTCCGATGCGGGAAAACGGATATCGATTTTCAGGGTAAAAGATGCGTTATCCATCGCGATAAAGCCTGGGCATACAGTCATTTTCCCGGTTAATCTATCTTCGAAGTGCAATCCGAGGTTTTGGCCGGTACAATCGCGGCCTAATTTTTCTGCATAGAGTTCGATTAGCTGTTTTTGTTGCTCATCAATATTAAGCTGAGAAAGAAAAAGAATCAATTGTGAAATCGCGTTTTGGCCTTCCTGGCAATTGAAGGCATGGGCAGCCTTGCCATGGGATATCAGTTTGATCTCTGATTTATTATGGCTTAATTCGATGTCATAGTTGGTTTCTTTTACATAAGCCGAAAGTTGTTCCTGAATGTCAGGAGAACCATCACTGCCGGAGATTTCGAGAACTGCCTCACAGAGATCCGGCACGATATTCAACGAATCGCCGCCTCCGTGGAGGTGTTTTATACATATAGAAGCATTGTTTTTGCTATCGTGGGATACATCCATTTTATCCGTTACATCAATCGAAGGATTATGCTTATTTCCGAATATTGAATCCGGTGCAACGCTTCTTTTTAATTCCAGCCAGATTAGCCCTTTTTCAGCGCAGACAATAGGGAATACAGAATCGGGGACAAAGGAGAAATCCGGCTCTTTTATTTTTTTTAATAATTTAGGCGTAGTATTCCAGATGCTTTCTTCATCTAAACCGATAATCAGCTGTACTTTGTTTTTAGGTGTTATTCCGGCGTCTTTTACAGCTTTTAATGCGTATAAAGCCGAGATTGCCGGGCCTTTATCATCGATGGCGCCTCTCCCGTAAATCTTGCCATCCTGAATCTTACCTTCAAACGGCGGATAGTTCCAGCCCGTTCCTTCGGGGACGACATCCAAATGGACAATAATGCCGATGGTTTTTTTATTACCCTCGCCAAATTCGATGATTCCGCCCAGATCATCGTAATTTTTTACGTCAAAACCCATTTCCCGACCCCATTCCAGAAACGTGTTCAACGCATAGAGGACGTCTTTTTGGCGGCCGGTAACACTCGGAATTTGGATCAATTTCTGCAGAGACTGAAGCATCGTGTCTTTATTGGCTTCAATGGCTGATTTGTAATCTGTCATAGGGTCATGTTAACTCCTTGCCTTTATATGTAAGGTCTTTTTGTTATTATGCGATGTATCCTACCTGTTTATGTTTTTATTTCAGTGAGTATTTGATTGTAAAGACCATACCCACCTTACCGATAGAAAATCCTATAAGAATGCCTTGTATTTTGGCATATTCTAATTTTTCCTGATAAAAAAGCTGTTGGCGTTGAACAGGTGTTCATTGAACCGCTCCCCGTCAAGTAGACAATTAAAAAAATAAAACTCTGCTGCCAGTAGGTATAACCTGCTGGCAGTTTTATGCTGCTTGTAAATAACTTTCGTGTTTCTCCAAAGGTGTTAATACACCAAGATTCCTCTGTAATCGTTTGTTGTTATAGTAATCGATATATTCCTCAATCATTTCTACTACAGAGTCTCTGCTGGTAAATCTTTTTCCGTAATAGCGTTCTCGTTTAATAATCCCCCAAAAGCCTTCCATTGGGCCATTATCAATACATTTGGCTATTCTTGACATACTTTGGGTCATTCCAGCTGCTTCAAGCTTCGCATGAAATGCTCTGTTCGTATATTGGAATCCCCTGTCACTATGAAAGATTGGATGTGCGTCCGGATTAGCTTCAATGGCAGCATCAAATGTATCGAATACCAGCGCGTTATTATTAGAATCACGTATAATATATGAAACTATTCGTCTATCGTATAAATCTAATATTGCACTAAGATATAGTTTGTGCTTTATTATTCCAACGTAATACTTGAATTCTGTTACATCTGTAAGCCATTTTTCATTTGGAGCTCCAGAGGTGAATTCTCTATTTAGTATGTTTTCTGCTATATACTGTGGATTGGCTGCCTGTCGTGTACACCCATTGTTTGAATACTTAATGGTGGATTTTATATCTAACTTACGACAAATGCGTAAAACTCGCTTGTCATTCGCTTTTATATTATGATACCGCTCAAGATCATCCTTGATTCTTCTATACCCTTTATCTGGGCTTTCCTCATGAATTCTTTCAATCTCATCAGCGATACGAAGATTTTCTGCTTCGCTTTCAGGTATTTCTCTATGCAGCCACTTATAATATGCTGCTCGTGATACCTTTCCAAACTTACATAGGGTGCTGATCGGATAATTATGTTCTTGGTTTTCTTCTTTTATAGCCTGATATATAAATTCATGGCGAACCAGGCTTAGTCCCGCCTCCTCTCTATCCCCTCGAGTTTTTTTAAGAAAGATGCCTCCATTTCGGCCTGTTCTTTTTCTGCTCTTAAAATCTTATTTTCAGCTCTCAGCTTTTCTAATTCACTCATCTTATCCTGAGACTTTCGCTTCCCCCGATTGTCTCTTAATGCTTCAACCCCATAGACTTCATATTTAACAGTATAGTTACGCACCTGCTGATAGGATACTTGATGTTTTTCAGATGTTTCTGCGTAATTATGATCATGTGCAATGCAATACCGCACGATTTCAACGCGTTCATCGAAAGTGGTTTTTCTTCCTTTGGTCATGATGGTACTTCCTCCTGTTCCAGAAGACCTTAGTTCTTCATGACCATTATACTGTTTTATCCAGCGTTGTAACTTACCTTTTGATCGAATTCCATACTTTTTACAAATATCAGTTTGAGAGCCCAAACCAGCTAAATAATCTTCAACAGCTTGTATCTTAAGTACTTTTGTGTATTTTTTAGTTCCTTTCATTAAGAAAACATCGGCTCCCATGGACTCATAATTAAAAATCCATTGTTGAACAGATGCTAAACTTACATTAAGATCACGGGCAATCTGATTTTGGCTAGTTTTTCCATCTAGATACCGTAATACAGCAGTTAACTTCTCGTTGCTAGATATCTTTCTCTTTGACATAAAATATACTCCCCTCTAAGCAACAAGTTTTTATTATTTCACTTGTCTACCTAGAAGGGAGCATATCACATCGTCCAACAGCTATGATTTTTTATCGGCTGACTGCAGGCTAATTAGCGTCAAATAAGCTTTCTACCGTCGCTAATATATTTTGACCAGTAGCAGTAATCTGTTCACTGGATTTTAAGGAATCCTCGATCGCCCTGCTAACATCATTCATCTTTCTCTCAAGTTCAATAGAGACTTCGGAAATAGTCTTGATCAATGTCAGCATGACATTTTCGTCATTGATGGTTGATTGAACAACATTTCCGGACTGATCAGCAAGTTTCTGTACCTCTTGGGCAACCACGGCAAAACCTCTCCCGTGTTCACCGGCGCGGGCAGCTTCGATCGCTGCATTTAAGGAAAGTAAGTTGGTTTGACTGGCAATATCGACAATTTGATTCGATGCGTTCACAAAACTATTTAGCTTTTCTTTCATTTGCTGCACATTGTCTTTAAGCTCGATCGCCGTTTGAACTGTCACTGCCGCTTGGCCTGTAATCGCCATTAAGGATGCCGCGCTTTCTTCATTGGCTTTGGCCAGTTCAGTGAGAGAATCTTTTATAAGGACGACATTTTCTTTTAGCTTATTCGACATGCGTAGGCGGTCATTGCTTAATTGTTCAATTTCTTTCAACATCGCATTGATTTCGGTATTTTTTACCGTTTCTTTTAAGACTTCATTGCGTGTAAAATCCATACAATTTTCTAGAATATTCAGTCCGTTGTATATCTCTACAGCCATTTGCGTACAAGTATGACAGCCGCATGCGGTGCAGTTGATCTTACGGGAACTGGCTTCTGGTTTTAACAAGGCGATGAAAATGTGCTCAAGTTCGTCTTCCGAAGGATATTTTAAAGGGTTTACAGCCTTACTCTTATCGTACTCTCTTAAAAAATCCTGGTATCTAAGTACTTTATCAAACTCTTCACCGATCCATTTTACCTTCTTAATAATACGTCCTTGAGTAGCTTGCTGGAGTTTCTTTTTCTTCATATGATTAAATTTGTGGTCGATATCATCGATAAGTTTGGAACTAATACAGGACGCAGAGCCAATATTGCAGCCGTGGGTACAATTCAGGGCGTCTACCACCAGCGGGACCGGCTTGCTTTCCGCTACTCTGTTTTTATAATGCGTTAAGTAGTCATAGACAATGTCTGTACCTTCAACTTGCTTCACCCAAGCATCCGGTACGATTGCTTCAATATTTTCTTTTAAACCACCGGGACGGCTGAACAGGAAACCTAAAGAACATGGATTGGCATCAAAATCCTTTTCGGCAAAGTCATCAAGGTTAACATTGTTCTCCAACAAGTATTCCACAAGCTTTTTATAGGTCACATTATATGAAATGATCTGGCCGGTGCTTTCCATTTCATCCTTTTTGGCAAGGCAAGGTGACAAAAAAGCTATGGCATCGTTATTCCGTAAATACTTTCTTAGATAGATAGCAGAACATATCATCGGGCTGTGGACAGGGGACAGCTTATCAATGATTTCGGGCTGGTATTTTTCGATATAACTGACAATAGCGGGGCAGGGTTGGGCAATGAGGGTCTCAATCTTTTGCTCATTGATGGCTTTTAAATAAGCCCACGTTGTAATATCTGCGCCGAATGAAACATCGTAGATCAATTGGATGCCCAGTGATTTCAGGTAAGCAAATAGTTTTTTATAGTTGTTAAAGTTTGTCTGGACGGCAGGTGCTGCGATTACCGTGATGTTGATTCCATTTTTTAAATCACTAAAAAACCGGTCGGTATCATCCATATAGGTTCTTGCTTCATGATCACACACTTCAAGGCATTTACCGCAATGGATGCACCAATCACTGTTTACCCTGACTTTCACTTTGTTCTCGGTGTTTGTATAGGCGGTATTAGCATTAACTGGGCAGTGACGGATACACTTGTTACAACCTTCACATTTGAATTCATTTGTCACGATGAGACTTGTCTGACTACCTTCCAAAGCTGAAGCACCCCTGTCATAATTAATTATTATCGAAATACACATCCATAGAATACCAGCTCAAACCCAATAATTCTAGTATTATGATTTTTAAATAATTAGACAAATATATTTGTTAGGGTCCGGTCCACGCACCACATTCCGCTTTCGGCTCTTGCGCCATCCGTGAATTTACATTATGGAAGTTAAAATTCTTTTGCCCTCCTTAGCGAATTTTTAACTTAGGTCCATCCATGGACCGTTGCGCTACGCAATCCATGCTCCGCTTGGCGCTGGAATTGTGGTACGCAGACCGTGCTATGAAGCTGAATGTTCAGTTATTTAAAGAAGACTTGACACACTTATTGAACTAGTGTACTATACAAATAGTGCACTAGTTCAATAAGTAGAGGTGATTCTATGAACTTCGAAAATAATGTGCCCATCTATATTCAAATTATGAACCTTATCAAAAGGGATATTCTACTGGGTAAACTCGCTTTGGGTGAAAAGCTGATGTCGACGCGGGAATACGCACAGAATCTCAATGTCAACCCAAATACAATGGTCCGGGTATTCAGTGAACTGGAACGGGAAGGCATAACCTTTACCAAGCGAGGAATAGGTACATTTATTACTGAATCTGAGGAGAAGGTAGATATGATGAAAAAAGAAATGGCGGAAGAAATCATCGGCAACTTTATTACGGGGATGAAGGAACTCGGTTATAGCTACGAAAACATGATGGACCTAATTCAGAGCTGGGTCAAAAAGGAGGCAGTTCAATGACAACACTGCTATCGGCAGATAATATCACCAAAGGATTCTTCAACAAAAAGGCCTTGGAAAATTTCAGTATTAAAATTGAAGAAGGCAAAGTATATGGTTTACTCGGACCTAATGGCAGTGGGAAGACAACTTTTTTTAAGATCGCTGCAGGTTTGTATAAGCCAACTTACGGTAGAGTAACGATTGGTGATGTTCCGGTTGGGGCGAAAACTAAAAAAATCACAGCGTTTATGCCGACAGAAGATTTCATTTTCGAATGGATGAAAGTTCGAAAGGTCCTTGATTTTTATAAGGATATGTATGCGGATTTTGATCGAAAAAAAGCATTGGAATATTTGGAGTTTATGGCACTTAATGAGGATATGAAAGTCCGTAGTATGTCAACTGGAATGAAAGCACGGCTGAAACTGGCCATAACCATGGCCCGTAAAGCAAAACTATATCTGCTCGATGAACCTTTGAATGGGATCGATCCTGTATCACGGGATAAGATTATCAAAATCGTTGTGTCGGAATTAAGGAGTGACTGCGCGATGGTGATATCCAGCCATTTGGTCAGTGAATTGGAGCCCGTTATCGATGAAGTTATTTTCCTGGACAAAGGGCAGATTATCCTGGCTGGGAATGCTGAAAGCTTCAGGGTGGATCGCGCGTGTTCTATCGAACAGCTATACAAGGAGGTTTATCATGATTAATCTCATTAAATATGAATTATTACGTAAATCAAAATTACTGGGGATATTTCTGGCAATCACGCTGATTCTTAATGCCGCCGCATTAATCCGCCTGCAAACCGGTGATGTATCTGACGAGTCAAAAATGGCGGTTCTGGGACTATTTTTTATGATGCTGTTTTGGGTAGTGGTTATACTCTATGTAGTCAATATGGCGATGATGTTCAGCCGCGATCTCGATCATAAAACGGGTTATATGTTTTTTATGACGCCCAACAGCGGCCTTAAGATCCTTGGGGCAAAAGTCCTGACGGGTATCCTGGAAGGAATCCTATTTTTAGCTTTGTATAGCCTTTTACTGGCTGTGAACTTTTTCGGATTTTATAGAGAGTTAGTATGGAATTTCCTAAACAAGACCGACTTCTTCAATCTTGTTCTGAATAACATTCATATGGAAATATCCGAAATAATAACGTTTGTGATCCTTTGTGTTCTGACATTGTTTATCGGTCTGCTCAGTCTGATACTCATATTCTATGCGGCGATAACCATCCGCAAAAGTATACTGGCTAACCGAAAATTTGCCGGGGTCATAACGACGGTGATCTTCGTGCTGCTGGTATGGTTGAGCGCCGAAGTATCAGAACCTTTAATGAATACCTTCATCGTCAGACCGTTTGCGGCAGGAAACACACATTACAGCTATTTATTGATTCAAATGGCTGTTGAGGCTGCCATCGGTGCCGTTTTCTTCTTCATTACAGGCTATTTGATTGACAAAAGAACGGATTTATAAAATAATATAAAGTTTTTATTAGGAAAAGCCGATATAATAAGGAGGGGGAAAGTGAAATAGATGTTCACTTTGCTCCTCCTGTGCAATTTAAAAAAAGTCGCTCAACCCCAAGGTGATTTATTAAAAATGTTCGAAATCAGTTGACAAGCCTATGTCAAAAATATATAAATATAATAATGCCGATGTTAAAAATATGACATAATCGCCATATAGTGGAAAGATCAATTAATGTACAGTGATTTCGACATTATAGGAGAAAATCGCGTGCACTGTTGCTGTACTAATTACGAACAAGGAGTTCATTATGCGGCTAGTTAATATTAATTATGTTAAAGATGGAGCAGTTTTGGCTCGTCCTGTAAGGAATTCCAACGGACAGATTCTTTTAGGTGCCGGTATTGTTTTAACTAAGGATTATATCGAAAAACTTAAAACTATCGGATTCGATGTCTTATTTGTCATGGATAATCGTTTTGAAGATGTTGAAATCAACTATGCCATATCCGATAAAACAAAAGAAATCGCCTATTCTACGGTACGAGGCATAACGCACGCTCTGGAGCAGGATCCGAACGCAGAAATCGACGCCGGGTCGGTTCGCTATGCTGTTTTGAATATCGTCCAGGATCTTTTGTATAGTTCGGATATTCTGTCCAACTTGACGGATATCATCGGTTATGATGAGTATACATTTCATCACTCGATTAATACGACCGTGCTGGCGTTGCTGCTCGGTATTGAGAAAAAGTACAATCAGAATCAGTTAATCGAATTGGGTATGGGCGTTTTAATGCATGATATTGGGAAAACCAAAATATCTCGGGAAATCCTGAATAAAAAGGGAAAACTACTGGATGAAGAGTTTGAGCAAATAAAAAATCATCCGCTGTTCGGTTATGATTATATACGCAACAACCACGATTTCAGTTTGCTTTCGGCACACGTTGCCTTTCAGCATCATGAGCAATGGGCGGGTGGTGGATATCCGCGAGGGCTTGAGGAAACAGAGATTCATGAGTATGCCCGAATCGCTTCTGTTGCTGACGTCTATGAGGCGCTGACCAGCAAACGTCCCTACCGCGATGCGATGGAGCCATACCTTGCCTATGAATATATTATTGTCAAGGCAGGTACTCAATTTGATCCGGATATTGTCAACCTTTTCAGTCGTGCCGTAGCACCCTATCCAACGGGTATCGGTGTGCAGTTGAGTAACAAAATGCAGGGAAATGTAATCCGGCAAAACCCTGAACTGCCATCCAGACCGGTCGTAAGAATTATTGCCGACGGTGATGTTTCCTTGGATAAGCCGATCGATCTGGATCTGTCGTCACCACAGAATTTGTCAATCATGATAAATAAAACGCTGAACTGGTAACAACCATCAGTAATGAATACCATATCAACACAAATAACGGTACCCCGTGGTTGAATCCTGTCGTTCGTTTGACAGGATCCGTACGAAAAGGGGTACCGTTTATTCGTTATTTGCGTATGTGGAGTGGATTAACTCTTTATCCGGTTATGCAAGCCCCGCCGTCTATGGCGAAAGAAGCGCCTGTAACAAATTCCGCTTCATCAGAAGCCAGATAAACGGCACAGTAGGCAATATCCTCGGGTTTGCCGAAGCGGCCGACAGGACAGAAGGTATTAATCAACGATTGCCGTGCCGCAGGGTCGGTTATAAATATTTCCGGTGTCATATTGGTTTCGATAGGGCCAGGAAGAATGGTATTCATTCTGATTCCCTGGGGAGAAAATTCTCTTGCCAAGTCCTTTGTCATCTTGTAGATCCCGGCTTTAAACCCGCCGTAATAATAGGCGTTCGTTTCCGGCCGGACTGCGGATACAGAAGAAACATTGATGACAGACCCCTTTCCACGTTTGGCCATAAACGGTAGTACACCCTGCATGGTCCATATAATAGAACGATAGTTTACTTCAAATAATTTCATGAGATCATCGTCATTGTGTTCTAAGAATGGTTTATTGACCAGGATACCTGCAGCATTGAATAAAATATCAATATGCCCGTAAGTTTTTATGGAGAATTGCACCAAATCATTGATGCTGTCTTTATCGCGCAAATCACATTGAAAGAAAGCAGCATCTCCGCCTGACTCCTTGATGGCCTCTTCCGTGGCCCGTCCGCTGTCTGCAACATCCGTAACTATGACCTTAGCTCCTTCATTAGCAAACATGATTGCTGTCGCCTTGCCGATACCTGACGCAGCTCCAGTGACGATTGCAGTTTTTCCATTCAGTCTGTTCATAAATTCTCCTCCTGATATTCTTGTATTCTGCCGTTTTTTTTAAGTGATAACCTTTCTTGGCGTCTGCCAAGCCGATAATTTTTTATCTGCAGCCGGGAAGTTTTCCAATAGCCTTTAACGAATCAGCCACTTCGTGGAGGCCGTACTTTTCAAAGACTTCTTGGGGAGGCCATCCGGTTGTTTTATCCCACCCGCGTTCTTCGTAGTAGAGATCAACAAGATCATTCCACTCCTCCCAGGTGCATGTTTGGCCCCAGGGGTCAGGATAGGTCATGATCGGATATATGGCGTTGACTTCCATCTCTCTGTCCCGTCCGTAATTACGCATGAGTATTGCTCTGAATAAAAGCTTGGATCGTTCTGCAGCTTCATTCAGCTTTTCTTCTGTCATTTCGATGCCGGTTGCCGCCTCGAACATTTGGGCTTCCATATCCGTCCAGAAGAGGTTGGGGCTCTGCCAATCGCAGCAGGTAATGGAATCTTTGATTTCAGCTGAATTCTCCCCCTTGATCACGGCGATCGCTGTCAGTGGATGACGACAGGGATCGTCTTTGACGGCTAAATAGTTGTCAAACGTATCGTGGTGATGCGCAATGGTTTGGGTGTCCCGGGTGGAGTTCATCTGATGCAGGTTAACCGCGACCCACCCGGGTTTATTAATGGCGCCCTCAAAACCGCGTCCCTGCCAGTGTACACTGTGACCCCAGGCTGTTTCCAGGCTGATGGGCAGATCCAGTCTTAAACCGGGAACGACTTGAGAATAGCGGCCATGGTAAATCGTATCGCCGAATTTTTCCTTACCCAAAGCCCGGATCGCTCTGGCCATACCCTCGGCCAGCAGGTTGCCATAATAGGTCTTGCGGTAGACAATGCTGTCCATGAGATATTTGATGAATTCTTCCGACTCGACATTGATTTCCATGCCGAAATCAATCCCGTCAAATACACCTTCTTTTTTACCCATGGAAAGCCAGGGCAATAGCCAGACAATAACGTCCCATTTGTCCATCCCGTACTCATTGCATAGGTCATTAATGATGCTGCCTTTATCAAAGTTTGGTTCCCAAAAGTTCACAATGTCCCCGGGGACAAGATCATAGAGTTCTTTAAAATGCGGATCCGTCGGATCGGGAGGCAGCGGCTCGCCGCTGAGCATTTTGCAGGGAAGCAAATGGTTCTGCTTGGTCTCAAAGGTTTGGATAGGCACCCAGCAACAATCCTCTTTATACCCAAAGGCAAAAATACTGACACATTTTTCTACATGATTCACTTTCTCTTCCTTAAATGCCGATTTCATATCGAGCATCAATTTGTTGCAATGCTGGTTACAGCCATGGCTGCAGGCCACTTGTCCCCTAAGCCAGCCTCCTTCGACTGGGATATTGTTACCCCACATGCCATGGGTCGTTTCATGGTGAATCGGATTTGGTTGTGCTTGCGGGTAACCCATCTTTTTCCGCAGTTCAAGTATTTTCTTTATATCTGCCGGAATGACGGTGCCCGTGCCACGAACCGTAATCGCCTTCAGGTTTTTGGAGCCGAATACAGCGCCGAAACCGGCTTTAGCTGCCACATTGTCATTGCTTGTGGTAATACTGGCATTACGCATCAGGTTTTCACCCGCGGGTCCGATGACAATGCTTTTGACATCGTTGCCGTGGATTTCTTCTAATTTCCGTTGGGTATCGTGGACTAATTTGCCCCACAAATTGCGAGCGGAAAGAAAATTGATTTCGCCATCTTCGATGTATAAATAGGTTGGTTCGGGTGCTTTGCCCTCGAGAATAAAGCCGTCAAAACCGGCAAATTTAACTTCCGCACCAAACCATCCCCCTATACCGCTCCAGGCGTATTGTTCCGGGTAGCTATTTGGTGAAATGCCGGTAAATACAGTACGGCCCCCGGTGGGGATCCCCGTCGCCGTCGTTGGACCTGTCATGTATATAATTTTATTCTCGGGGTCAAAAGCCTTAACCCCAGGCCCGACTTCATCCCAGAAAATCTTATTGCACACACTGCGGCCGCCCAGGTATTTCGGAACATAGTTTGAAGTGGGTATATGTGTTACGGTGCTGTCGGTTAGGTTGATACGGGCTATCTTACCAACATATCCATATAACGTCGCCATACCATCTATCTCCTTTCATCCGGCAGATCACTGATACCTAGACACCGAACCTGACAGAACTCCACGCAGGCAGGTCCTTCAGGCCGTGTTCGGCAGAGGTCGCACTTTTTGGCCTTTCTTTTGGACTTGTCACTGCTTTTAACATAGTTGATCCGTGGCGGATCGAAAACACACGCTTTGATACACCGTTTACAGCCAATGCAATATTCTTCGTTGATATAAACAATGCCGTTTTCATCCAGACACATGGCTTGATCTTTGCGCGCACAGGCATGATAGCAGGGGTGGTCAACACAATGTTGGCAGGCATAGATACGGTGGATCATGGAAATAGTGCCTCTCTCAACAAAAATTCTGTTATAGCTTGGGCCAACGACTCCGTCGTGAAGAAGAGAACATACAATTTCACAGGATGAGCATCCCGCGCAAAGGGATACATCTGCCGGAAACTGAGTGACATGACGGCCTGTTTGGATGAGTGTTTCATTATCCTTCATGCTTTTCACCGACAATGCAATCGCATTGTACTTTTACCTTTCTTTAAAAATTGAGGGTTCAATTCTCTGCGGGCAGGCGTAAATTGTTCCTTTGTTACCCTTGACATACCCGAGAAGAGAGATGTTAAATTCGCGGGCAAGCCGAATAGCGGCAATCGTTGGTGTTGACTTGGAAACAACCACAGGAACACCCAGTCGGATGACTTTGGTCATGATTTCTGAGGTAACTCTTCCGCTGATGAAAGCAATCCCTTCTTTAGCGATTTGCAGTTTGTTTAATTTCAGTAAGATGCCGGCAATCTTATCAATGCAGTTATGTCTGCCGATATCCTCGCTCTGGATGGCTAAACCTTCGGTATAGAATAAAACGCTGTGAACGCCTCCAATCTTTTTATATAGCTCAGCTTGTTCGATATATTGCTTCATCCTATCTAAAATTTCTTTGGCGGAAAAGGTTAAAGTGCTTATATTTGGTTCGTAGAGAGACTTTTTAAGTGGATTTAGATAGGTATAACATTTACCGCATCCGGAAGTAACACTACGCAGGCTTTCCTGCCTGTCAATAAGCACGCCATCTCTCAGCTCAATGATCACGGCCTGTAGCCTTTCGTTATAATCGATGGTTAGAATATCCTGGTATGAGTCAATGATGCCCTCATTGTACAGGAACCCCAGAGCAAGCTCCTGCTGATATTTGTTAAGGCACAAAAGAGAGACAAATTCTGTTTGGTTGATGATAATCTTTAGGGATACCTCAACCAGCACTTTCTTGATCGATTCATCCAAAGAAATGGAACCGTTGACCTCCTCAATTTCAATGACATCAAATTCTTCGTAGATGATTCCTTCATTGTCGTCCATCATATCCTCCATCGGTACGGGCTTGCTTATAGCACACCCGGTGTTATTGCAAGAAGCAGGCCAGGTTAATTCAGACGTCATTTTTGCGGTATTCGCTGTAGTTAAGCGGCAGGACAAGAAAAAATAGTTGTGCCAAAAAGTAACATCTCCCAGGATCTAAGGCCACGTTTGACGGGAAATAGTTTAAAAATGAAAAGCAGCAAGTTAGGCTGGAGTTATTGAAAAAGAAGCTTATCCGAGACAGTAGACTCCCGGATAAGCTCGTGAGACGAATTTTTCTAGTTATTCACCATGTACTTTACATGGGTTTATCTATCGGCTGAATATCGCCATTGTGTCTTTGTCTACCTTTTCAGCCAGCTCACTGATCTTGCCATAGACCATAACACCGGCTTGGCAATGGTGGACGCAGTTTGGCAGTTTACCGCCTTTAACGCGATCCGCGCACAAATCACAAAGACTGGTGGGAACAGGAATATATGTGTATTCCCAACGGCCGTTATCAAGCTGACGGGGGCCATCCTGATGGATTTTAATTCCCCATTGGCCTACGGTAAGGTCGTGCTCTTTTTTGCATGCTACCTCACAAACATGGCACCCGGAACAATATTCGTAATCAATAAGCAAGCCATAACGCTCAGTATTATTTGACATAACCGAACCCTCCTAATTTCGTTACTTGCTCGGTAGGTGTAATTTTGCTGTTTTCTTCCGTGCAGGCGTATACTTTGGCAATGAGTGATTTAACGGGCGCACCGTAACCGGTCGGGCCGTATTCGAACTGCGGAATGACGTTGTTCGGGTTGGAGTCAAAGACACCAAAGAGTGTCGGTTCGGCAGCTTCCTTCTCTGGGAACCACCAGCCGTGCTCGGCGCGGATAACACGCGGATCAAGGGTGATATCGAAACGAGCGATCTGGCGGAAGCGTCCCATCCGGTTTTCGATCCAACACCACTGCCCTTCGGTGATACCGAATTTTTCAGCGGCTTCGGGATGAATATCGAAGAGCGGATTGGCGTGCAATTCGCGGCTGGTTTTGCTGTTACGATGTTCGGAATGGAAGAATTCAAAGGAACGATGGCCTGTGGTTAACACGAGCGGATATTCCTTAAACAGTTCCGGTGTGCTGTACGGGCTTTCAGGCGGCTCTTCCCAGTAAGGGAGAGACGGTGCAACGTTTCCGAAAGCTTCAAAGACGGTGATAAATAATTCGAACTTACCGGTAGGCGTGTTGAAGCCAGGTTCTCCGTCCATTCTGCAGAGTCCTTTTTCATATTTCTTATAGTTAAACGGATGATAAATCATACCGCCTTCGGCTTCGATTTCTTCCATGGTCCAGGGAACGCCGCCCTCTTGCAGTTTCCAGTTCATGAAGTCGCGGGTGGTGTTAACCCATTCCGGCCATTTATGCGGTGCAAGGCGTTTGCCGAGATCGATGCCGATTTGTTCGTCTTCTTTGGCTTCATAATAGGTGCCGCATTTGGACAAGGTGCGGAGGGGATCGTACCAAACACGGATACAGTCACGCTCATGGCTCATGGCTGCCGGCAGGACCAGGTCGGCTAACGCAACGGCAGTCGGTGTCATGAACAAGTCGATAACGACCACGAACTCCATGCTCTTGATCGCTTTATAAACACGCGGCGCATCCTGTGCCATGTTCGCAATGGGGTTGGCCGATTGCAGCCACAGCATCCGGACTGGGTGCGGAAGGCCGGTTTCAATGGCTTCCAGAACGCTGTCCGATTGGGAGGTGGATCCAAAACCGTATGTTTTCAGAATGAATTTGTCGTCACCCAGACGCTTTTCTCTCATGCCGGGTTCAAGTGTATCAATACCGCAGCCGTAGGAGAAGTTAAGGTTAGCAGACTGGTCGATCAAGACGTTACCGCCAGGGATATCCAGGTTGCCGCAGATGCCGACTAAGCACATGATGGCCTGGGCGGTAGAGATACCGATTTTGGACTGGTCGACGGCCAGGCCCCATTGGATACAGCCAGGTTTGGCATTGGCATAGGTCCGGGCAGCATCAACCAGGTCATGCTTGTTGATCCAGCAGATCTCGGCCATTCTTTCCGGTGTATATTCCTGTACGCAGGCTTTTAACTCTTCAAAACCATGGGTCCATTTTTCCACAAAATCATGGTCATAGAGATCTTCATTAATAATGACATTGAGCATACCCAGAGCCAAAGCAGCATCGGTTCCGGGACGGATCCGGAGCCAGGTGTCCGCTTTTGCAGCCATCCAGGTCAGTTTGGGGTCAACAACGGTCAGCTTGGAGCCGCGTTTCATGCTTTCGACGATCCAGTGGCCCAGGAAACAGTCGGAGTTACTGACAACCGGGTTATTACCCCAGACAATGATGTTTTCCGGAGCAGCCCACTCGCTGTCATCTTCGTAGCGATTCTCTCTGAACTGGGACATGTCAGCTACGTTGATGTTGCCCATCATAACATAGCACAGAGCAACACGGGGATTCATACAGGAATCACCGGAAAGGAATGCTAAGCAGACATCAGGACCGCCAAAATTAGCATATTGGTTTTGTCCCAAAGCCTGGGATACATTACGGCCGGTTCCCATCATACTGACGATGGATTCAGGGCCGGTTTCTTTTTGGAATTTGCGGACGTTCTCGGCAATGATATCATAAGCTTCATCCCAGGAAATGCGCTCCCATTTATTTTCACCGCGTTCGCCAACGCGTTTCAGCGGCCATTTCAAACGGTCCTGATGGTTAGTTATTTCGGGAAGTTCCAGGCAACGCAAGCAGAGACGGCCCTGGTTATACGGGCTGTTCGGGTCCCCCTCAACTTTCACCAGTTTGCCGTCTTTATCGGTATAGAAAATGAGCTGACACCCGTTATGGCATCCGGGACCGCTCCACATTGTCGTACGCGTGGCGGTTAAATCCCCTTCTTGCCAGCGAAGGGTTTTAGGATATAGGTCAAAATTATAAGCGTTATTATACTTCATTATGATCCTTCCTTCTTCTTAGATTTTTGTTCAATATATGTCCCCTTTGCTTAAGCATATAAGTAGACTCGAACAAAAGTAACATAGATAGGGTCACGCGATGTAAGATTCCCCCTCTCGATTTGGACAGCATATTCAGTTTTTGCAATGAAATATTCACTGAATACTATTTGCATTAACTATGCCAGTTTCAATTTTGATCAATAAAACCACCTTGTGTTTGGGATTGCCTGAAAAATTGAATACACCGCGTTGTGCTAAAATGTAACTTCAAATGGGGTGTAATGTTTAATACGTTACTTATTTGTTTTGAAATGAAATAATACCGCCATGTGGTTTTATTAAAAATGCGGTTCACAGTACAAAAGGAGTTATGATGCAAAGTTTTATACAGCCGATGCCCAGGCAAAAAAAATATAGATATAGCGAATCAAGGTTAGTTACAATTAAGCACAACTTCGTTATATTCTGATAAAAGTCCCGGGAACGTTGTTCCGTTTTAGAACGCGATTAAACACGAATTAAGTCGGACTGTTCATATTCAAAGCCCAAGCTGTTGCGTAATCCAGCAGGCAATAATAACCTTGGCCTGTTTCTTGCATAATATGTTGCTGGACAGTTCAATATTATAGTTTACGGATGGGGGTATTTACCGAATCATTTGAACAGTCGAAAGGTTTAAGGCAATGAAATATTCAATACAGAACTATGAAGCCAACGAAAGCAATCAGCGTTTGTCAAAAATCAATCCACAAAATCAATTATTAAGAAAGGAGGAAACCTTTTGAGTCAATACAAATTCAAACATCTATTTGAACCTATCCAATTGGGTAAAACCGTATTCCGCAACCGGATATTTGCCTCGCCCCAGGATTACCCGGGACTCACCGACAATCGGTTTCTCACGGAAGAAGCCGCCTATTTCTATGAAAGAAAAGCACTGGGGGGATTTGCGTCCGTCTGTGTCGGCGATATGATGGTCGATGCTGCCTACGGCCGCAGTCATCCTTTTCAGATGCGCGGCAACGATTTTTTGGGGAAAGCCAACTTCACCCGAGTCAGCACGGCGATCATCCGTCATGGGGCAATGGCCGCCATTGAGCTTGTTCATGCCGGGCAAAACGCCAATCCGCTGCTCATGCCGGAAAACAGAGGCTATGTCTTAGGCCCCTGTGACGGCATCCGTCCGGACGGCGTGGAAATCCGGGGGATGAATGACGAACAGATCGCGGAATTGATCATGGCCTATGCCGATGCGGCATCCTTCGCCCGGCAATGCGGGTTTGGCATGATCACCCTGCATGGCGGACATGGCTGGCAGATGTCACAGTTTATCTCAGCCCGGGATAATAAACGGACCGACCAATGGGGCGGATCCATCGAGAACCGGATGCGGTTCCCGTTAGCTGTTGTTGAAGCGGTCCGCAAACGGATCGGTCCGGCTGTACCCATCGAATTCCGGATGAGCGGGACGGAATTTCTGCCGGACGGCTACGATATAGACGAAGGCATCCGAATTGCCCAAGCCCTGGACGGCCACGTGGATCTGATCCATGTCTCGGTGGGGCACCATGAAATCGACGCGGCTTCCATGGCCACACACCCGCCGATGTTCCGTCCGGACGGATGTAATGTCACGTATGCCGCCGCCATCAAGAAAGTAGTCAAAACCCCGGTAGCCACAGTCGGTGCGTTAACGGATCCGGCCATGATGGAAGAGATCATCGCTTCCGGTCAAGCCGATGTGGTGGCCCTGGGACGGCAGACTTTGGCTGATCCGGATCTGCCGATCAAGGCGCGTCTGGGACGTGAAGAAGAGATCACACCTTGTCTGCGCTGCTTCAATTGTTTCTCCCACAGTACGGTGGGCGGTGTCTTCTATTGTACAGTGAATCCGGAAATAGGCCGCGAGCAGCTGAGTATGACCCAAGCACCGCCAATGCATAAGAAGACCGTGCTTGTGGCCGGAGGCGGCATGGGCGGAATGGAAGCGGCATTGACCGCAGCGAAGCGCGGACACACCGTTATTCTCTGTGAAAAGTCGGACAGGCTGGGCGGAGCGTTGTTATGTGAAGAGAATATCCCGTTTAAGGCCAATCTCGCTGTCTATATCAAGCGTCAGGCCCAAAAGGTATCCCGTTCGCCGATCAAACTTCACCTGAATACAGAAGTAACGCCGGAACTCGCCAAGTCCTTCCAGCCGGATGTGATTATCGCGGCCATGGGTGCCCGGCCAATGATCCCGAATATCCCGGGGATCGAAGGGAAGAATGTGGTCGGTGCGGAGGCAGTCTATTACCAGCCGGAGATTGTTGGCAATAAGGCAGTCATCATGGGGGGCGGACTGGTTGGGATCGAGCTGGGGATCTTCCTTGCCCAAAAAGGACATGACATCACCATTGTAGAAATGGCGAACGGAACCATTGCCACCCCGCCGCAAGTGGAAGGCACGTCCGGACGGATGAGCGGGCTGATGGAAATGCCATTGGGATTCCCGCTGGTGCATGGGGTCGGGTTGATGGAAGAATTGAAAAAATTCAAGAACCTGCAGATCCGTGTATCCACGAAAGCCTTGGAAGTGACGGCTGAAGGGTTGGTTGTTGAAGGGGCGGATGGAATCAGGACGATCGAAGCGGATACGGTGATTTATGCCATCGGTCAGAAACCCCTGCGCGAGGAAGCATATGCGCTGGCTGACTATGCGCCGGAATTCTATACCATCGGGGACTGTGTGACACCAAAGACCATTTATGAAGCAACCTCTGTCGGTTACCAGATCGCCACGGATATCGGCCGGTATTAATTGTATTCAGCCCAATTCCAAAACAGCTTCCCGTTTATTAAAAAATATTTTTAGAGATAGAATATCTATATGTCGTTCTTATTAGATAAAATTTTCTTTGTATTTAAGAAAGGGAGAGAACTTATGAAGAAAGCGAATAGTGGTATTTTACTCAAACTGGCTATCCTCCTCATCGCCCTGCAAGAAGTCGGCACGGGCGCAGCCACACCGGCCCTCGGCATCATTCAGGCGGCGATGCCGGACGTCAATCCAATTCTGATTCAAAATATCGCCTCGATTACCTATTTAACGATCGTTGTTGGCGGACTGGCTTATAGTTGGTTTGCTAAAGTCATGAGAAAAAGAGTCATTCTCTATATCGCTGTTTTCTGTTTTATCATCGGTGGTATTGCGCCGGCATTTTTGAATAACATCTATCTCATCCTGTTCTTCCGGGCAGTTGTCGGCTTCGGTGTAGGACTCATGTACCCGATGGCCAATGACTATGTCGTTGATTATTACGACGGTAACGAAAAACAGAAGATGATCGGCTGGGCCTTTGCGATCAGCATGTTTGGCGGTATCATCTTCCAGCAGCTCGGTGGAAGTCTTGCTGCTGTTAATTGGCATTACACTTTCTTCTCCTATCTCCTCGGTATTCTCTTCTTTGCCATCCCGCTCTTGTTCCTGCCCGAGCCTCCGAAAAAAGCGGAATTGGTCAAGGGAACGGCTCAGGAAAAAGCCAAGGTACCGGCCCGTCAATGGGTGCTCAGCGTTTTGAACGCGCTTTGGAACGTTGGTTTTGCTGCGGTTGTTACCAATGCAGCCATTATTATCATCACTGAAGGCGTCGGTACCGGTGGTCAGATCGGTACAGCCTTCTCCATTATGACCCTGGGCGGTTTTGTAGGGGGCTTCTTCTTCTCGCACATCCGTAATTTCCTTAAAGGTTTCTCCCTGCTGGCATGCTATTGGGTCGTAGCAATCGGTTTCTTCGTGTTCGTCTACGCTGGAACTTCAATCAATATGATCTACTTCTCCATGGCAATTATCGGTGTAGGCTTAGGCTTTGCCGGCTCCAACTTCTTTAATAAAACTTCTGATATCGTTCCTTACGCCGCTGCCGGATCGGCATTTGCCTTGCTCTCAGCCTTCAACGGATTAGGCGGTTTCTTCTCCCCGTTTATTCTGACCGCATTGACAGGCGCTTTTGGCATGGCTCCCGGCAGACCGTCACTCTTGCTTGGCGCCATCATCTTAAGTGGACTTGGTGTTGTTGCCTTCATATTTGATAGGGCCACTCCGAAGATTCCGGAGAGCGTCAGACCGACACTGTCTGCCAAATAAGGATTTTCCCATTATCTCTGAACTGCACCTTGCGTATTTCTAACGAACGGGTGCAGTTCAGAGCGGTAACGATTCAATACTGTATGTTTAGAATATCACTGTGCAAATTCTGCTATGTACCTGTTTATAATAAATACATAGCGGAATTTCTTGCTGAAAACCAATAAACGATAACGTATCTTTTTGTACTGATAATCCTTAATAGTTATCCTGAAATGACTGAGGTAAATGCATGGAAAAAAGGAGAGATAATCATGGGCAAAATCATTATCACCGGTGTCGACGGTAACTTTGGCGGGTATGCCGCCAGAAGTATTATGAAGAAGGTCCCTGTGACGGATCTTATTTTTACGGCACCCAATAAAAACGCGTTAGAAGCCTTCGCAGCCCAGGGCGTGGAGACCCGTTATGCCGACTTTAATAATCCGGAGCAGCTGAAAGAAGCTTTTGCCGGCGGTGAGGTATTGCTCCTGATATCGATGCCGTTTGTCGGGGAAAAGAGAAGGAATGCCCATAAAGCGGCTGTAGATGCTGCTGTCGCTGCCGGGGTCAAAAAGATCGTCTATACCTCCATTGTCGGAAGTGGTGACGATTCCTGCGATTCCTACGAAAAGTTCGATCACCAGTATACGGAAAACTATATCCTGACTACCCCTTTAAAATATGTATTTTTACGCAATTCCCAATACGCTGAAGCGATGATCTCCGCCTTTGAAGAAGCGGCTGCATCCACAGGGATTCTTTCTAATAATATGGGTGAGGGACGAATGGCCCATGTCTCGCGCAACGACTGTGCAGAAGCCGCTGCCTGTGCTGCAGCGGGGGCCGGTGTAGACAACACAGTCTATTACATTTCCGGACCGACCGCCAATACCATGGAAGAATTTTGTGCCATTGGCTCGGAAGTGACAGGGAAAAAGGTGACCTATCAGTATGTAGACGATGAAGCCAACTATGCCTTCTTTGATTCCCTCGGTGTGCCGCGGCGGACGGATGGGGAATGGGCTGAAAGCGCCAAAGCGTTTCCGTTCTGCTCTGAAGGGATGGTTACATTTGGGGCCGCTATCCGCAATGACAAAATGAGCTATTGCACCCATGACTTCGAGACGCTCACAGGCAAAAAGCCGAAAAGCGTCCGTCAGATGTTTGAAGACATCGCCAATTACCGCGTGGGCAAAAGGACATCGACGGACTGAAATAATTAACCAGTTGATCGTTCTTTGTGAATGGAAAACGTATTCTTTTTCTAATGCAAATGGATTATAATGATTTCATGTAGTAGTCAATTAAGTGTAAAGGGGTGAATAACCATGGACATGCCCATAGAGCAACTGCTGAGTCCAATCATCAAAAATAGACAAAATGGTAACACCCCGGCACTTCTTAAAGATTCAAATGATATTATTGTTATAGAAAAAATCAAACAGCAAAAGTATGATGTTTTAAGCGGCAAAATCAGTCCTGCTGAGGTTGACCTTGTACGACCGGAAATCGTGGATTCCTGGTTAAGATCCTATCGCGACGGCTTGGATTTATTTAAAATTCATAAAGCGCCTACTTTAAACTCTCACGATTTTAAAGCGTTATTAAAAGAAAATGATTTGCTGATTCGAATCGCAGATTCCTATATCCGACAGCTTAAGAACATGCTGTATAACATTGACTGCATTATTGTTCTGACCGATGCGAAAGGGATTATATTAAGAGTATTAGAAGGTAAAAACAATCGTATCAATGAGGAAAACTATATGCGGCCGGGGGCAATCTGGACCGAAAAGACGGTGGGGACATGTTCTCATAGCCTGTGTCTTTTGCTGGAAAGCCCCATTCAAATCTGCGGACCTGAACATTACTGTGAGTCATTTAACTATACAACGGTATCGTCAGCGCCAATTTTTGATCCCAATCATAATCTTCTTGGAACACTCAGTATCGCCAGCGCCGATTTCTATAATCAAAATGAGCATACCTTGGGCTTTGCAGTCAGTATGGCCTGGGCTATCCAAAATGAATTGCGGGCAGCGGGAAATGACGAGTTTTTCTATGCAACATTGGAGTCATACCAGGAAGGCGTTATCACTATTAATAAGAATGGCTATATCACTAAGGCCAATAAGCTGGCTCTGAACTACTTTTCATTTAACGATAGCGAGTTGCAGGGAAGTAAAATTGAGGATGTATTAGGTTATCAGCCAGCGATCAACGCTGTTTTGGAGACAGGGAAGCCCGTACTTGATGCTCAAATCTATATCCTAAAAACCGGTAATTTGAAATTAGAATTACGATCCGTACAACCCGTTAAAAATAAAGACGGACTGATTATCGGATGCGTGATCAATATTGTGAAAAGCAATAAACCGAAAAAGGTGATTAACCAATATAAGAATGAGGAAACGCGCTTTACCTTTAATGATATTATCGCCACCTCGCCGCTTATGATTCGCACGATTGAAATGACTAAAAAATTTGCGCAAATCAATACCAACATACTGCTGGAAGGGGAAAGCGGTACGGGCAAAGAACTTTTCGCTCAAGCCATTCACAATGAAAAGCGGCCGGAAGGACCTTTTATCGCAGTAAACTGTGCAGCGATACCGTCTAACCTCATTGAAAGCGAACTCTTTGGTTATGAAGGAGGCGCATTTACTGGTGCTGAGCGCAGCGGAAGATTAGGCAAAATCGAATTGGCGAACGGCGGAACGCTATTTTTGGATGAAATCGGCGATATGCCCGCGGAATTGCAGCCTGTTCTGTTGCGCGTACTTGAAGAAAGAAAGATCATGCGTATTGGTGGCAGTAAATACATCCCTATTGATTTTAACCTCGTTGCGGCAACAAATAAGGATTTACTTGAAATGGTGTCGAATAATGAATTCCGAGAGGACTTATATTACCGGTTAGCTGTATTCAAAGCATCGATACCGCCTTTGCGGGAACGCGGACCGGATATCATTCGGTTAGCAAAAAACTTTATTAACGTAACGGCTGAGAAACTGCAAATCGAAGTGCCGTATTTAGGCGAAAATGCAAGCAATGTGCTCATCCGTTACCATTGGCCAGGCAATGTCCGACAGTTGGAAAACGCCATGTTTTACGCCGTCAACATGGCTCAGGAAGGAATTATTCAAATCGATGATCTCCCTACTGAAATAAAAGGTTTTTATCATTCGGAACATAGTATGGATGAAAACAAAATACCGGGTGGTCAAGTTAAGGCCGATGCGAATCTATCGATAAGAGAGATGGAAAAGATCGCAATAATCAAGGCGTTGCAGCAAACAAAAAATAATGTAAGTGAAGCCGCAAAGATATTAGGTTTCAGTAAGACGACGATGTATCGTAAAATCAAAGAATATAACATTGATGCACCGGTGAGAATAAAAAATTGTTGACCTAAAAAAACAAACAAATTGATATTGATCTGGGCGGTGTCGCAAACCAATAAGGTAGTTTTGCGACACCGCCTTCTTATGTTGTTGAAGGCAATGCAGCCAATGATTGGTTTGAACTAGTGTTCATTCTGTGATGGATCACTATACGATAATAAAGGCTATGCAGATGAGATGTCCATTATCCGAACATTATATTAAAAATATATAATATTGTTCGGAATTTTAATTGACCGTCTATGCGTTGTCAGTTAAAATAGATAGTGAGGAAAATACTGAACTAGGGGGAATTTTTTGAATGGTTTCTGTAGGAATTGTTATGGGCAGCGATTCTGATTTGACGATCATGGAGGATGCTGCCAAAATAATGGATCAATTCTCAATTTCCTATGAAATGAAAATTTCTTCGGCGCATCGTACATTAAAACGGACTGTCGATTGGGTTGAGGGTTTTGTACAGCAGGGCGGCAAAGTAATCATTGCAGGAGCCGGCATGGCCGCTCATCTTCCCGGCGTAATTGCCGGCGCATGTGTCGTTCCGGTTATTGGCGTCCCGATTAAGAGCGGCGCTTTGGATGGTATTGATGCGCTTTATGCCATTGTTCAAATGCCTCCGGGAATCCCTGTAGCAACGGTCGGAATCAACAGTGCTCGGAATGCAGCGCTTTTAGCTGTAGAAATGCTAGCGATGGCCGATGCACGCTTACAGGAAGAATTACTTAAATACCGCCAAAAGATGGCAGCTGATGTTGAAGCAAAAGATAATGCACTTCAGGATAAATTGAAAGCCGCTAAGTGACAAAACATATACGCTGCATCATTTATAAACGTGATAAAGGAGAATTTTCGTGATAGAAAGGTATACCCTTCCCGCAATGGGGAAAATATGGAGAGATGATTATCGGCTGACTTTGTGGTTGAAAATTGAGATTGCCGCTTGCGAGGCTTGGGCAAAAAAGGGAAAGATCCCGCCGGAAGCAGTAGATGTAATTAAACAAAAAGCTGCATTTTCCTGGGAACGCGTGAAAGAGATCGAAGAAACCACACAGCATGACGTGCTGGCATTTCTGACTAATGTCGCTGAAAATGTTGGCGACGAAGCGAAGTACATCCATCTTGGGCTTACCTCGTCCGATGTACTGGACACCTCGCTCTCGCTGCAGCTGATTGAAGCTTCGGATATTCTCCTGGAAAAAATGACAAAACTAATCGATGTCTTAGGGCAAAAAGCCTTGGAATATAAGGATACACTGCAAATGGGCCGTTCCCATGGCATTCATGCAGAGCCCATCACGTTTGGCCTAAAGTTTGCACTCTGGTATGATGAGATGCGCCGACAGATTGAACGGCTGGAAGATGCCAAGGAAGGGATCCGGGTCGGAAAAATATCCGGCGCAGTGGGGACCTTTGCTAATATCGAGCCGGAAATTGAGGAGTTAGTCTGTGAGAGCCTGGGCTTGAAACCGGCCCCGGTATCGACCCAGATTATTCAAAGGGACAGGCATGCCTATTTCGTGGCAGTGCTTGCCGGTATTGCATCTTCGTTGGATAAAATTGCGACGGAGATCCGTAATTTGCAGCGTACAGACGTCCATGAAGTCGAAGAACCATTCGGCAAAGGTCAAAAAGGTTCTTCTGCGATGCCGCACAAAAAAAACCCGGTTGTTTCAGAGCGTATTTGTGGGATGGCACGCCTGATCCGTGGCAATGCCCAAGTGGCTTTTGAAAATGTAGCCCTTTGGCATGAACGGGATATCTCCCATTCTTCAGCTGAACGGGTTATTCTTCCTGACAGTACGATTGCACTGGATTATATGCTGCACAAAATGATCCAGACCTTAGAGGGATTAAGGGTATTCCCGGATCAAATGCTGACCAATATTGAGAAAGTCTATGGCCTCATCTTTTCGCAGCGTGTGATGCTGTCTCTTGTTGAAAAAGGCATGAGCAGAGAAGAGGCTTATGCACTGGTACAGAGGAACGCAATGAAGGCCTGGGATACGAAAGTGCCTTTTAAGAACTTGGTATTAGGAGAATCGGAAATTATGCAGGTGTTGACTACGGAGGAAGTCGATGCCCTGTTTGATTATTCATACCATACCCAGCATGTGGATTATATTTTCAAAAGAGTCGGGCTCCTTTAATCATTGGATAAAACTAAATAGCAAGGCTGTAATTAAATAATATATCAGGAGGGCTCCGCCATGGAAAAAAGGGAAATGCTTTATGAAGGAAAAGCCAAGAAGATTTATGATACCAACGACAAAAACTATTTTTGGGTAGAGTATAAAGATGACGCCACGGCCTTTAACGGGATAAAGAAGGGCACCATCGTTGACAAAGGGGTCATCAATAACAAAATGTCAGCGATGATGTTTACGTATCTGGAGAAGAATGGCGTTAACACGCACTTCGTCGAACTGTTAAGCGATCGGGAGCAAATTGTCAAACGGTTGACAATGATCCCGCTGGAAATTGTTGTTCGCAATATTGTAGCCGGCAGCCTATGCAAAAAAGTAGGTAAAGAAGAGGGCTATATCCTCCCGTCCCCGATCTTTGAACTTTACTACAAGGATGATGCCCTGGGTGACCCTATGGTCAACGAAACCCACGCCATTGCCATGGGTTGGGCGACGCTGGAACAAATCAAAACAATGCAGGAAATTGCGCTGAAGGTAAATACCATTATGACCAACATTGTTGCCGCCGCCGGTATCGATCTTGTTGATTACAAGCTGGAATTTGGCATGATTGACGGCAAAGTTATGCTCGGAGATGAAATATCTCCGGATACGTGTCGTTTCTGGGATAAAGATACCGGCGAAAAGCTGGATAAGGATCGTTTCCGTCGTGACCTCGGAAAAATTGAGGAAGCTTATGCTGAAGTTTATACCCGTATTCAGGAGGCAGTCCAAAATGCGCAAGCCTAATCAGTTGTTTGGGGTGCGCCTCGCGGATTTCCAGGGTCATCATGATAGCAGCTGGGAAAGGGGTATTTGACAGTGGATTTGCTCTGGGATGATAAGCCAAAGGAAGAGTGCGGCCTATTCGGAATTTATGCTCCCGATAAGGAAATCGCCCGTTTGACGTACTATGGACTCTATGCGTTACAGCATCGTGGTCAGGAAAGTGCAGGGATTGCGGTTTCCGATGGAAGAAAGATCGTAGTCGAGAAAGGCATGGGATTGGTTACCGAAGTATTCTCCCCGGATACCTTAACCGAGCTTCAGGGGAAGATGGCGATTGGTCATGTGCGTTATTCAACAACGGGTTCCAGCCTTTTATCCAACGCCCAGCCGTTAGTGGTTCATTTCCAGAAGGGAATGATGGCGCTGGCCCATAACGGCAACTTAACGAATGCTGTCGAAATCCGGCAGGAACTCGGTAGTCAGGGGACCGTTTTTCAGACGACCATTGACAGTGAAGTAATTCTGAATATGATTGCGCGCTATCGTTTATATAGCTTGGAAGATGCTATTATTAAGGCGATGATCGATCTTAAGGGGGCCTATGCCCTGCTGATTATGGCTGAAGATAAAATTATCGGGGCGAGAGACCCTCATGGTTTACGGCCTCTCTGTATCGGACGTCTGGGCGAGCGCTATTGCTTTGCATCCGAAAGCTGTGCCCTGGACACGATCGGAGCAGAGTTTGTTCGTGATGTTGCCCCGGGTGAACTCGTGACCATTGATGAAAACGGACTTTGTTCCCGCTTCGCAACCCCGCAGCAGCGGGTGGCACCATGCTCATTCGAGTATATTTATTTTGCACGACCTGACAGCACATTGGATAACGTCAATGTATGGGAAAGCAGACGGCAAATGGGTGTACAGCTGGCCCGGGAATATCCGGTCGACGCCGATGTCGTCATTCCGGTACCCGACTCGGGTACGCCTGCAGCGCTGGGGTATGCACAGACCTTGGGAATCCCCTTTGAAGAGGGGTTGTTAAAAAATCGCTATGTCGGTCGGACGTTTATTCAGCCGACACAGGAGCTGCGGGAGGTTGCGGTACGCATCAAATTGAATGCCAATCGCCGGGTTATAGAGGGACGTAAGGTCGTCATGATCGATGATTCCATTGTCAGGGGAACGACCAGCTCAAAACTGGTGGAAATGGTGCGAGGATGCGGTGCTAAAGAGGTCCACCTGTTGATAAGTTCTCCGCCGGTGCGCTATTCCTGTTATTACGGTATTGATACAGCGGAGAGAGAAAAACTGATTGCTAATCAGATGTCTATTGACGCGATCCGTCAGTTTGTCGGTGCAGACACCTTGTATTATTTGTCGGAGGAAGGGTTAAAAAAGGCGTTGGGCAGAGATTCCGTTTGTTTAGCGTGTTTTAATGGTGATTACCCAACAACGATTCCTCAGCATTTTTCCAAGGAAGGCATGGAATGCTGAGAAAGAGTAGGAGGAAGTAGAATGGGTTATACGTATAAGGATGCCGGTGTTGATATTGCGGCTGGAAATCAGGCTGTCGAGAAAATAAAACCCGCGGTTGCCGCTACCTGGCGCCCCGGTGTATTGGGTGGTTTGGGCGGATTTGGCGGATTGTTCAGTTTAGATTTGAAAAAGTATCCGGATCCGGTGCTTGTATCCGGAACAGACGGCGTCGGCACAAAGCTGCGCTTGGCTTTCCAGATGGATAAACACGATACGATCGGACAAGATGCAGTTGCCATGTGTGTGAATGATGTCCTGGTCCAGGGGGCAGAACCACTGTTTTTCCTTGATTATTTGGCCGTCGGTAAACTGGTGCCGGATAGGATCGCATCGATTGTTGGCGGTGTCGCCGAGGGCTGCCGTCTGGCCGGGTGCGCGCTTGTTGGCGGAGAGACGGCGGAAATGCCCGGATTTTATGCCGAAGACGATTATGATATTGCCGGATTCTCCGTAGGGGCCGTCAATCGGGACAGGCTTATCGATGGGTCTGCGATCAGAGAAGGCGATGTTTTGTTGGGGCTGAAGTCCAGCGGACTGCACAGCAACGGCTTTTCATTAGTGAGAAAAGTGTTTTCTGAATATGCACTTGATCACATATTCCCAGAGCTTGAAAAACCACTCGGGGAAGTACTGCTCACACCCACCCGGATTTATGTGCAATCGGTGCTTGCTGTTTTGGAGCAAGTGCAAATACCGGGTATGGTCCATATTACCGGCGGTGGACTTACTGAAAACATACCCAGAGTGTTACCGGACGGACTGGGAGTTGAAATCGATACGACCAGCTGGGTTGTCCCATCGATATTTCAACTGATGCAGAGAATAGGGAATATCGAACAGGGAGAAATGCTGCAGACATTCAATATGGGAATTGGATTTATTCTGATTCTACATTCGGAAAATTTGGAGCAAGCCCGTGCCATCTTAACGGATAACGGCGAGGAACCTATCGTGATTGGCAAAGTTATTTCCGGACAGGAAGTGAGTTATCGATGAAAGTCGCTGTACTCGCATCCGGACGCGGCAGTAATCTGCAGGCCATGATTGCGGAATGGCAGGAGGGTACTCTTCCTGTAGAATTTGTCGGTGTGGGCTCCAATAATCTCGATGCCATGGCATTAACGATTGCTGAAAAAGCCGGGATTCCGGTCAGGGCGTTTCCGCGGGATAATTATAACGATAAAAGCGAACAGGAGACTGACATTTTAAACTGGTTGGAGGATATCGGCACGGAATTGTTGATTCTGGCCGGTTATATGCTCGTATTAAGCCCGCGTTTTGTGCGCACAGCCGAATACCCGATTGTCAATATCCATCCGGCGCTCCTTCCTTCCTTTCCGGGCCTCCATGCCCAGAAACAGGCTTTGGATTACGGAGTTAAGGTCAGTGGCTGCACGGTGCATTATGTCGACGAGGGGATGGACTCAGGGCCCATCATTCTGCAGGAAACAGTACCTGTTTTTGATGAGGATGATGAAGAAACGCTTTCAGCAAGGATATTGAAGAAGGAACATATCATCTATCCTGAAGCAATCCGATTATTGGCTAACGGAAAAGTGAAGCGCGACGGACGCAGGGTTATTATCCAAAGAGATTCTTGATAACAAGAAAAAGTGTGTATACAGAAAAACTCTTCCCTAATACTTTTTGTTAATACGTTTTGTTGTAAATCGTGGTTGGTTTACCGGCAAATGGATGGAGGTTATCGCATGAAAAAGAAAGCAGTATTGAGTGTTTCGGATAAAACTGGAATTATTGAATTTGCAGCTGGGCTGGTTCAACAGGAGTACGAACTGATTTCGACAGGCGGTACATATAAGACGTTGCAAGAAGCCAATATTCCCGTTAAATATGTGACGGAGATCACCGGATTTCCGGAAATACTGGATGGCAGGGTCAAAACACTGCATCCAAAAATCCATGGCGGTATTCTGGCCATCGATAGCGAAAAACACAGAAGCCAATGTGAAGAAAACGGCATTGACTTTATTGACCTGGTGTGTGTCAATCTTTACCCGTTCCGCGAAACGATCGCTAAGGAAGGGGTAACCTTTGAAGAAGCCATTGAGAATATTGATATTGGCGGACCGACCATGGTTCGTTCAGCGGCGAAGAATCATAGCAGAGTAACGATCGTCGTTAACCCTGATAACTATACCAAAGTCCTATCTAGCCTGAAAGAAAATGGAGCGATCCCATCCGGGATGCGCAAAGAACTCGCAGCGGAAGCATTTGCCCATACGGCAGAATACGACCGTTTGATTGCCGGATATTTGGAAGGGCAGATTAACACGAAGGATTATTTTCCGAAGCAGCTGCGTTTATCCGCAGCGAAAGTCCAGGATCTGCGCTACGGTGAAAACCCCAGTCAGCAGGCGGCATTTTATGCCGATCCCGAAGCAGGCAAAGGCACCTTGGCTTATGGAAAACAACTGCAGGGCAAGGAACTGTCCTATAATAACTGGATGGATATGGACGCGGCCTGGCGGATTGCGGCGGAATATGAGCAAACGGCGTGTGTCATTATTAAGCATACAAACCCATGCGGGGTCGCGCTGGGAAGCTCTGTTCAAGAAGCGTACGAAAGGGCATTGGCCGCGGACCCGGTTTCTGCTTATGGCGGGATCATCGCCTTGAATAGAGTCATCGATGAGAACACAGCCATGGTTATGAAAGAGAAATTTTATGAAGTCATCCTTGCACCCGATTTTAGTCCGAAAGCTCTGGAAATCCTCTCGGCCAAAGTGAATCTCCGTCTCTTTGCAGTTGGTCGGGAAGAATGCTGCAAAACACGTGGCTGGAAGATCCGCACAGTCAACGGCGGTTTTCTGGTACAGGATGAAGACAATGGAACAACGCCGGTCACCGAATGGGTAACCGTCACCGAGGCGAAGCCGACGCCGGAGGATCTGGCTGAACTGGAGTTTGCCTGGAAGACCTGCAAACATGTGAAATCCAATGCCATCACTGTCTCGGCAAACCGTCAGATAATCGGAGTCGGTGCCGGTCAGATGAATCGGGTCGGGTCTGCCCGGATTGCTTTAGAGCAGTCCGGAGAAAAAGCGAAAGGCGCCTATATGGCTTCAGATGCTTACTTTCCGTTCCCGGACTCCGTGGAACTGGCGCAATCTTATGGTATTAAGGCTATTGTTCATCCCGGCGGTTCCATTCGAGACCAGGAAGTCATCGCTGCGGCTGACCGTTTAGGGGTGATCATCGTTCATACCGGCCGAAGACATTTTCAACATTAAAATCTCTAAAACCTGATAACAGCTTATCGGATTGAGTGGTACAATCCTGTTCATCACGGTATTAATTACTCTGAATACGTCTGTTGTTAATAAGTTTCTTTTAAGATACGATTCTTTTCAAATACCGATTGAGGTGGATGTAAATGACAAACGTAAATACTCATGATACTAACGGAAAGAACATATTGATTGTCGGCTCGGGAGGCAGGGAGCATGCCTTAGCTTGGAAAATCAATCAGAGCAGTTTGTGCAGAAAACTGTATGTCGCTCCGGGTAATGCCGGCACGGGCGAATGGAATATTCCGATCAAAGCGAACGATATCCAAAGCCTTGTTCATTTTGCCAAAACCGAGCGTATTGATCTGACAATTGTTGGGCCAGAAGAACCACTCAGTTTGGGTATTGTCAACGCGTTTCAGGCTGAAGGGCTTCGGATTTTTGGGCCATCCCAAGCAGCGGCTTTTCTCGAAAGCAGTAAAGCTTTTGCTAAGGAAATCATGGATGCTGCCAAGGTGCCAACGGCAGCATACCAAACCTTTGTCGATAAAAAGATGGCAGAGCAATACATACGTGATATCGGCGCTCCGATAGTTATTAAAGCAGACGGTCTGGCCGCCGGTAAGGGTGTTATTGTCGCTGCAACATTAGACGAAGCGCTTGATGGCTTGGATACGATTATGGGGGGCGCTTTTGGTTCAGCCGGTGAAAAAGTGGTTGTCGAAGAATTCCTTGAAGGACCGGAAGTCAGCCTGTTATGTTTTTGCGACGGGGATAGAGCCTTGCCGATGACACCGGTTCAGGATCATAAGCGCGCATTGGACGGTGATCAAGGCCTCAATACGGGAGGAATGGGGACATACAGTCCTCCGCCATTCTGGACTAAAGACTTGGAAGCAGAAGTAATTCGGACGATTGCCCAACCGACTCTAGATGTCATGCGCGAAAGAGGAACGCCGTTTACCGGGATATTATTCCTTGGGTTGATGATCACGGTCAAGGGTCCAAAACTATTAGAATACAATGTTCGATTTGGCGATCCGGAGACCCAGGTCGTTATGACGTTATTAAAGTCTGACCTCATCCCGATATTTGAAGCCTGTATCGACGGCCGGTTAGAAAATATCGGTATCGAATGGTTGGACGGTACAGCCGTATGTGTTGTAATGGCGGCACCAGGTTATCCGGGGGAATACACCAAGGGAATCGTCATTAAACTCCCTGAAACTAAGGATAGTCAAGTCATATTCCATGCAGGTACCAAGATGGATCAAGGTGAACTTGTCAGTTCCGGCGGCAGGGTTCTCGGTGTGACCGCCAGAGGAGAATCGATTGTTGCTGCTCGGAAAGAAGCGTATGCTTTAGTAGAAAAAATCGTCTTTCCGAACGCGCATTATCGTACGGATATCGGCATCAAAGGACTTGCGGAGTAGAAAGGGTCACTAATCTCTCCATCCGAAATTGCGTGATGTATATAACACCATCAAGCGAAGCAACGTTGTCTCGGGAATTGGGCATAGTACTTTTATAACATGAAATTTGGTGGTGACTCATTGGATAAGGATGCTGAATCTTTCAACACAAACCATGGTAATAGATTAATCACAGCAAAACAAGCGGCTGAGATCTTGGAGATATCCTATGCCAGTATCCGAAATTGGACACGGTATGGATATCTTCAGCCGATTGATATGGCGAAGCGATCCTTTCTCTTAACGGATGTCCTGAATTTAAAAAAGAAGATCGCCGACGGAAACATTCGGCGATTGCGTAAAAGGGCTAATAAAGTCAGTGCCGACAGGATGTTTGCTCCCGTCGAATATATCGAGGCCGATGGAAATCAAACGCTGATCCTCGCGCTGATCGATTATCTTATCTCTCGCCAAGTGGAAAGAAGCGTCGCTGTTTTTCTTTTGGCCCTGAATCTATTTTGCAGCACAGAAGAAATTTACTGTCGAGATCTTCAGCGCATTCTTCAGTTTCCAAGGGAAATTTTTCGCAGGTCAGCTGTTTATCAGGAGCTGTACGCGTATTATGCTGACATTCCAGCTTATATTTTTCATGAAAAACAGGACGATGAAGTCTATGATTATTTATTCAACCTTCCCTTGCCGACTGGGTGTGAGGTGCTAGGAATAGTCTACCAGGCACTCACTCACGAAGGGGAAAAAGCCAGATCAGGCTCTTACTTTACCCCAGTGGAGATTGTAAAAGATGCGGTTCAAGGCAACATTCAAAAAGGCCAAAGGGTTTTAGATCCCTGCTGCGGCACGGGTCAGTTCCTTTTGGCTTTTGCGCGTACCATCGACAATCCGGAAAACATCTGGGGAATGGATCTGGATTTAAATGCGGTGCGGATCGCTCGCCTTAATCTTCTGCTCTATTATGCGAGGGATTTCCGACCGAATATATTTCACTGCGACACATTGAAACACTATGCGTTACAGCAAGCGGTGGATGAACCAGCGGCCCACTATGATTTTATTGCGACAAACCCCCCGTGGGGCGCCGATATCGATGGCGATATTGTCAGACAGTTGGCGGTGGTGTTTCCGGAGATCACTTCCGGGGAGTCCTTTTCTTATTTTCTTAGAGGGAGCATCGCGCTTTTAAAGGATGGGGGGACAGCGTCTTTCATCTTACCCGAATCGCTGTTGAATGTACGGCTGCATAGTGATATACGGGAGTATATTCTAAAAAATTGCCGCATAAATAAAATTGAATATTTGGGAAGACGGTTCCAGCATGTTTTTTCATCCGTTATTCGGATTGACATACAAAAGTCGACACCGTTATATGATGATGAAAATGCCGCTGATGTACTTGTAAGATTCCCCGATAAGGAATACCGGATCTCGCAAAAACGATTTTTGAATAATCCGGGGTTTGTGATCGATATCTTTCTGTCTTTGCAGGATGAAGTGATATTACGCAAGGTATATACAGCAGCGCATACCACGTTAAAAAATCAAGCCGATTGGGCATTGGGGATCGTAACCGGCGACAACCAGAGACATCTATGTAAAACGATGGTTCCTAAAATGGAACCGGTCTATAAAGGCTCGGATGTTAAACGATTTACATTGAAAGCACCAACAACTTATATTCGGTTTACTCCGCAGGACTATCAGCAGGTGGCGCCAGTGTATAAGTACCGCGCAAAAGAGAAGCTCATCTATCGCTTCATTTCGAGCCAACTTATTTTTGCTTATGACAACACGGGCTGTCTGACACTGAACAGTGCCAATATCCTAATACCGAAAATAGAGAACTATCCTGTCAAGGTAATTTTGGCCTTGTTCAATAGTTCTCTTTATCAATTCATTTTTGCCAGGAAATATCATACATTGAAAATATTACGGGGCGATTTGGAGCGGCTCCCGCTGCCACTGTGGACAGAAGCTGTTTTCAGTCATATAGTGGGTTTGGCCGATAAGATGATTAATGGATCAGATCACTATGCTGAATTGGATGATTATATTATGGCTCAGTTTGGTTTAACATCAGAGGAAAGTGACTATATAAAAACTAATTTGACCTAATTTTGACCTGAATATAAAGAAAGTAGCCACAAAACAGTGTTTTGTGGCTTTAGTATATTTAAAAGGGAGGACGTTTAACAAAATAAGTAAAGTGATTGTCGAATTTATATGTCCAGTGGTATATGAATCTTGGCGGGGTCAATTCGTGTATAGTAGTGTGTCTGTTCTGTAATAAATCTGCCAGCTGTTAATGAAGAATGAAGTGGATGTTTTAATAACCCCGCCAAGTACTGGACGATCAATGGATCAGCAGCGAAGAACACAAATGATGAGTGCACCTTGGCTTAGATCCGAAGTTTGCTTTTATGGTATCATCCCGAACGGTTATCGTTTGTTGTCCTGTATAACCTTGTATAACCTTGTATAACCTTGTATAACCTTGTATAACCTTGTATATACCGGATGATGTTTTTAGTATAACGCTCTTTTTGGAATAGGTCAATAGTATTTTAGATATTTTTTTGATATTTTTTTGATTTTTTTATTCTAACATCATTTAGATAAAGATTTAAGATTCAAAGGCATCTGCGCATTCTCAGGTATTTTAAAATCACATTTTTGATTTTGTTCTACTGAATCAAGCGTGAAATATCTGCTATAATTTAATTGTCATGTGTATTATGAACCAATAACCGTATTAAGCAGCAATGTAAGGGGGCTTTCGAGAATTGGCTGGTTTTGCAGAGGTGCTGGTGGACGTTGCCAATAGGCGACTAGATCAAAGCTTTCATTATTCTATTCCCCATGATATGTCTATACAAGCTGGTATGATGGTCGTTGTCCCTCTAAAAAACAGAAAGGTTCGGGGTTTGGTCGTGAGTACGACAACGGAGCCACCGGTATTTGACAGCGAAACCAAATTCCGGGCGATTGAGGAAATTCTTGAAGAGAATTCTCTTATACCGCAGGAATTGATCCAATTAGCCTGTTGGCTTTCGGAAACAACCATTTGCCCGGTTGCTCAGGCACTTCATACCGTCTGGCCTTTTCTGAAAGGGAAAGCGGAAACGTGGTACTTTCCAAATGCAGCCCTGCATGATGAAGAGGTACAGGTGCTTAAGCTGTTGGACCCGGAAACGTATAACGTTTTAATGTTTCTGAATCGCGCCAGACGCGGGGGGCTTCCGGAAAGCGATTTAACTAAGAAAACGGGTGTTGGCAATGCCCTGCTTGAAGAAATGCTCAAACAGGGCTGGATTAAGAAGGAAGTACGAAATACCGGAGCAAGCCGCGTTTATTATGGGTCTTCAGAAACGCGCAGTGCCGATATACAAAACAAAAAAGACACATCACCTAAGCAAATCACAGTGAAGGATAGTTTAAAATCAGATATATCACACGGTGTTATCCAGGGAAAGTCATCTGTAGGCACGAACAACAGATCACTTTCCCCTGCTCAGGAGAATGCCTTGGATAAGATATCCGGATTCTATTCGAACAGGGAATTTGGGACTGTCCTGTTACATGGGGTTACCGGAAGCGGCAAGACAGAGGTCTATCAAGAGCTTACAGCTCGGATTCTGGATGACGGCGGCGATGCGATCATTTTGGTGCCCGAGATTTCGTTGACATCCCAAATAGCCCGGATATTTACAGAAAAGTTTGGGGAAAAGGTTGCTGTCATTCATTCGGGAATCGGTGCAACCGATAAATTGGCACTTTGGCAGAATGTCCTGGAAGGGAAGAAACGAATCATTATTGGAGCACGATCAGCCGTTTTTGCGCCGTTGCCCAATCTTAAACTGATTATTATGGACGAAGAACACGATAATGCCTATAAACAGGACGAAAATCCGAAGTACCATGCCAGAGATGTTGCCCGCAGACGGATGGAGGAAAAGAACGGGCTCGTCGTGCTTGGCAGTGCAACCCCATCACTGGAGGCATTTGCGGCAGCACAAACGCAGAAAATTGGCTACGTAAGCCTTCGGGAACGTTTCAATAAGCGATCGTTACCAACGGTTGAGATCGTGGATATGAAGCAGGAACTGGCGGGCGGCAATAAGACGATGTTCTCTTTGGCCCTCCGGAATAAGCTCCAGGATCGCATTGAACGCGGTGAACAAAGTATCCTTTTCTTAAATCGCCGCGGATATTCGACATTTGTTTTTTGTCGGGAATGCGGTTATGTCGCACGCTGCCCTCATTGCGATGTTTCTCTGACCTACCACACGCATAGTCAGCAGCTCCGCTGTCATTACTGTAATTATCAACAAGATGTCTTTCATCACTGTCCGGAGTGCAATAGCCGTTACATCCGATTTTTTGGACAGGGAACGCAAAAGGTTGAGGAGGAGGTTAGCGCGTTATTTCCGGGGATTCAAGTCTTACGGCTTGACGCCGATACAACAGCGGGGTCTCAACGCTACAAGCAAATTCTAGACCGTTTCCGCAGGCAAGAGGCACCGATTTTAGTCGGAACCCAGATGCTGGCCAAAGGCCTGGATTTCCCGAATGTGACCTTAGTCGGTGTTATTTCGGCCGATCAGCTTTTCAATATGCCCGATTTTCGTTCCAGAGAAAGAGCTTTCCAATTGTTGACGCAGGTGGCCGGACGCGCAGGACGCGGCAGCAAAGACGGTGAAGTGCTGATTCAGACGTATTCCCCTGAGGAGCGATCCATTTTGCTTGCTGCCAATCAAGATTATGAAGCCTTTTTTTGGGAAGAAATCGCTTACCGGAAAAAACAAAGTTATCCGCCTTTCTCGCATATCATCCGAATCATGCTTTTTCATGAGAAGGAAGATCGTGTGATTAAAGCAGCCCACGAATTAGCGGGGTCCCTGCGTCAAAAGCTAGGGGAGAAGGAACGGGAAAAATATGATTTGCTTGGACCTGCACCGGCAATCTTGACACGCATAAAAAATGAATTTCGATGGCAGCTTTCGGTTAAAGGTAAAAATCCAAGCATCCTGCGCCGGATCGTTCATGAGGGTGTCCATGATTTTTACCGCACCCCCGCCAGTTCAGGCATTAAATTGAGTATCGAGGCCGACCCGCTGACGTCATAAGAACAGATACCACTTGTTTTATTGTAATGGATCACGGAATTACGGATAGTCCCCTTACTTGCCACAAACAATGGCCGGAGATAAAATTGAATATGCGCATGGCAAAAGGTATAATATACACACACTTCATATCATTAAAATTCAAGGAGAAGGGACGGATGGACTATGGCCATTTATCAAATAGTACGTATCGGCGAAGAAATATTGAGGGAACAAGCGGTCGAGGTACCTAAATTAACGCCAAATATCCATAAGTTGCTTGATAACATGGCAGAGACGATGTATAAGGCGAAGGGAGTAGGTTTAGCCGCTCCGCAGGTCGGAGTTCCGAAAAGAGTCATTGTCGTCGATGCCGGGGACGGGTTAAGGGAGTTTGTTAATCCGGTTATTATAAAAAAGTCCGGAGAAGCAATGGACCAGGAAGGCTGTTTAAGTGTTCCCAATACGTATGGTGATGTCAAAAGAGCTACGCGACTTGTAGTCAGCGCGCTTGACCGAAACGGCGAGAAGTTTGATCTGGAAGCGGAAGGATTTTTGGCCAGGGTTATCCAACATGAAACAGATCACCTTGATGGGATCTTATTTGTTGATATTGCTGAAAAACTATATGATAACTGATACAGGATGTGACAGTATGCGAATTGTGTTTATGGGAACACCGGATTTTGCAGTGCCTGCACTTGAAGCCCTGTACAAAGCAGGACACGCGATCTCCGGCGTATTTACCCAACCGGATAGACCTTCAGGCAGAGGAAATAAAATAAAGGCTAGTCCGGTTAAAGTCTTTGCTGAAGAGAACGGACTCGCTGTTTATCAGCCAGCCAAAATCAAATCACCGGAAGCAGTCACTCTGCTCAAAAGTCTTGAGCCGGAGTGTATCGTTGTTGTTGCTTTTGGACAGCTTTTGTCCAAGGAAATATTGGCGATACCTGCTTACGGATGTATCAATGTACACGCGTCTTTGCTTCCGGCATACCGCGGAGCAGCTCCTGTTCACTGGGCGGTCCTGAACGGCGAAACTAAGACTGGCGTGACAACCATGCTCATGGATGCAGGACTTGATACGGGCGATATGCTGCTGTGCAGGGATTATCCGATTTCGAGCGAAGCGACGACGGGTGAATTATATGACGTACTAGCCCGGATGGGGGCGGAGCTTATCCTGGAAACATTAGACGGCCTTGTTGCGGGGAAGATCAAACCGACCCCCCAACCGGAACAATTTACATATGCCCCACTTTTGACACGGGAACATGAACAGATTGCGTGGTCTTGGCATGCCGAACAGATCCATAACCGTATCCGCGGTCTGAATCCTTGGCCCGGCGCATTTACATTCTTCCGCGGAGAACAGGTAAAGATATGGCAAAGCAGTGTAGCTGCTCAGCAATTAGGCTGGGATACACCAGCGGAGAAGATCCCCGGATTGATTATTGGGTTGGAAAATGGCGCCTTAGCCGTGCAGACCGGTTCAGGAATCCTCTATGTTCAAGAGCTGCAGCCGGCGGGAAAAAAGAGAATGCATGCGCCGGATTTCTATAACGGATATCGGCTAAAGTCGGGGGAGATTTTCGGTTAACACGCAAAGTGGGAAAATCATAATTTTAAGCAAAATCTCAGCTGAAATGGATATACTTTCAGTATTAACAAAGACAAACAAAGATACTGAACCAGATACTCACCATTTCATTAAACTATTATTTGTGTAGCTCGCGGAATTTTCGCGAAGGAGGTTCATCATGATATTTCCCTTATTTGACTCGACAATTATCCTGCTGATACCGGCCATTATCCTGACCATTTATGCTCAGGTCAAAATCAGCAGTGCCTATGGAAAATATTCCCAAGTCAGAAGCAACTCAGGCAGGACCGGCGCGGATATAGCCCGTGCCCTTCTGGATGAGAATGGGCTGTATGATGTCAAAGTGGAGCAGGTGGCTGGACATCTGACAGACCACTATGACCCCCGGACGCAAGTCGTCCGTTTAAGCAGCGGTGTCTATAACAGCACGTCTATTGCTGCTCTGGCTGTGGCCGCTCACGAAACAGGCCATGCGGTCCAGCACGCGGATGGGTATGTCCCATTAAAGCTTCGGAGCGCGTTTGTTCCGATTGCTTCCTTTGGCAGTAATGTCGGCCCCATTCTGATTATTCTCGGTTTATTTCTGACGCAAACGTCATTTTTGTTAACTCTGGGGATTTATCTTTTTGCATTTGCCGTCCTGTTCCAAATCGTTACTTTGCCTGTGGAATACAACGCCAGTAACCGGGCGCTTGCCTTTCTGGGCAACAGCGGCATCATCGCCGACAGAGACGAAATGCACGGCGCGCAGAAGATGCTTAGTGCAGCAGCGTTGACGTATGTGGCTGCGGCATTGACAGCAATCCTGACGTTATTGCGATTTGTGCTAATTGCCCAGAGCAGAGACGATTAACGTTCGTAAACATGAAATTACGCGGGGGATTTCCTTTCTGCCATGCGGTTATGGTATAATTACTATGGTAAAATCCTCTAAGAATATTGAAGCAATGGTAGAAATCATGATACACAAAAATAATAACGGTCCCGGAAAGCAAAATGAATTCAAGGATCACATGCGTGATCAACGAAAAGTAAACGACGCACGGCTATTAGCCGTGCGTATTCTTACGAGGGTAGAGAAAGAAGGCGCGTATGCCAACCTGCTGCTGCGCTCGCAATTACCTGTATTGTCCCAGCCCCGTGATCGTAACCTGGCCACGGCTCTGGTCAATGGGGTCCTAAAAAACAAGCTGCTTTTGGACTATGCCTTGCGTAGGCACCTAGCCAAGCCAATGTCTGCGCTGCCGCATGAAATCAGAGCCAACTTAAGAGTGGGGATATTTCAAATTCTTTTCATGGATAAAATCCCTGTTTCTGCGGCCATTAACGAAAGTGTGGAAATTGTCCGTATCGTTGGCAAGGAATCCCTTGTTCCGCTGGTGAACAGTGTTTTGCGTAAAGCGGCCGATATGGCCTGGAATTTTCAGTGGCCTGACCCGATGAAAGATACGGTTCGCTATCTTTCCGTTCGCTATTCTCATCCTGAATGGATGGTCAAGCGTTGGCTCTCACGGATGGGACGTGAGGAAACCGAGGCTTTGCTAATGGCCAACAATGAGCCCTCGCCGACAACAATCCGGATTAACACGCTAAAAACAACAAGAGATACACTGATCAGGGACTTAAAAGAAAAGGGCATTATGGTCGGGCAAGAGTCCATTGTTCCCGAATGCCTGGTCATTGAAGATCACGGTAGTTTGGAACAGCTTGATGAATTCAGGAACGGCTTATTTACAGTTCAGGATCAGAGTTCCCAAATAGTTGCCCACATTCTGGGTGTCAGAGAAAATGAACGTGTACTGGATGTCTGCAGCGCACCCGGAGGAAAAACAACGCATATGGCACAGCTTATGGCCAATAAAGGCACCATTATTGCAGTAGACCAATATGCGCAGAAGTTGAATCTTGTCGATGAACTTGCGGAGCGTTTAGGAATCACGATGATTACGACGTTGGAAGGGGATGCACGTGAATTGCCGAATAGTTTGGCACAATTTGACCGTGTTCTTGTCGATGCACCCTGTTCCGGACTTGGAGTCATTCGCAGGAGAGCCGATCTTCGCTGGCAAAAGAGTGAAGAGGAAATAAAGAAACTGCCGGAGCTCCAGCTGGCCATATTGCTCAAAGCAGCAGAACATGTACGACCGGGTGGTGTCCTCGTTTATTCGACGTGTACCATCGAACCGGAAGAGAATTTCGAAATCGTCAAGGCCTTTCGTCAGCTTCGGCCTGAATTTTCCTCTGTCGATATAACGCAGGATCTTCCGTTTGACATCACGGATGACAGAGATCGCAAACAGCTGCACAAAGGGGTATGGCAAATTATGCCCCATATCCACCATATGGATGGCTTTTTCTTAGCGAAGTTTCAACGGCTATGTTTATAAACAGTGAATTGGGTGAATAATACAAAGTATGGAAAAGCTGGATTGTCGGGGATACCTTGAGGACGAGCTGGCGGAGGTATGCCTGCAGAATGGATTAAAAAAGTACAGGGCGAATCAACTTTTCAACTGGATCAATCAAAAATCAGCCCAGCACTGGGACGAAATCAAGAATATCGGAAAAGCGGACAGAGATACACTTAACCGGATCTTTACACTGAAGCCTTTGGAAATAATGCGGATTCAGCAGTCGAAAGATGGTACTCGCAAGTTTTTATTCCAACTGGCGGATGGCGAAACGATTGAAACTGTCTTGATGGATTACACCAATCTGGACAGCCGAGACCGACAGACTGTCTGTGTTTCAACACAGGTAGGATGCCCGGTTGGATGTTCGTTCTGCGCTACCGGGATGGCTGGTTTTCGCCGGAATCTAACTGTCGGTGAGATCACAGGACAAATTCTTGATGTAACCCGTTATCTTCAGCAGGAGGATCCTGAATTTAAGGTTACCAATATTGTTTATATGGGAATGGGTGAACCTTTTCTTAATTATGAGGCTGTCATGAAAGCAATCGGGATACTTAACAGTGAGAATGGACAAAAGATTGGCATGCGCCGGGTGACTATTTCAACAAGCGGCATTGTTCCGAAAATCCTTAAACTCGCCGAAGACAATCCTCAGGTGGGACTTGCAGTATCACTGCATGCCGCCAGTAACAAGGTCCGCGATCGTCTGGTACCGATTAACAAACGTTATCCTTTAGCCCAGTTGATGGAGGCCTGCCGGGTTTATTCCACTCAGACAAATCGCCGGGTCACGTTTGAAATGGCGTTGAATGAAACGAATGCCTCGAAGGAAGAAGCCATGGCGTTAGTATCTCTTTTGCACGGAATGCTCGCCCATGTTAATCTGATCCCGGTCAATCCGGTTTTCGGCAGCGGAATCCAGCGGCCATCCAAAGAGAAGATCACAGATTTCAAAAGGACTTTGGAAGCAGGGAATATCCCGGTTTCGATCAGGGAGGAAAAAGGACTGGATATTGATGCAGCCTGCGGACAATTGAGACAGCGTTTGGAGAGTGAGATCGATGAGTCTGTTAAACCGAGTTGAATCGGCAGCGGAATACGTAATAACCTACTTTTTTCGTAAATCAGCGGGTCCGATTCAGCCTGTTCATATAGCCCATGAGCTGGTTAGGGTAATGCTCAAGAATAGACAGGTCAGCATTTCTCATGTTTATGTACCGAATATCTACCGGGTGCACTTATGTCCGTCAGATCATCAAACCATGGTCTGCTTCGGTGAGACGTTTTTAACTGAACTAGCAAAATTTATTTATGATGAAGGTACACGGCAAGGGTATACATTTCTTACACTTCCTATCGTTGAAATCAAGCCTGCTGATGAGTTAGCCCTCGGGCTCATTAAGATTGGTGTTGAATTTAATGATACGGCGGTAGCTAAATGGCAAATTGACGATGATAATCGCCGTGATACGTCGGAAGACATGGAAAAAACCACTGTGTTGCCGGACGGTGTCGGATTATTAAGGGCATTAGCACACACTGACAGCAGGAAAAGCCTTCCTTATCTCGAAGTTATTAAGGGAGATGAGAAGGGTAGCATCTACCCCATCAATAAGGATGAATGCGTCATTGGCCGTCAGCAGGATTGTGATATCGCCGTATTGGATCTGGAAATCTCCCGTTACCACTTAAAGCTTTTTAAAGAAAATAACCGATGGTTTGTTCAGGATCTAGGCAGTACAAATGGTACATATCTCAATAAATTAAGAGTCGATAGGTATCGGTTAAATCCTGGTGATCGAATAAAAGCTGGGCAAACGCAGTTTGGGTTTTATCTGGATAGTAAAGTCGGTGATTGAAGTGCAAATGTTATCGGTTTTGGGAAGGGTCATTTTTGTATCCTTCATCTATCTTTTTCTCATACGGATATTGACGGTTATGCTGGCGGACCTGCAGACAAGAGGCGTTCTGACCAAAGCAGAGTCCGGCATTGGATGCTTGGAGATTATCAGCGGAACAGATAAACTTCCTAAAGGGCGCAAGATTAAAATAGATTCCCATGGCCTTTCTATTGGCAGAGGGAAACATAACGATATCGTAGTTCCCGATCATTATTGCTCACTGGACCATGCAGAATTTAAACACAGTAAGGGAGCGACGACTCTGGAGGATGTCGGGAGTACAAACGGCACCTGGGTAAACGGCGAACGAATCCATTCCCAGGTACAACTGGTCGCCGGAGACTTTATCAAGATCGGCAGTATTACCTTTGTATATTCGAGGTGGAGAGATGAAAGCAGCAAAGATTCATGAAACCGGTTGTGTAAGAAAGAACAACGAAGATAATTATCTTATTATGCCGGAGGAGTCCCTGTGTGCTGTGGCAGATGGTATGGGCGGGCATAATGCCGGTGAAATCGCTTCCGGGATCGCTATTGCTCAATTGAGAGTACAAGCGATGAAACTTCAGGATGTTACTGATCACGACTTTCAGAAATGGATGATCGAAGCAGTCAAACAGGCGAATAGCGAAGTATACGAGGTCTCATTGAAGACGGAAGGAACTCAGGGGATGGGGACAACGTTAACGGTACTTCTTGTCCGTGGTGACAAGGCGATCATTGGCCATGTCGGTGACAGCAGGATCTATTTATGGCGCAACAATACCCTTTCTCTCATTTCGGAAGATCATTCCATGGTGAATGAACTGGTTCGTCTCGGTGAACTCACTGAGGAAAATGCCAGAAACCATCCGCACAAAAACGTATTGTCAAGGGCACTTGGTGTTGACAGCCAAATTGATGTTGATTGTTATCAGTTGGAAACCCAGCCGGACGATGTTTTCCTGCTATGTACGGACGGTTTTTCCAACGAACTGGGGGAAGAGGAGATAGCGGCAGAGTTTTCCGTTCTCAGACCGCTGGAGGAGCATTTGGATATCCTCAAGCGGCTTGTTTTGAAACGGGGAGCTCCGGACAATTTTACAGCCGTGTGCTGTGTGATGGAGCGATAATAATGCTAAAGAGTCTTTCTCTGAGAGCGATAACTCTATCCATTCTATGGATCGGTTTAGGTGTCCTGAAATTGAATGATATGGCGGAAAATGGCTTATTGCTGCAAGGCGCTATATTCTCCGTTTTAATTATTGCCGGTTCTTTGTTTGAACTTTTTTACCATTATCAAGGGGATAAGTATCTGTTGCCGACAGTTCAGACCATTATGGTTATTGGGTTAGTTTTTTTAGTCCGAATCAATCCTTCCAGAGCAGAAACGCAGTTTTTATGGGCAAACTTAGGCATGATTGTATTTTATGTCGTATTTCTTATTCTCAGAGATTATCGCAAGCTCGGTGAATATCAATACCTTTGGGGAATGCTTGCGTTGCTGTTGCTCCTGGTGACCCTGGTATTTGGTACAACACTGAACGGAGCCAAGAGTTGGATTTCCTTTGGGGTCAGGGGATTTCAGCCTGAGGAACTTGTCAAGGTTGCTCTGTTGCTGTTTTTGGCGTCTTATCTAGGCAAAAATAAAGAACTTCTGCGTTTTGGAACCGTACAGGTGGGCCGGATATCATTGCCGGATATCCATACGGTAGGGCCGTTTCTATTTATTGGTGTAATCGTTCTTGGTCTCTTAGGAGCTCAAAAGAGTTTGGGTACAGCTCTGGTGTTTTTTCTGCTGATGGTATTCATTATGTACTTGGTTACGGAGAGGGTATTATACCTTGTCGCGTCCATTCCACTGATACTAGTGACCGGGGCAATAGGCTATCTCTTGTTTGGCCATGTCCGTGTCAGAGTAGCCGCATGGATCGATCCATGGGCTGATCCAACAGGTGGATCTTTTCAAATCGCCCAATCGATATTTGCCATCAGCGGAGGCCGATTACTGGGGACCGGATTGGGAAATGGCATTGGCGCCTATCAGATCCCGTATGGTGATACCGACTTTATTTTCGCTGTCATTGCGGAAGAACTGGGCTTTTTAGGCGCGATGGCGGTGATAAGCCTATTTATTATTGTCGTCCTGCGCTGTTTTGCAGTCAGTGTCAGAGCCGGCGACAGGTTCGGGCAGATTTTGTCGGCTGGTATCGGGATTCTTATCGGGGTTGAGGCGTTGATCATTCTCGCGGGCGTGACAAAAATGCTGCCGTTAACGGGACTCCCTTTGCCCTGGGTCAGTTATGGGGGCAGCTCTATGGTTGTCCATTTTATGCTATTAGGCATTCTTGCTAATATTTCGCATCATTCCTCGTTTGTACTGAATGAAATACCCATTGGAAAGCGGGTGAATGCATTATGACGAAGGGAATTCGCAACATTGCGCTGATAATGGTTTTCAGCTTCGTATTCTTAAGCCTGGGGCTTGCGTATTGGCAGGTTGTCAATGCGGACACGATGCTGGACAACCCCGCGAACCGCCGCGCCGTTTTTCTGGAAAAGAGAATAACAAGGGGAAGTATTTATGATCGAAATGGTGTTGTCCTGGCAAAGACAGTTGGTACCGGCGAAAATAAATTCCGTGAATACCCCCTGGGTGAAATGTTTCAGCCGCTGATAGGCTATGCGACGGTACAATACGGATCTGCCGGACTGGAAGCAACCGAAGCCGAGACGCTCTTGGGAATCAATGATAAATCGATATTGCGAAAAATACAAAATACCTTTGAGTTGAAGCGGACCGGCAACGACGTGGTACTGACTTTGGATGCCCGTTTGCAGGAAACTGCCTATGAAGGGCTGAAAGGCAAAACAGGAGCGGTTGTCGCTATCGATCCCCAAAACGGGGATGTATTGGCTCTGGTAAGCCAGCCGAGTTATGATGCCACAACATTGGAAGCCGAATGGGACGCGATCCTGGCCCGGCAAAACAGCCCTTTGCTGAATCATGCCTTTTCTCTTTTTCCGCCAGGCTCAACGATGAAGATCGTCACTTCCGGCGCTATTTTCCGCGCCGGTTTAGATACAACGGAGCTTTTTAAGTGCGAGGGAAAAACCGTCATCAATGGGCAGACGATTCCGGAACAAAATGGGAAAGTGCATGGATGGGTCAATTACGATCTGGCACTGGCGTACTCCTGTAACACGTATTTTGCACAATACGGTATTAAAGCCGGTGCTCAGAACTTTTTAAAAGCACTGTCTGACTTTGGTTTTGGTCAAGATATTCCGTTTGAGCTCTATGTACCTCCGAGTTCTGTAACTAACGAGGATCCCTTACCGCAGACATTGGGTGCGAATCTTTTGGCGTCGAGTGCCTTTGGGCAAGGTGAAGTCATGGTGAGTCCTTTTCATATGGCGTTGATCACAGCAGGTGTCGCCAATAACGGAAAAATAATGGCCCCACATTTGATTGACAGCGTGCTTGATTCCAAGCAAAATAGAATATATAAACGCACGCCGGAAATTTGGCTGTCACCTTTAAGTGAAAGTAATGCCGAAATAATTAAAAGCGGTATGATCTTAGCGGTCAATAAAGGATCGGCTGCCCCCGGCGCGTTGCCTGACGTCCAAGTTGCAGCGAAAACCGGTTCAGCTGAAACGGGAGGAAACGAGGATACACACGCATGGTATGTGGCATTTGCTCCCGCCGACGATCCGAAAATAGCGGTTGCCGTATTAGTTGAACATGGAGGAACCGGAAGCGGTGCTGCCGCCCCGATCGCTAAAGCAGTTATTGAAAAAGCACTTGAATTGAGAGAAGGTGAAAACTAATGGAGAAGATTTTTGGAGGAAGATATCAAATAGAAGAAAAAATCGGAGCCGGCGGAATGGCGATCGTATATAGAGCGAAGGATATGCTGCTGAACCGAACTGTTGCTATCAAGGTATTAAGAGAACAGTTCGCTTCCGATGAAGGGTTTATCCGGCGTTTTCGCCGCGAGGCCCAGTCAGCGGCCAGCCTCTCCCACCATAATATTGTATCAATATACGATGTGGGTAAAGATGATAATAATGAATATATTGTGATGGAATATGTCAAAGGACAAACACTGAAGGATCTTATTCGCACGCATGCGCCTCTTTCCCAGGAGCAGGCTATCCATATTGTACGTCAAATCGCAGAGGCTCTGAAACATGCGCATATCAATAACATTATCCATCGTGACATCAAACCGCAGAATATACTTGTCACAGCAGACGGAAGAGCGAAAGTGACTGATTTTGGAATCGCTCGGGCAGCGTCGGCTTCAACGCTCACCCATACAGGAGATATTGTTGGGTCTGTTCATTATTTATCACCCGAACAGGCGAAAGGAGCTCCGACAACAGCCCAATCCGATATCTATTCTTTAGGAATCATCCTGTATGAGCTTATTGCCGGGAAGCTTCCCTACGACGGTGATACGCCGATTACCATTGCCTTAAAGCATATTCAGGAAGAAGTCGAACTTCCCGGTAAGCTCGTTCCCGGCGTAAGCCCGGAATTGGAAACTGTTATCATGAAAGCACTTGCCAAATCACCGGAAGATCGCTATAAAAACGCTGTGGATTTTTTAGAAGACCTCCATAAAGTTGAAGCCGGAGAGACGATTGTATGGGAAAAAGGCAGCCTGAATGAAAAACGTGACACAATGCAGACCCAGGTTCATAAGGGGCTTCGGGAAAAAGTAGTTTCCGGTGAAAAAAAGGATAACAAAGCCTTGCTCAAAAATAAAAAGTTTTATCAGAAGATACCTATGCCGGTGTTAGCCGTATTGATCCTGGTTGTTATCGTTAGTGTCGTATTGGGCATGTGGATATTTACCCATAGTAAGTCGGTCCCGGTACCGGATCTCACCGGGATGACCCAAGAAGAGGCAAGAACGGAGTTGGCCAAAGTACGTTTGTCTTTGGGAGATGTCGATTATGCTTTCAGTGATAATGAAACGGATAAGGATAAAGTAATCAATCAGGAATATAAACCCAAACAAGAGGTAAAAGCGGGAAGAAAGATCGGCGTAACCATAAGCAAGGGCGTAGAATATTTAGTCATGCCGGATGTCACGATAGGAAATCCCACTTTGGATGATGCCATTGCGAAGATACTCGCTGTCGGGTTTCTGAGGGAACAAATCGAGGTCAAGGAAACAACCAGTGCTATCGTTCCTGAAGGGAAAGTATTTGGTCAATCACCGGCACAGGGATCGACCTGGGCAAAAATAAGTACCAGTAAGATCGAATTATATGTGAGCAGCGGGATTATTCAATCGCTGACAGTCATGCCCGATGTGCGCAACTACTCTTCCGATTTGGCAACAAAAATTCTTAAGGAGTTTAAGCTCATTGTGATTCCTCAGACTGAAACGTCCTATGACTTCCCGGAAGGCGCGGTGATCCGAACCAATCCGGCTCCGGGACAACCGGTTCATCAGGGATCGGAAGTTACTATTTATGTTTCGCTGGGACCCGGGCCGGCAGCATAGGTTAACGCGATGCTATACCCAATTAAACGCGTATTGCTTTGAATAACGATTATCGGTCATTGAAAAGGACCTTGTACTCAACGATGTTAGAAGAACAAACGCAAGGCATACGTATATCGAATAAAGAATATGAAGAAGAAAGTTGTGTATTTATGCTGCTTCAGGGAACATTGATGAAAGGATATGCCGGATTTTATTATGTCTATGCCGATGACCGGGTGTGGGAATGCTCCCTGCGCGGTCGTTTTCGCGTCAAGAAGCAGGATTTTATCCCCGGTGACAAAGTCCAGATCCTTCCCGGCACCGAAAGTAAAGGCACGATTGAAAATGTAATGGAGCGAAAGAATGTTTTAGTCAGGCCGAATATCGCCAATGTGGATCAGGCTATGCTGGTGTTTGCTTTGGCAACTCCGGATCCGGACTATAATCTATTAGATCGCCTGTTGGTTCAAATCACTAAGGCAGGGATAGAACCACTCATCGTCTTCACTAAGGCTGATCTCATAGCCAGAGACAGTACACCGGCTGTCGATTACCGCACTATCGGTTATCGAACAATACCGATCTCAAGTAAGACGGGTCAGGGCATATCAGAAGTCATTCAAGAACTCAAGGGCAAAGTAACTGTTTTGGCGGGCCCATCCGGTACCGGAAAGTCCAGCCTCATCAACGCCCTCAATCCGGGACTGATTCTAAAGACTGGGGCAGTCAGTCAAAAGATAGGCAGGGGAAAGCATACGACCCGCCATGTCGAACTTTTATCGGTTGCCGGCGGGCTTGTCGCAGATACCCCGGGGTTTTCTTCACTTTATCTGCCTAAAATGAAAAGAGAAGAACTGCAGGATTATTTTCCTGAGTTTTCCCCCTATAAGCGAAATTGCCGTTTTGCGAGCTGCATGCATGATAAAGAACCAGATTGTGCTGTTAAAGAGGCATTAAGTAATTTGGATATTCCTGCGTCACGGTATGACCATTACACGACGTTCCTAAAAGAAGTGATTGAAAACGAACAGCGATACTAAAAAGGATTTCCGCAGATAATGAAGAATTATAGCTATAGTTGCTCATGCTAAGGAGGATTTTTATGGCACTGACCGTTGCTCCGTCGATTTTGTCTGCCGATTTCGCCAAACTGGGCGAAGATGTAAGTCTCGTTGAGAAGGCTGGCATTGACATTCTGCATATTGATATCATGGATGGACATTTTGTCCCTAATATTACTATCGGCCCCCCAGTCGTCGCGTCTTTGCGCAGAGTATCGACATTGGAATTTGATGTCCATTTGATGATAGAAAACCCGGAAAGATACGTCGAGGACTTTGTCAAAGCAGGGGCAGACAGTATTACAGTTCACGCTGAATCAACACGACATTTACACAGACTTATTCAACAGATCAAGTCACTGGGGGTGAATGTCGGTGTGGCAATCAATCCGGCTACACCCTTGGATGTACTCACATACGTTCTTCAGGAATTGGATATTGTATTACTCATGACAGTCAATCCCGGCTTTGGCGGGCAGAAATTCATTCAAGAAGTCCTGCCAAAGATCGTCGCTTTATCGGAAATCCTAAAAGAGGTCAATCCACTTTGCCGGATTGAAGTCGATGGTGGTATCAATAAGGATACAGCACGGCTTGTCAGTAAAGCCGGCGCTGAAATTCTGGTGGCCGGCGCAGCTGTTTTTTCGTCACCTGACCCGAAACAGGCCATCGCGGATATTTTAGATGCAGGCAGAGAAGAACAGATCACTGTGCGTAAAAAGAAAAAACAATGAGGGAAATCATGAAGACAGCAGTAATGGCCAATGGCGAATGGGATTTCGAATGGGGACGCAGCGAACTGGATAAGAGCAAGATTGCGATGTTGATTTGTGCCGACGGCGGGGGAAACCTTGCCATTGCGTCAGGAAGATTGCCGGATATTCTTGTCGGTGATCTGGACTCCATTACCGATGACAACCTGGAGCGATGTATAAAAGGCCATACAGAAATAAAAAAATATCCCAAGGAAAAAGATGAGACCGATTTGGAGCTGGCCGTGGCCTATGCGGAAATGGTGTTAAAATCCACCGCCACGCCTCAGAGTGAGATTATCCTTTATGCGGCCGGGGGAAAGCGCATGGATCATTTAATGGGCAATATCTCATTGATGATCGGCTATGCGCAAAAAGGACTGAGACTGAAGATGAAAGATAAACAATCGGAAGCCTGGGTCATGGTACCTGGCAAGGAAATAATCAAAGGCAACATAGGGCAGCAATTGTCCATCGTCCCTTTATCGGATTACGCTTGTATTTCAGCCGAAGGGTTATATTATGAATTGGATCGATTAAATCTGGCGCAGCATTCTCCGCGTGGGATCAGTAATGTATTTACGCATGAGGAAATAACTATAGAGATACATGAGGGCAAAGCGTTGATTTACCGTCTGTAATCAACACATACCACAATGAGAAAACCGCGATCGGAATAGTGGTATCGCTGTATAGCGGTATAGAAGATAACGCTATATATCGAAATGTTGCTATTAATGTAAAATACCCCAGCTAGTAAAAAGCCGGGGTTGTCTTAATCCAACACAGTCAGATGATTAATCATTATATTGCGCGTTTAACTTTTCCGGAACGCAGGCATCTCGTGCAGACTTTGACATGGGTGGGAGTACCGTTCACTACAGCACGGACACGCTGGAGGTTCGGTTTCCAGGTACGCTTGGAGCGAATGTGGGAGTGACTGACACTCATCCCGGAAGAAACTCCTTTTCCGCATACTTCACAAATATTTGCCATGATTTACTACCTCCTTTTCACCCCAAATGACACTTATACAGTTTAGCAGAAGATAAAAGAATTGGCAAGAGCAGTTTAATTATCTTTATTATTTGACGAAAGCCCAGTGCGTATATTATCCTATTTTTATCATAGCGAATTAATTAAATTCAACAGCTGATAAAAAATGAACAAAAGGGCACCGATTCTGTATAGATTATACTGGAGAAAGCGAGGGTTACAAAATGGCCAAGCTGATGGAGACAAAATTGGGAAACATCGATATCTCTGAAGACGTGATTGCTACGATCTCAGGGGCAGCGGCAATCGAATGCTACGGACTAGTTGGTATGGCGTCCCGGAAACTGTCAGATGGTGTTTCCGGACTGCTTAAACGAGAGAATTTATCCAAAGGGGTCATCGTAACTCTTCAAGAGGACGAACTTATTATTGATCTTAATATTATTGTGGGATATGGCGTCAAAATATCGGAAGTCGCCTCCAATGTCATGGATAGAGTACGCTATACGGTTGAAACAATGACCGGACTGAAAGTATCCGAAGTCAACGTCAATGTGCAGGGTGTAAGATTCTTAGAATAAGAGTTATCCCTGATCATAGAGATCACACGATGAGTAGGAGGAAAATTTTTTGAATGCCGTGTCTGAAACGAAAACAGAAAAAATTGACGGTAATGTATTAAAAGATATGTTGCGATCGGGGTCTCACCTTCTGGAACAAAGAAAGAAAGAAATCGATGCCTTGAATGTTTTTCCTGTCCCTGATGGGGATACAGGGACAAATATGAATTTGACATTTAAGGCGGCATCCCAGGCCGCAGATAAAAATACCGGAAAATCCGTGCATGAGATTGCTGCTGCCGCTTCTTTAGGGTCTTTAATGGGAGCGAGAGGTAACTCGGGTGTTATTCTGTCCCAAATCATGCGGGGAATTGCCAAAGGATTGGAAGGGCTTGATGAAGCCAATTCTATCCAAGTGGCTCATGCCCTCCAGGCAGGGGTGGAAACAGCTTACCGCGCGGTCATGAAACCGGTAGAGGGAACCATACTCACTGTTTCCAGGGAAACTGCCAGAGGGGCATTAAATAAGGCTAAAAGCGGAACAACGGATATTCTTGA